>JARRNM010000001.1:0-33530 GCA_037384945.1 Deltaproteobacteria bacterium
GATGTGCGTATAAGGGTAGACATTCTGCAAAGAGTTGGAGATGGCAGGTGGAATCTCGTAGAGGCCAAATCAGCCACCTCAATCAAAGAAGTCTATTTGCCCGATGTGGCGGTCCAGTACAGGGTTTTAAGTGGATCAGGTCTTAAGCTCGGCTCTGCCGGCATTCTCCACCTGAACAGCAAATATGTTTACGATGGGGCCAACATTGAACTTGCTGCCCTCTTCAATTTTTCGGACCTCACCGAGCCAATTCTGGCACTGCAACCAGAGCTTCCTTTCAAGCTCGCTGAGTTCAAAGAAATGCTCGCTGCTCAAAATGCTCCTCAAATAACCCCTTCGCGTCATTGCCTGAACCCTTATCCTTGCGAATTTTGGGATCACTGTACCGCAGAAATGCCTGGGTTTTGGGTCATGGGTCTTACCGGCATAAAGGAGGAAAAACTGAATGAGCTGACGGCAATGGGGGTTGAGGATATTCGTCATATCCCTGAGGGTTTTCCCCTCACTGAGCTCCAGAGACGCATAAAGACATGCATCGTCAACCGGGAGGATTACCTGGCAGCCGAATTGGAAGAGGAACTGACAGACCTGGAATACCCCGTGCATTTTCTTGACTTTGAAACTGTGAGTCCGGCAATCCCCATATATCCACACACCAGACCATATCAGGCCATTCCATTTCAGTGGTCAGATCACATCGACAAGAGTTCTGTCTGAACTGGCAGGGCAATTCCCAGAGCAAAGTGAGCAGATTCTCACCACGTTCGATAGATTCAAAGATCTGCAGGCCCTAATAAAAAGATATTTCTACAGCATGGGATTCCGCGGATCATTTTCACTGAAATCGGTGCTGCCAGTACTAGTGCCAAATATGAGTTACGAGAATTTAGTGATTAGGGAAGGCACATATGCTTCGCTGGAATACTTGCGGATGCTTAAATCCGAAACGGAACCTGAAGAGAAAAGAAAAATAGCGCAAGCGTTAATGGACTACTGCAGTTATGATACCCTTGCTATGGTCAAAATCCGAGAGGCATTACTCGAAAGATTTTGAGGGAGTAACAGATCGATGAAGCCATCCTTTCCTCCTGAAGGCCCGAAGCAATGCCCTTGCGGTCACAAGCACGTTTCCTGGTCTGCAGGCGAAGACGAAGTCTATTGCTGGGACTGCGAACGCCAGTATCCTCTCTCTGATTGTTTCGGCTCCCGAGCCCTTGGCTCAGTAGAAAAGGCTGAAGAGGACTCAATTGAGTAGTCGGCAGCCGAGTCCCATAAATAGATGGTGAACTGAGTTTATATTTCTGCTGGCAAAATCACTGATTAATAGGCTTGGACCAACTCCGACAAAAGGCTGGAAGGGTCCATGAGCAAAACGAAGTAAAATAAAGCTGTTCAACGGGTCAAAATCCGTATCCGCTTCTATGTCGGTCTCTGAAATGGCCTCAGTGGTTGAAGAAAGAGATGTCTCCGCAGTAACACCGAGCCAGGGAACATCCTTGAACCAATAACCCGTTTCGGCGGTGGATGGAGCATCAATAGCGAGAGATTCAACACTTACAGTTGTGTCGGCCTCCGAAGAAGAGCCGGAAAAGTTCAAGGTCAGGACTTCGTTTCCGAATAAATTTGACCAGGAATCGGTGTTTATGTCTAACTCGCTCAGAGCTCGGCCGGGGGTGATTATGGTCAAGGCAGCGATGATTAAAGCTCCTACAAATAGCTTTACCCTTTGCATATTGCTCCTCTCTGGCGGAAGGACCCTTTGCCCCTTTAAAGGGGTCAAGAAGCTTAACGTGGATATGTTCAAGAGTCAAGCTGCATGTTCGGTGTTTGTTGCCTTGCAGGTTAATTGGCGCTGTGGAAAAGAGTTGGTGGTATGCTGGTAGAGGTGATGCCATGTATGTCCTTAAACTGAAAGGAGATCTTGTCTGGCAAACGGCCGGCCCGGGTGAGCCAGAGGATGCTCTCGAGTTCGAACTGGAGGCCTTGCGGTCAAGGCGTCCCACACCTTTGTTGGTTTATGGGGAAGTGCACCGGAGGATTAAAAAAACTCTAAACGTCAATCAACTTGACGCCCTTACCTTCGCAAAATGTTTGGAGGAGTTCGCCCGGGAGATTAGAGGGGCGGCAGAGACTTACGATTAGGGCCTGGACTGCCCCGAATCCCATTCCGCCTTGGAAGTTCAGGAGAAAGGGATGAAGAAAATGTAGCCTGCCATGACGAGTGATTGCTGGCAAGAGGAAAATAACAACAGAGAGGGGGTTGCTTGAGATGGTCTCGGTCACATGTGGTAAATGTGGGGCGGACATATCTAGAGAAATAACTGAGGCTTGTTCAGTGATGGCAGAGCTGGATGAGAAGTTCGGAACAACGATCTACTCGGATTGCATTGCCAGGGTCTTGTTTGCTGACTTTGTAAACAGTTATGCTGGGAAAACTGAAGGCCATGTTTTGCTATGCCGAAACTGCGACTCCGAGGGAAGCCTGGGAAAACTCCGTGAGGGAAAAATCGTAGACCTTGCTGCAATAAGGAAGTACAGGAAGTAAACAAAACTAGTTAGTATCCATTATCCGGAGCTTCAGAAGGACGGTGGCCAGCATGGCAATGGACCAGCCGAACATGAGCATGGCGACCATCGCCTCAAACCCACCCAACCCCTGCCAGTGGACGGGCAGGATTATGGAACTCTCGCCCAGGGTGGTGTAGCTGGCGAGGGAGAAATAGACTGCCGAAACCCACTGGGGGATTATGCCCCTCAGCTTGTAGAAAAGGGCCCAGATGACGACCTCGGCTGAGTGCGTTACAAGCATGATCCAGATGATACCGACCATTGTCAGTAGGTGCGACTTCGAGCGGAACTTAGTCTCGGCGATCGCCAGGGAACGGCTGAGGTAAAGACGGACCCACTTCATTCCGAGTCCATGGATAAACACTGTGGCGCCCGTCAGAACAAGGGCGACAAGGAACTGCTCAAGGTAGCGAAATTGCAAGCCGGACATAGCTGGAGCTCCCCATAAAGCAGATCACCAAGAGAACGTTCTCACCTTCCTCCTCCCCCCAGTCCTCGCTCACGCCAGTGGGCGCACTCTCAGCCGCTTCTCCTCCTGTACACCGAGGCGAGATTTGCCTGGAGGAATGGCAACTCTCCATGCGGCTGCTCTCAGAGAACTAGGGGGTGGTGGGAGCGGGGGTAGCATAGGAAATACGAAAATTAACAGGCTTTTTTGTCGTGGCAACCTCGATGGCTACTCCTGCAGCCTCGGAAGTCAGGCTGACTTCACTCTCTATTTCAGCATTCCAACGGTCAATGACGGTTATGGTTAGATTCTGGTTGTTAGCCTTGCGACTCTTTGGGGAAAGACGGAACGTTACCGTATACTTGCCCATTGTTGCATCGGTCTCGGTTTCTACGTTGGTTCCCAAATTGTAAAATTTCCTCACAGATGGACTGAAGGTAAGGATTAACGGTCCATTCCATAATCCCAGCCCTACGAACTGTAGGCCATTGTGCTCATCAAGTGTTCCCTGGGAATTCATGCCGTCGATTTGTATCAGCTTAGCGGAAAAACCATCTGCTGAGGCATGTAGGCAAAGAGGTCCTGCCAAAAACACTCCTGCCAGGTGTAAAACCAGCATCCAGTTGAACCATCTCCTGCCCATTTACCACTCTCCCTTTCTAGTTGGCGCGCCTCTCATTGCAGGAAGAAAATGACTTCTCACCCCTGGTCCGTGCATCGAGGAGCTCCCGGTTGGCAAGCCTCTTACAATCCAGATAAATATTCTCAGTAAGAGTTTCTGCTGGCAATGAGAGACATCAACTCTTACTATGGTTCTCTTTCGTTTTCAACAAGATCTTTTGTCATCTACCACAGGTCGAGCTGCTGCCGTTGCTTATCTGGCATGTCGAGATGGAGCGCATAGTACTTGCCGACGCGAAAGGACGGTATCGATCTCCAGGTACAACGGTCGGGAAGGGACCTGATAGCAATGAATCCAAGTCGATCTTAGTGCCATTGGCCGCTAGGTCCAAGTTGATCCACGCTCAAAAGAGTATTGTTTATGTAGCCCAGTTCATGCTTGGCTGCCTCCTGCCACTTTGCCGGGACTTCCTCTGGCGGCGCGGACTCGTTGAAAACAAGGGGCAGCGTGACAGTTTTACTCTTACCGCCTGCCCAATCGCGTATGAACATGTTCACCTTCAACTTTCCTATCATAGAAAGCGTGGTCATATCCAGCGGAGGCGTGTTCATGAAAATATAGCCGTCACATTCAGCGCGATTTGCTCCCTTGAGCCAAATTTCAGAATTTGGAGAGCTCCCTTCACCCTCCCCAGACAAGGTAACGACGATATATTTCATGTCACCGTCTATATCCTTCGCCTTAAGGTAGAGGTTCCAGGTCTCTCCCGGCCGAACCTCCTTGGCTGCATAATAGCCGAGGATTTCCGGAGGTTGACCTCTTACTCCTGGATGTTCTTCTACGAACAACGGTGGCTTTTGACAGCCCCCCACCAAGGTAGCCACTAGTACAGCAAAGAAGATTTTCCTGAACATGTCTCGTCCTCCTCTTGTAAAGGCGCAATCTCGTATTTCAAGCATGTTGGAGCGCCGAGCGATACGAGCCCGTCCCACTGCCCGCTTAGCGCCTCGGCGCTCCCTCCCGGAACATTGCTTGCCGGTCAGCGCTGCAGCTCGATTTCCCCCGGCTTCCAGGTCTTGTCGAACCAAGCCTCCAGAGGCCCGTAGAGCCGCAGGATGGTGAACCAGGTCTGGCCGGGAACGGTTTGCACCCAGTTGGGCTCCTTGCCGGGCGGCGGCTTGGGTCCGAAGTACACGTCCACGGAGCCGTCGGCGTTGACCAGCAGATCCTTGTTCTGGCTGCTCACGCTGGGGAAGCGCTCGTCCGTCTGGATCATTGAGCGTGTCTGGGTGCTATAGACGATCACTGACCAGAACCGCTTGACCGGGATGTTCGGCGGCAGGTGCAGCTTGTAGTTCTTGCCGCCGCCCAGAGGTTGGTTGCTGGCGTCCAGCGCGGTCCAGGGGTAGATCGAACCCTCGCCGACGATCTGGGTGTCCATCGCGGGCGTTACCCCCGTGGCGAGAAAGAAGAAGAAAGCGGCCGCATCGAGGTTCGCCACGTCCGGCTGCCATTCGAACTTGTAGCCGCCGAAGAAGGGCAGTCGCCAGTTGCTGTTCTTGAAATAGTAACCGGCACGGCTGCGCAACCGATACGCGATGGTCCGCGCAGTCGCGTCGCCCATGACCGCCGCCTCGGTGAGGATCTTCTTCATGCGCGCGTCCGGAGCGAAGGGCTTGCCCTTCTGGATACCGATGGAGGCCCAGAGTCCCAGCGTGGTCGGATCGACGGTATCCGTCGGTTCCGCCTGCACGACCTGGTTGAGCATCTCCCAGAACTGGTAGTTCGACGGCCCGACCATGCTGAACGGCTTGCCGGACATGTCGACGAACTTGGGCGACGGGTGGGGTTTGTCCGCATCAGCGAGCGGATAGATCTTCGTGTACTTCTTGACCAGATCAACGCCCGGATTGGGATCACCATCGACGAGGAAGCTGCGCCAGACGGGCCAGACGCTGTACGTCGAGCATCGAACGACATGGTAACCTTTCGGTACCTCGCCCTTGTAGCTCGGCGGGAGCAGGAGATACTTGCCGCCGCGCCCCTTGTCGGGCCCGGTGAAGCCGAGGTTGATGACAAAGTGGTACCACATGTCGTCGATCAGCCCGAGCACCTTCGGGGGCACCTCGAGGACCAGTGGGCCGTCGTGCAGATCCACCCAGAACCAGCTGTAGACCGTGTTGTCGTTCGCCGTCAGCTCCACGGTGCGAGAGTCCACCAGTTGTTCCCAGATCGGCACGGTCTTGTTCGCTGGCCCCATCGACAAGATGGCCGTGCGATTCGCCAACTGGTTCACCGGCGGCAACGCGAGCAGATACCCCTGCACGGCACGCTGGAAATCGAGGTTGTCGTAGAGCATGTCGGTGGTGGCCTGATCCGGTACGCCACTGTTGAAGCGAAGCGTACCCAGGCGCGTTTCAACCTTGTCGGGGATAGCCACATCCGGTGGCATCGGCGTCGAATACTTGTACTGCGGGTCGGCCGGTGGGCCCTCGAGCATCTGCGCCATGGCTGGCATTGCCGCCAGCATGATCGCAACAATGATTGCCCCTGTAAGGTGTGTTAATGTTTTCAAATGCATTGACCTTCCTTTCTTTTCATTCAAAGGGGATTCGATGCGACGTCGTGTAGTCTGGTCGGCACAGTAGCCGACCCTACGAAAGGCTCTGTTTTCGGATCCTTCGTAGGGCCGGCCACCCCTTCGATTTCCCTCAGGGCCGTGAGGCTCTCGAACGGCGCGCCCGCCACTAAATTAAACTCGGTAGTCCCTATTCCTCCTACCAGTCGGGGATCAGGGGCTGCCAGGTGTCTGGCGGCTCAACAGCCGTAGGCTCGAGCAGTCCGCCCCAGCTAGTGCGGTTTTCCATGACAGTGGTGATTTCTGCCGGCAGGAACGGTTTTCCTTCCCGCAGTTCACAGCCGAGACGACGTTATTGGATGCCGAGGGCGGCCTTCTTCATGCCCTCTTCCAACTTCTTTATTTCCTCAGGCGACAACTGCGGACGGTCGATCTTGATTGTCAGCTTGTTGAACTTCGCGGTCAGCGGGAACGGCGGCAGATAGTCGGCGTCGTTCACACCGGTGATCGTGTCCGAGCCGATGTCGAAGCTCTCATCCCACTGCAGGATGATGGGGATCGTTTTTTCCATCCTTTTCGTGTCGACCACCTTGCCGTCCACCTTCAGCGTACCGGTGCCGCCCTTGCCGATGCCGGAGAAGTTGTTGAACGCCATGGTGCCGACGCCGAGGCCGTCATACTTGAAGTCGAACTCCAGGATGTGCCGGCCGGGCGCAAGCTCCTTTCGGGCTTCCCACTTGATCCACTCGAGATCGAGCAGGTTCCAGCAAAACACCGGCTTGCCCTCGAGCAGGTAGAAACCCCAGCCCGCAAAACGTCCGCCGGAGGTCGCGATCATGCCTTCGGCGCCGCCTTCCGGCACGGTTATGTCCGCCGTTAGGCTGTAGGAGGTGTCGAGGAGGTACGGCGCATCGCCTTGCGGAACGCCGGTCATCGGCCGCGTATAAACGAGCTCGCTCAGGCCGGCGGTGAGACTCGGACGCTCAGCCGCGACTCTGGCTCCCACCGACGCGTCCAGCGGGAAGACCTGATACTTCTTCGCTTCCTTGACGAACATCTTCCGCATCTCCTTGACCTTTTCCGGATGCTGCGCGGCGATATCCTCGCATTGGTTCCAGCTCTTACTCAGGTCGTAGAGCTGGAAAACCTGGTTGTTGAGCGGGTCCGGGTTGGCGGGACTGAACGCGTCCCACGGCACGCGGTCGGGCTTGGTGCTCAACAGCCAGCCGTCGTGATAGAGGGCCCATTGGCCCATCATCTCGAAGTATTGCGTATGGTGCCGGGACGGTGCATTGGCGTTGGCCGCGTCAAACGTGAAAGCGAAGCTCGTGCCCTCGATGGGCTTCTGCTTGATGCCGTCCACGTATTCGGGGGCGGAGATGCCGGTGACCTCGAGCAGCGTGGGCACCACGTCGATGTCGTGGATGAACTGCTCGCGCAGGCCTCCCTTGTCCTTGATGCGCGCCGGCCATGAGATGACCATGTTCTGGTTGGTGCCGCCGAACCGGGAGGCGTTCTGCTTGAACCAGTCGAAGGGAGTGTCAAAGGCCCAAGACCAACCCGCCGACATGTGGTTGTAGGCGAATTCGGTGCCCCAGGCCTCGTAGAATTTCATCTGCACGTCCACCGGCGGCTGCAGGCCGTTGAAGAACGCGACCTCACTGAACGTGCCCATCGGCGCGCCCTCGGCGCTCGTGCCGTTGTCGCCGTTCTGGTAGATGATCAGCGTGTTGTCCAGCTTGCCCAGGTCCTCGAACGCCTGAATCACCCGGCCGATCTCGTGGTCGTTGTAGGCCACGTAAGCGGCGAACACCTCGACCTGCCGGATGAAGAGCTTCTTCGCCTCGTCCGTGAGCTTGTCCCACGGCGTCAGGACGTCGTCGGGCCAGGGCGTCAACTTCAGGCCCTTGGGAATCACGCCGAGCTTCTGCTGGTTGGCGAAGATGCGCTCGCGCAGCTTTTGGTAGCCGTCGTCGAAGAGGTGCATCGCGTGGATCTTGTCCACCCACTCCTTCGGCGGGTGGTGTGGCGCGTGCGAGGCGCCGGGCACGTAGTAGAGAAAGATCGGCTGCCTGGGGTCGGTCTGGTGAATCCGGTACATCCAGTCAATGGCGTCGTCGGCCATGGCCGTGATCAGGTTCCAGGAGGGCTCCTTGCCGGTGACCGGCCAGATCTTAGCCTTTGGATCCGATCGATCCATCTTCAGGGTGCCCTCGTGACCGATCCACGGATAGATCTGCGTCGTGTTGCGGAAGAGGTTCGGCCCCCACTGGTTGGCGTCGCCGCCGACGAAGCCGTAGAAGTAGTCGAAGCCCATGCCGGTGGGCCACTGGGTGAAGGGCCCGACCTGGCTGGCCTCGTAGGTCGGCGTGTTGTGGTCCTTGCCGAACCAGCTCGTTGCGTAGCCGTTGTCGCGCAGAATGCGTCCGATCGTCGCGTTGTCCACGCCGATGACGCTGTCATAGCCGGGGAAGCCGGTGGCCTGCTCGGCAATCACGCCGAAGCCGACCGAGTGATGGTTGCGCCCCGTGATGAGCGCGGCACGGGTCGGCGAACACAGCGAGGTGGAGAATATCCGGTTGTAGCGCAGCCCGTTGGCCGCGAGGCGGTCCATGCTCGGTGTCGGGATCACGCCGCCGAAGGTGCTCGGAATGCCGAAGCCGGCGTCGTCGGTCATGATCAGCAGGATGTTGGGCGCGCCTTTGGGCGGCACCACGCGCGGCGGCCACCAGGGTTTGGAGTGCAGCGCATCCTCCTTGATCACGCCGCCGAACTTCGGCGCGGGCGGGGGCAGCTGTTTGCCCGAGATGGTGGTGGTGGCGCTCGGCGAGCCAAGCTTGCCGGTAACCTGCTGGGCCATGGCCGGCAAGGGTGCAAAGGCGAAAGCAAGCACAGCGACGGCGATTACCACTGCCATTAATCGATCTCTATTGTGCATGTCATGCTCCTTTCATTGATACTGTTGCTTCTTCATGTGCTTCAACTTGGCATTGAGAGTGCTCCCAGTTCTAAAGAAATGACTTCTTTACCGCATCCGGTGGGATCCAGTCCTGGTCGACGAAGAAATTTCCCAGGTCCTTGGCGATGTCTTCCGCCAAGCGCTTGCCGTCCGCCTCCACCGTGGCGGCGGTCACTTCGCTGGTCCCGGACAAGGCGCCGCTCACCGCGGTTGAGAGAAGCAAGTGGCCGGCAATGGCCCCAACTCCCATCATCTCGCCCATGCCCGGCTTGTAGCCGCTCTTGGCAGTGCCCCGCATGTCGTCAACCCGTTTCATGCCCTCGGGGGTGAGCTCGTACACCTGCACATTGGCCTGCACACTGGTCCGCCCGGCGCCCAGTCCGATGACGACGCGCTCGGTGCGGTTGCCCTCGTCAATGGACAGCAACTGACCCTTGATCAAGTAAGTTTTGCCTTTCCCTTGCGGCAAGCCAAAGCCTCTATCCGCCATAAGCCCGTAGCTGCGGATCTTCTTCACCAGCTCCTCCGCCACCGCATCGGCCACCTTGTGGCCCACCTTGATTTCCTCGGCGGTGCGAGAGGTTCCCTTTTCGTATTTCTCGTATTCCTGCATAAGATCGGCACTGAGACCGGTGTCCAGCTCGACCTCATCGGGTGACGCGGCAAAATCATAAACCAGGATGAGATCGGGCCTCGGCAGCTGGCTGAGGGTCATCTGCTCCTGCTGCACCTTCGTCGGCCCGCAGCCGACCGCGATGGCCAGCACCATAAGAGTCACAAGTCCCAATTTACTTAGACCTTTCATGATTTTTCTCCTTTTCTTAGGGATCTTTAAACGGACATTGCTCTGACCTTTGTTGCTGAGAGCCCCCCATGGGGGCGCAGCCGCACCTAGAATCGGTACACGAGATTCAGGTTAAACACATGGATGAGGTTCGGATCGTATTTCCCCTTCAGCTCACCCGTGAGGGCGCCTCCCTCCTTATTGATCTTGCAGTCTCCAGCGTCGATGAGGGTGTAGGCTACCCCCAGGGAGATATCCTTGTCCCACTCGTACTGCACCCCGGCGGCGTAACGGAACTGGCGGTCCGCAGGCAGAGCGGGCGAGCGGTCTTTAGCACTAGAAATCGGCGAGGTGTCGTAGGCCCAGCCCACCATGAGCAGCCAGGGCTCCGCCACCCGGTAGTAGGCACCCAACCCCACATGATAGGTATCTTTCCAGTCTATTGTTGTACTCACGGTGTTGCTGTCGCGCACCGAGATCTCAGCACTCGCGAATCTGCTCCAATCCTGCCAGTTGACCGTGGCCACCAGCGCCAGATCCTGGGTGATCTCCTGATAAACGCCAAGAGCCACCTGCTGGGGAAGGTTCCAGTTTATCTTTAGGTCGGAGTCGAGTAGACCATTCGCCTGAAGGGCACCCCCTAGGGCGCCGAGATTCTGGAACTTCGGCTCGTCTTTGAAATTAAGCTGTACCTCGGAGATGTAAGTGATCCCGAAGCGGGTTTGAGGGCTCACCTCGAACAGGACCCCGGCGTTGAAACCGTAGCCCATATCCGAATCATTGTACTTGAGACGGCCGTCTCCCGGCACGCTAGTGTCATTGATCGCTGTCTGGGCGCTGATATCCCCATAAACAAAAAGGGCGCCGGCACCGATGGACAACCAGGGGTTCACCCGGTAGCCCGCCGTGGGGTTGATAGCCGCTGTGGTGAGTTTCACCTTCTCGGCGTAGTAGCGGCCGGCCCAGCTGTCGCCGTAGTCCAAGCCCGCGCCCATATAGGAACCAATCCCCAGCCCCAGCTTCAGGTCCTGGCTCAGGCTGTGAACGTAGTAAAGTGTCCCGGCCGGAGCGAAACGCCCGGCGTTGCCCACTCCACCGCCCGAGACATCCGACTCCTGGACCTTGAACTTGGCTTCCGGATAGATGCCCATGAAACCGCCCTCCGCCTGGGAGCGATCAAGCCTGGTCATTCCCGCCGGGTTGCCGCTGGCGGTTGAGGCATCCTGGGCTGCGGCCTGGCGGCCTGCACCTGCCACCCCCATGTCAGGAGTCGCCTCTTCGTACAGCCAGAGCGCGCCCGCCTGTACGGGGACGGCAGCGAAAAGGATACACAGGACTGACAGCAACAAGCTGCGGTAGAAACTCTGCATACTGGCCTCCTTGTTTCAGTACCTCTTTTGAGCCGAGCTATGTCCGAAACACCTCCACCATGTCGAGACGGCGTCTTAGACATAGTGGGGGTTTCTGGGTCATCCCACGCACACTACTCCCTTGACGTGAGTGTTGTATGGCGACTCAGCTGAATCCTCTTTTTTTGTCTGGGGGAACTTTTTTGATCTCGCCGTCTATCTGCTCGGTGAGCAGGTTGACAAAGCGCGCCGAGATATCCGCCAGCAGCGTCTCGAACCACAATCGCTCTTCCAGTTCTTTTAGCAGCTCTGATTCCACGTGCGTCATCACCTCACCGGACGTCATGAGTCGGGTAAGCTCGTTCCACCGCAACCGTTTGCCACCAGCTATATATGATCAGTGGATAGAAGTGCAGCAGCATCACTGTTATAGAATATAACCCCTTCCACAGAGCGGGGCTATGGAAAAATAAACTCTCTCTCTGGCAAAAATAAGGGACGCCCACTTTTTACCCAATTACATTTCTTTGGCGAAGCAGTGGGCTATTGACTACCACCTACAGGACGATTACCCTGTGTGTATACCCAGAGACATCAAGGCAGTACCAAATACGGCATGTTCCTTGCTCTGAGAACCAAGAGGGAGTGGTAGATGAAACGCTTAGGTTTAATTGCCATGGTTGCAGGAGCCCTGTTGCTGCCAACGGTGCTTCAAGCCGGCACATTTGAAAATACAGATCCCAATCCTTATCAGTACGAAGTGATCATTAATGGTGTCCCCGCCTACGGCACCCTTTACGGTAATTCATCGCTCTATGGTTTCTGTGACGAGGGCTGTGAGCTGAAACTTACTGCCACCGGCCAGACCATAAAGATGAAGCCGGGCGATCACATTGTGATTAATAATGGTACCTTGCAGCGTCAAAACGATTGATGGGGCCCGGGAGACGTAATTTTACCGACTCTGGCAAGGCCCTTCTGATACAGAGTCGGGGATTGGGTTAATGCTCTTTTTTTCCTATTTCGAACAGTCTTCTTTACACTTAGTCCATTGCTGTTTGCATTCTTCTGTACAGGAATCCAATTTGGCTCCTATCTCCTGGGTCTTGTCGCACTTGAGAATGCAGGAAGAATAAACATTCAGACATCTGAACTCGCACCTTTCCTGCGGTGACGGTGGAGGCTCCACCGCCGGTCCTTTTAAACCAGCGCAACCGAATAGCAAAACTAGGACAATTGCCAGCAAGAGTTTTCTCATGGGATAAGCCACCTAATCCCCACCACTGAGGGGAGATTCCCTAACAGGAATAGGAACTTCAGTTTCACACCGTCTTCTCCCTTTTTAGTCGGTCCGTCTCTCGGCGCCTAAAGAAAAAGTCTGTCACCCAGGTCCATGCAGTGAGCCGCTCCCGGTTCGAAATCCTCTTACCACCCAGAAAGATGTCTTCGTTAAAAGTTTCTGAGCGCAATTAGAGTCATTAAGGCCATTAATGCAAGGGAAATTATCTCCAAACCAGCTAGTTCTACACCGATTCCCTTTTGTTTTCAAGAAGATCCTCTGACTTTTTGGACTCTTTAGACTTCCTTATTGCTTCAAAGTCGCTTTCATCATTTGCCACACACCTGCAATTCCAATATACGCCTATCGCATTAGCTCAGCATGCTTTAGATAATAGATTTGCATATCTACTTCTATTTACTAACCACGGAGACACGGAGAGCACAGAGGGAATTATGATTTTTGCCCGATCGGGAGACAGCGATCGGGCAAAAGATCGCAGCCCTGCGGGCACGATCTAGTAACCCAGTGGCTTCGTGTCAACTGTTCGCGCCTGGTTAAAATACCGCCCTCTGCGTCCTCTGCGACTCTCTGGTGAAACTTCAATGAGGCCTCCGCAGGCCTTCATAATGCGGAGTAGGGTGAATAGTCGTTTTACAAATGCCTTCCAGGGGGTTATGCTTTTCTTTATTTTATCTGATCTTGAAAGGTTAGTATATTTTGCCAAGCAACGGCAATTCCAAGGAGAAAGAGGTATGGATGGATTTGTCAAACTGCACCAATTAGCTGCCACCTTAATTATCGCCAGTCTGGTTTTTCTGACTCCCACTCAGTCTCTGGCCGAACAGGGGACAGAAGGCACTGTGATCGAGCTGCCGGCTAAGGATCGTGCTTTTCTCGAGCAAATACTCGGCAAAGGCGTTGTGGGAAAGGCAGTCGCCGGGGATAAGATTTCTGATCCTCTCAAGTTTTTTCCCCTGGAGGACGGAACCTGGGTTTACCGAATCACCAGCGGCAAGGACAAAGACAAATCAGTGCAACAGCTGCTCACCGGGCTGAAGCGAGATAAATCCGGCAGCAGCTGGCGACAGGCGTTCGGGTCGAATTCCGTGCTCTACCTGTTGAAGACGGCGAACGGCGCTGTCGAAATTGTCAGCACTGAGGATCAGCAACAGGGGGTGATCTCACGCTATTTACCCCGTGAGCCCATAGTGCTTCCGGGCATGAGACCCGGTGACACCAAGCTGATGAAGACGGAGGTGAAGGTTTACGACCTGAGCCACCCGGACCATCTCACGCACTCGGGCTCGCTCAGCATATTGTACAGTTATTTGGGCGCCTACGAGGTGACCGTGCCGGCAGGCACATTCCAAGCAGCGCTGTTCAAATGGGATTATAGGGGGAGGGTTGGCCCCGCCAAGGTCGAAGACGTCCAGTACCGATTCTTGGCTGAAGATGTGGGGACCCTGGCCATGATTGAAAAGACGGATGTTACGGCACTCCTGGTCTATCGGGAGCACACCAGGATCGGTAAAGTGCTCATAGAAAAGAAGTGAAGGGAAGGGATGGAATGCGCTGGAAATGGGCCTTAGGGATTGTTGCCCTGCTCATGGTGACCCTGGCGGTGACGACTTACCTGATCCTGGCCAGCTACGACTACAATCTACTTAAGCCGCGGATTGCTCAAGCAGTCAGGGATGCCACTGGCCGGGAACTGACGCTGGGGGGCCCGATAAAACTGGCTATCGGCCTTTCGCCGTCGCTGGTGGTGAGAAATGTGGCGTTGGCCAACGCGCCTTGGGCCTCCCAGACGCAGATGATAAGGGCTAAAAAGCTGCAAACACGGGTGAGGCTGTTGCCCTTGCTTTTCGGAGATGTTGAACTCGAGCGAATAGTACTTGTAGACGTGGAAGTGCTGCTCGAAACTGACGGAGGCGGACGCCGGAATTGGGAATTCCCCGCCGGCCACAAGTCAGAAAGAAGCATCTGGCCAGTGAGAGGTTTGGAGATAGAAAATGTGAAAATTGTAAAACTGAAGCTCACCTTCCATGATGGTGAGCGCGGCTCCACGAGCCGATTCAGTTTTGATAATCTGAGCGTGTCGAGGAAGCCGTCTTCCAGTGAGCTGGCCATTGACCTTAAAGGGGCGGCCAATGGTCAACCCCTTGCCCTATCGGGCAGGATCGGATCGATTCTCAATCTCTTGGCTCACAAGCCGTTAGCGGTTGATCTGCTGGGACGGGTTTCGGGTGCCAAAATCACCGTTGCCGGCGTCATCGGAGACGTCCCTAAACTCGACCGCCTGGATCTAAGAGTGCAAGCTTCTGGAACCGACCTGGCGGAGCTCGGGGTTGCGGCTGGCATAAATATACCGCGAACGGACGCTTTCCAGGTAGGGGCACACCTGAGGGGCTCGGCAGACTCGTTGACACTGGAGGAGATTGAAGGGAATTTGTCCCGAGGCAGTGTCAAGGTCATCACCACTGGTAAAGTCTCCAATCTGCTCTCGTTAACCGGTGTCGATTTGCAGGGAGAAGGGTCGGGAAGGGACCTGGCCGAGGTCAGTCCAATTGTGGGTACGAAAATGCCCAAGACCGGACCCTTTGCTATAAAGGGGAGACTCAGCGGCTCGGGCAAGCTCCTCTCCTTGCAAGATGTTGAGGGGAGCGTCAGTCGGAATAGCCTGGGACTTGCGGTCAATGGTAAGATCGAGAATCTTCTTGCTCTTAGCGGGATAGCTTTTGAAGTTAAAGCTTCCGGGAAAGAGCTGGCCGATATCGGGCCGTTAATCGAGAAGAAGCTTCCAAGGTTCGGAGGCTTCGAGGTGACCGGGAAGCTCAGTGGTTCCTCCCAGGTTCTTGCCTTCGACGGCCTGTCGGTGATCGTCGGCAAAAGCGACTTCAAGGGCTCAGCAGAGATAGAGTTTCGCCGACGACCGAAAATCACCCTGGTGTTGGAATCAGGCCTGATCGATTTGACCCCTCTCATCGGAGAAGCCAAGAAAGACGAAAAAGAGATTGACCAAGAAGGGGACTATGACAAGCGTTTATTCCCCGATGATCCCCTGCCGTTAGAGATTCTCAAAAAGGTGGACGCCGATATTGTCCTCAAGGCCAAGAGGGTTAGAGCTAGAGAGGCCCAGTTCGACCTCGGGCGGCTTACGTTAATACTAAAGGACAATGATCTCACCATAGACAAGCTCCAAGCCGTATATAAGGGCACAAAGGTTTCAGGCAACGTTCACGTTGATTTCGCCTCATCTCCCCATATTGCAACCAAATTTCTGGTGCAGGGTTTTGATCTTGGCAACTATCTCCGAGATATTGGTGCAAGCGATAAGGCCAAGGGGCACATCGATATAGCCGCTGACCTCAAGAGCAGGGGCGACTCCGTTCATACTCTCATGGCCAATCTCGACGGTACCATCAGTTTCGTAATGGGGCGAAGCCACCTGAGCAAGTGGCTCAACCTCCTTGCCATTGATCTCTCCAAAGAGGTGATACCTTTTTGGGGCAAACATCAAAAGGCGGATAATATCATTTGTGCGGCGGCTGATTTTGATATTAAAAAGGGCGTTGCTACCAGTCAGGCCTTTGTTTTCGATACCAAGGCCGGAGTCCTCACCGCTGGGGGCGACATCAATCTGGGAACGGAACGAATTAATTTCTTGCTTGTGCCGAAGCCCAAAACCGTTAGCCTCACCAGCCTTTACACGAATTTGCGGGTAACGGGATCCATTCAAGACCCCAAGGTGCGCCCCGACCTGACCTCACTGGCACTCAAGGGAGCGAGAGCTCTAAGCGCCCTTGTGGTTGGTCCGGTTGGGCTCCTTGCCCCCTTCGTCAGCTTAGGGGCAAATGAAAAGCACCCCTGCGATGTAAAGAAGCTAGGAGATCAGGTTCACTGATGTCAGTAATGTGGTAGAGCCGGAAACTTGTTTTTCGGTTGTCATTCTGAGGAGTCCCGCTAACAGTGGGACGACGAAGAATCTCGAGATCCTTCGCTGCACTCAGGATGACAAGGTGGAGGTTTCTTTATGGCAGACGAAGCTGCAGTGTTGTTGACCAACTAGCCTACCTAAGGGCTTCCATATTGATCAGTCTGCTCAATGCTGGAAAGTGTGGGACCAACAAATCTCAGGATAACGGTTAATTGCCCACTACCGCGGTTGTATACCCAGGTTGCTCCGCCTTCCCGTTTCCCCGGATTCTTAACTGTGGGAGGTCCGCATTTGGCAAGCACGTCGGACATCAGATCACCGACACTCACTAGGTAATCGCCGCAGCGAAATGAACCTTCTTGAGCCGAAGCCGGAACTGCTGTCAAAGTTATCATACTCAACAACATGAATAGAACCGGAACCCCTAATGCTTGTTTCTTCATGATTTGATTTCCCCTTTTAGTAGAATGTTCTTTTCAAATCCGGATCTTATGGAAATGAATAATCACGCGGAGTTTTTTGTCAATCCTCTGCCTGACCAATAGAACTCTGGTGAACAAGGACTTTAACTATGCCAATGGATTCGACCTATTCAGCTTAGTCGTTTAAAAGTCGATCTTAGTGCCAACCTCGGCCACCGGGTCCAAGTTGATCTACGCTCAAAAGAGTATTGTTTATGTAGCCCAGTTCATGCTTTGCTGCCTCCTGCCAGTTTGCCGGGACTTTCTCCGGCTCCGCGGAATCACTGAAGACCAGCGGCATTTTGACAGTTCGACTCTTATTTCCCGCCCAATCGCGGATGAAAAAGCTCACCTTCAAGTTTCCTATTGTTGAAAGCGAGGTCATTCCCAGCGGAGGTGTGTTCATGAAAACAAAGCCGTCAAATTCAGCGCGATTTGCTCCTCTGAGCCAGATTTCGGAGTCTGGAAAACTACCTTCACCTTCACCACTTAAGATAGCAACGATGTACTTCATGTCGCCATCTACATCCTTGCCCTTAAGATAGAGGTTCCAGGTTTCACCCGGGCGAATCTCCTTGGGTGCATAGTAGTCGAGTATCTCCGGAGGGTGACCCTTTGCTCCTGGATGTTCTTGTTCGAACATCGGTGGCTTTTGACAGCCTCCCAATAAAGTAGTCAATAATATGGCAAGAAAGACTTTCCTTAACATGTCACTTCCTCCTCTGGTAAAATTTAGTGTGGCGAAAGCCTGGTACGTTCGCTACTTTACCCCCCTCGCTGGGATAAATGCTTGGGCCACGAATAACGGCTGGTCCAAACAAAAAGTGAACGGGGGAAATACGGTTAGAAATACAGTCCGGCATAGCATAACCACGCCTTATGTGCAGGGCATGGAGGAACATACCAAACCTGCATCTCTGATTTCAACCGAATAGTTCTCACTCCGAAACAATATAAGCGGACGGTTGTTTTTCTAGTTTAGTCTCGTCCTTGCGGGTTATAGGTCTCTCGCCAGTACGACAAGATCAGAGAAATTCAAGATATGAATGGCAGATGCAACTTTGATTAGGATGAAATTATGTCAGGCTTCCTACTTGCTTACTCCTGCTTATATAACAACCCTTAAATTCAGGTCTTGGTTTCAGGAAGGATGCTAATGCAGGTATGGGCGGGTCGGAAGGAGGGCTTGAAGTTGAATATCCCGTTAGAGTGGAATTCCTGCTTAGTTTGGCACCAGGGTTGCTCAGTGACAGCGCCGGATCGTGAAGGAGGCCATGACTGTGAAGAATGTCACCTCGAGGGGAGCGGCTGCATTGGCAGCCGCCCCCTTATCTGGGAGTATTATCCTTGCTGCTCCAAGGGGACATAGAACTTGCCATTTTCTCTTTGCACCAACAGCAACAGGTGGTCTTTGTCCTCGGACTTGTCGATTTTCTCTTTGACGTCATTGAGCGATTTTACTGGATGACGGTCCACCTCAACGATAACGTCACCCTGCTGGATACCAGCTTCGTCTGCCGGACTTCCAGGCTCCACCCCGACAACCGCGACACCATGATCAGCCTTGATTCGGAGCTGGTGCGCTATCTGGGGATTAAGCTCGTGGAGCTGAAGTCCCCACTTTCCCTTGGCCGGCTGGACAGAATTCTCAGACTTGACCTCCTCAGATGGCAGCTTTCCCACCTGTATGGTGAGGTTTTGCTCCTTACCATGGCGGAGGACGGTCACCGTCACTCCCTTATCCACGGGAGTTGCAGCAACCATGGCAGGCAAGTCATGACTGTCTTTTACAGCCTTGCCGTCATAAGCAATGATGATATCGCCGCGCTCGATTCCACCTTTTTTCGCTGGACTGCCCGAGACAACATCAGCCACTAGGGCTCCTTCGCGGTCCTCGATCTTGAGAGCCTTGGCAAGATCAGGGGTGATGGACTGAATGCTGACTCCAAGGTAGCCTCTGGTTACCTCACCCTTGCTCACCAACTGGGGTATCAAGGGTTTGGCAGTGTTCACCGGGATGGCAAAACCGATTCCCTGACCATAGGGAATGATGGCGGTGTTGATCCCCACCACCTTGCCGTTCATATTGAAGAGGGGACCACCCGAGTTGCCGGGATTGATGGAAGCATCGGTCTGAATGAAGTCATCGTAAGGTCCGGCACCGATGACCCGCCCCTTGGCGCTGACAATCCCTGAGGTTACCGTGTGGCTCAGACCAAAAGGATTACCAATGGCCACCACCCAGTCACCGACCTTCAGTTGCTCGGAGTCGCCCAGGGCTGCCGAAGGAAGAGATCTATTCGCTTCAATTTTCAGTACGGCGAGATCCGTTTTAGGATCGGCTCCCACGACTCGGGCCTTGTACTCATTCTTATCTGCCACGGTGACGGTTACCTCTTTGGCACCCTCAACCACATGGTTGTTGGTAAGGATGTACCCGTCTTTGCTGATGATCACCCCGGATCCAGCCCCCTGGGTCCTGTGGTTCTCGGGCCTCTGAGGCATCTCCTCGAAAAATCTCTTAAAGAAATCCCCGAAGGGACCCTCTGGCATTTGAGGTCCGTGAAAGGTAGCCTGTTCAATTTTGCTTACCTTGACATTGACCACCGTCGGGCTCAGTTTTTCCGCCAGTTCGGCAAAGGAACTCGGCATGACCGGTGGTGATGTGGTGGTTACATGAGGTCCGCTGGTCAAGTCCTCAGCCACCGACGGCTTGGTCCAGTTGAAACCTGAAGCCATCAACAGTCCGGCCACGAGAAAGGGCAGACCGATAGCCATTAATGGTATGACCCCATAGGGTTTGTTGTTAAGCTTTTCCTTGAGTTTGGCAATCATTTCAATTCCTCCTTAAGAATGCATAGGGTTTAGAGAGTGGTGTCTGTTGCTGGGCAAACTGGTGGCAGTTCACTCTAGAAGTGCTGACCTCACAGCAGCGAGCAGGTCGTAGACGTTAAAAGGGTTTACCAAGAGGCGTACAGCCCCTGAGCGAATGGCTGGTAGGTCGCAAACTGTATGATCTCCGCTCATCAGAATGAAGGGAAGATCTGGATACTCCGCTGTCCAGCGCTGGAAGAATTTATATCCCTCGTGTCCTGTTGAGTCAGGGTGCAGATTGAGGTCAGAGACGATCACCGCAATATTTTCGCTTCCCCTTCCCCTTATGCACTGTCCAGCCTCCTCCACCGTTCCTGCGCCAATGACCTCATAGCCCCGGCGCTGCAGGAAAGAATGCAGTGCCAGCCTCACCCTCTCTTCGTCCTCCACCAAAAGTATGGTGTTTTGCCTGGCCGGAGTGTGATCTGTTGTCATTAACCAATCCATCAAACTCTCACTCATTTCCCCTCCTCCTTTCCTGCAGGGTTGAATTCCGCGGACCGGCATTTCTATAATGGAACGGGTGTACGTTTCCGTTATGATAGGCGCTGAACATTAAGAGAAGATTAATTGAAGATTAGAAGGTTCTCATGGAAGGAGTGATGGGGATTGGAGATAGAGAGGGCGAGACGGGAGGTCGGGCGAGACGGGCGAGACGGGAAAAAGATGAGGCTGAAAAGAAGGTTTCAGGTGTCGGGTTTCAGGTGTCAGGAAAAAGAAAAATAGAAGCTGCAACCTGAACACTGAAACCTGAAACCTTGAGCTTTGGTGCTTGGAATCTGTGGCTTGGAATTTCGGATGTGGGATTTTAGGTCTGAAGCTTTGGAAGGAGGAGCTTAAAGCTGCTACCCTGGCCGGGGGTGCTTTCAACCTGGATTTGTCCCCCATGGGCCTTTGCGATGGAGAGGGCGATGCAGAGCCCCAGACCGGCGCCACCCTCCCTCTGTGAACGTGCCTCGACAGCCCGGTAAAACCGAGTAAAAATCCGCTCTTGCTCATCCTCGCTAAGACCAATCCCGGTGTCGGAGATACGCATAGCCGCCCACTCCCCGTCAGACTGAAGAGATAAGGTGACCCTACCTCCCTCCGGAGTGTATTTGATCCCGTTGTCCACGAGATTTAACAGAAGCCTCCTCAGGTGTTCCCGGTCTCCCTGGATGGAGATAGCCTCCAGCGAAGCCGTTTGCAGGCTTACATAACGGTCATCTGCCACTACCTTCATTTGTTCATAGATCTCCAGCAAGAGCTCCTGCAACTCCACCGGCCGTAGGTCCAGCCGCAGCACCCCACCGTCTGCCCGAGCGAGGAGGAGAAGGCCCTCTACCAAACGACTGATCCTGTCGATCTCCTCAAGCCCACTTTCGAGGACACGCTGATACTCTTGCGGACTCCTTGGTGAGCGGAGAGCTACTTCAATCTCGCCTCTAAGGATGGTAAGGGGTGTTTGAAGTTCGTGGGAGGCATCGGCACTGAACTGACGCATTTGATGAAAGGCGTCATCCAGCCGGCCGAGCATATCGTTCAGCGTCTTCGCCAACCTGTCAAGTTCATCGGCACTTCCCGTTTCCTGGAGGCGTTCGCTTAAGTGCTCCCCGCTGATCCGTCGCGCAGCCTGGGTCATCATATCCACTGGCTTGAGTGCCCGGCGGGCCAACAACCATCCACCACCGCCTGCCAGCAGCAGACCGAGAGGAAGCACGGCTGCCATAACCAGAAGGAAGCGGCGGCGCGTCTTGTACATATTTTCCATCGACATGCCAACTTGAATCAGGTTGGCGACGCGGCCTGCCTTCATTACCGGCAGGGTAAGGAGCCTGACTGGATAGTTTCCAATATTTTCTACAGTCTCGAAGGTGGGGAGGCCCTTGGATGCATTCTTCAATGCTGCCGCACTGAGAGGCGGCTTGCCGGCGGGGTGGAGAGGCTGTTGTGGCTCAGATCTTCCACTGGGATCGCGAAGATCAAAATATCGGTCCAGGGGGGAGAAACCGAAAAAATGGCGAAAGATCTCGTCGACCTCAGAAGAAAAGAATGAAGTTGTGCCTCCATGGGCCTGTTTGACCAGGGCCCCAGCGACGCCATTCAGTGCCGCGTCCAGGTCATGAGCAAGGCTATATACCAAGAAAGCGTAGGCCGTACCTGCCAAAAGCATGAAGGTCAGGGTCAAGAGGCTCGTGTACCACAGGGTGAGTCGCGCTCCCACAGACCTGATCTGCATAAATCACTCCACTTTCATCACATAGCCCACCCCTCGGACTGTGTGAATCAACTTTGCTTCGCCACCGACCTCGGTCTTCTTCCGCAGGTAGTTCACATAAACGTCAATGACATTGGTCATGGGATCGAAGTCGTAGTCCCAGACATGTTCAGCTATCATGGTCCTGGTGAGTACCCGCCCTGGATTACGCATGAAATAAGAGAGCAGGGCAAACTCCTTCGCCGTGAGTTCGATTCTTTGGTCACCCCGAGAGACAAAACGGGTGGCCGGGTCGAGGGTAAGATCGGCCACCTGAAGAAGCGGTGATTCTGCTTCCACCCGTCGCCTGAGCAGGGCTCTTACCCTGGCCAGGAGTTCTTGAAAAGCAAAAGGCTTGGTCAAATAGTCGTCGGCGCCGGTATCCAGACCTATAACCTTATCCTCGATGGCTGCCCTGACCGTGAGGAGAAGGACGGGCGTTTTAACATTCTTAGTGCGGAGCTCCCGGAGGATGCTAAGGCCATCCATTCTCGGAAGATTGATGTCCAGAATGATCAGGTCATGGATCCCATCGAGACCCATGATCAAACCTGTTTTTCCATCTGAAACCAGGTCAACCGCATAGCCTTCTTCCTCGAGACCTTTCCTGATGAAACTGGCAACCTTCTTTTCGTCTTCCACCACAAGAAGCCGCATCAGTTACAGAACTCTTTAGTTGGGGGTTACTTTTTCACGGTCTGTTGCCCAAATCCAACTCAGGTGTCGCCATCCAAGCCCGGATGGTAGTGATCATGGATCGCAGGGGATTCTTGATTGCATCCAGTCAGTGGAAGGCGGTAACAACTTTCAATATCCCAAGGCTGTCGTCCAGTCAATATGCAGTTAGTCAAGAGTTTCCTCAACCCCAGTCCAGCATAGGGGGACTGGGTCGGTGCTCCCTGACCCATTTTCGCACCCTTTTTAGTAGAGAATCTACCCGAGGATTCCGGGATAGGGGAGGGCGTATCACTTCGAACTTTTAACACTCCATGGACGTCGGTCAATCGTCTCCGGCGTTGACTTTTGCACTTTCTTGGTCGCAATGACATCATTGAGGAGAGCCGAGGAAAGGAGGCACCTTGGCAAGCATATACCAGTTTAGGCGTGATCCTCAAGATCGAGATCCGGTCGATGGTAAGGCAATCTCGAAATGTTTCTGCGAAATAGAGAATCGATTTCTGCTTGAGTGGGAGGCCAAGGCGGCAATCAAGCGCCTCATCCAGAGAATCTTTGGAGAGATTGAAGATTAACAGAGTCGTAGGACCTGTGTATTCAAGGCAGCAAGGAATATGGCTATGGCTTTCGAATCGCGGGCTAACCTCGCACAATATTAATGGGTCATATATAATTTCTACTCAGTGGCGAGGGATTTTGAATAAAATAATCTATTCGTTGATTATGGCTTCAATTAACTCGATCGGAGTATTAACGGACTCTCTTTTAGCCACCCAGACATCTAGTGCTAAGCTCACCAGATCCAATAGTGGAAATTAAGGGATGTTATGTTTACTCCTAGCAAACCAGTGGAAAACTTTATATAACTTGATCACAGGAAAACTCGGTTCCTTTTTCAAGTCCCCTCAAGATGTAGTGCCATGCTCGGGCGAGTCGAATGAGGCGAGGATGTAACGTACACTCACTTTCCCCACTGCTCCCACCTATGACTCACCTACTGCTTGACCTTCTCGGTTTAGAGCTTGTAGTGTTGTTTTGAGATCTGCATGTATGGAACTGCTGTTATTGCTATGCAGAATTTTTCCGCAAGGCATCGGAAATGAGGACGGATGTGCGATTTTTTTGCAGGAGCCTTTTATCATTGACATAAATAGAAAGACTTTTGTCTATTGAGTATTAGGCGCATTGAAAGGAGGATATGATTGGGTGAAGGGCAAGTGGAAGAAGTGGGCTTCGGTCCTAAAGCAAGATACATATGCGCTCTACCTGGCATCGCGTGATCGTCGGGTACCCTGGGCGGCCAAAATCGTCTTGATTGTGGTTGTGGCCTATGCCCTGAGCCCAATAGATCTGATTCCAGATATTATCCCAGTGTTCGGATACTTGGATGATATGATTCTATTGCCTTTAGGTATCGCTTTGGCCATAAAGCTAATACCTGACGAGGTCTGGGAGGAATGTAAAGCGGAGGCGCGCACCCGACTCAAATCGGATCTCCCCCGCAGTCGCACAGCAGCAATGGTGATTGTAATGATTTGGCTTGCGACTATTTGCCTCTTTGTGTGGGTGGTCTGGAGTTCACTGAAACCGAATGCAGACGTCGCTCCTAACCGTCTACTGCAGCGGACAGGGCTAAAAGTTCCTTTCGTTGCTGTCCGGCTATAGTTTGCATACTGAGCAGCAAAATTATAAGGACAATCATGGTTAATGATCTAATCAATCACATATTACCATCGATCGAGCACTTTCATTTTGGGGGTTATTGGCTTGCTTTTTTTGCAGCCTTCCTAGAGACAACTCTCGGTATCGGCCTACTTTTACCCGGATCAACCATCATTCTTGTTCTTGGTGCACTTTCTGCTCGCGGCTATGTCGATACAGGTGATCTCGTCTGGTTCGCCGTTTTAGGCGCCATTTTGGGAGACAACATAAATTACTACCTGGGAAGAAGATATGGAGCCAGATGGCTGGAAAAAGGTTTCTGGTTTCTCAGGTCCAACCATATTGAAAAAGCAAGACATTTCATGGACGCCCATGGCGCAAAGAGCGTCTTTCTTGGCCGTTTTATACCAAGCGTCAAAGAGGTTGTTCCTTTTATCGCCGGTAGCGTAAAGATGAATAAAAGAACATTCATGCTCTGGAATGTTCTCGGTGCAATCGGATGGGGATTTCAATGGGTTCTTGCCGGATACATCTTTGCACAATCCCTTAATCTCGCTGAAGTGTGGTTGTCTCGGGCTGGTTTGTTTTTTACTTTGCTCGTAGTACTTGGTGTCATCCTCTACTTCTTCAAGCTGCTGATTATAAAAAAAGGGAAAGAGTTTTTAGCTGTTTCTGTCTCCCTTTGGCAGTCTATCAAAGAGGCAGTGATAAATAATGAACATGTATCTCTATGGACACAAAAACATCCGCGCAGTGTCTCGTTTTTGCAGGCACGGCTGAACCCAAAAGCATTTTCAGGGCTAACCCTATCCATATTAACAGTGGCATTTGTCTATGTTTTGGCTTTGTTTGGTGGGGTTGTGGAAGACCTGATAACGTCTGATCCTATTGTTGCCGCAGATGTCCGCATAGCAAATCTTTTCTCTGTCTTTCGCACTGATGCACTAACGAAGGTTTTTACCTGGATAACCCTGCTTGGTAAAAGTCAGGTCATCTTGGCTTTCATTGCCGTCCTTGTTGCGCTCCTCTGGTTATGGCGGAAGAGTTATTACATTATTCCTCTTTTTATCGCTGTCACCGGCAGTGAGGGATTTACCTATCTAGGAAAACTGGCTTTTCATCGCCCTCGCCCGGAACTGGCTGTTTATGCGGAACATTCTTTTTCCTTTCCAAGTGGGCATGCAACTATAGCAGTGGCTTTCTACGGGTTTGCGGGATACTTCCTTGCACGCTTTGCCCAGAGCTGGAACAGAAAGGTAAATATATCCTTCATAACAATTCTTCTAATCATTGCGATTGGCTTTAGCCGCGTATACCTTGGGGAACATTATATAAGCGATGTATGGGGAGGTTATCTTGTCGGGGCAATGTGGCTGATTATCGCTATTTCTGTTGCCGAATGGCTCGGATATCAAAAAATAAGTGACAAATATATATCCCCCGTTCGCAGAGCCCGTTCAATTTCTTTCGCTCTCGTGTTCATCGCCATCCTGTTCTATGTCGGATTTTCATTGAGGTATCATCCCGCCCTGGCATCGGTGCCATCAAATAAACCCATGGTTGTCTCGAAGAGTACGGATATTTTCGCAAGTGAACAGATGAAATACACCGAGACGTTGATCGGAGAGAGACAAGAGCCTGTAAACTTTATTTTCTTGGCAAAGGATGACGGCCAGTTGGAATCAACATTGCAACAGGCTGGTTGGGTTTTAACGGACAGGGCGGATATCTCCTCATTTATCAAGGCGATTAAAGCTTTGATAATGAAAGTACCTTATCCTTCTGCACCGATATCACCTTCTTTTTGGAACACCAAAATACAAGATTTAAGTTTTGCAAAAGTAACCGGGACGAACTGGCTCCGTAATGCACAGCACCTTAAAATATGGCGGACAAATTATTTATTGGATAATGGGCAAAATATCTATGTTGGTATGGCGAATGCTAATGCCGGTTTCGAATGGGGCATTATTCCAAAAATTGCCCCGAATCTGGATGCTGAACGAGAGCAGTTGTTTCAAGACCTAAATCATACAGGAAAAATACTAAGCCACCTGAAGGTACAAGTGGTAAAATCTCTAATCGGGAAAAATTTTATGGGAAATCAATTTTTTACTGACGGTAAGGCTTATATAGTTACCGTGCAATAGTATCCAATTCAAGTTTCAGCGTTATTATATTTAAATTTCCCACCGACCTGCCTCGATTGCAAATAACATCATTCCGACACTTTTATTGCCCGCGCTCATTCATCCCAGATCTGGAGGCGGCGACCGATCTTTACCAGTGGTGACATTCTGCATCAAGGTATCCTTTACGAAGAATTCTTCTGCCATGTGACATCATCCTCCTGAGATCACATTTTCCCCACCAAAAAACCAGCATTTCTTAACCGACAAATCCTACTTTGTCCTATTGTGCATTTGCTGATCCCGGTCAATAATCAACTCATCTAGTGATTTCTGAAGACTTCAAGCAGTAAGCCCTCTTCGATGTTCTTGAGTCGGTCCGCATTGGCAGACCGGAAGGAAGTAAATAAGGAACCGTGATGGAGATCAAGATTCAAAAAACGAGCGGAGATGTTTCTATTAAACTCAAAGGAAACCTCAATGGCAGTACGGCCTGTCAGCTAGAGAAGGCCCTGGACTTTATCGAGGACAGTGGTGTCGTCAACCTGGTGATTGACTTTGCCCAGGTTCGCAGACTGGAGTATTTCGGCGTTGCCTTGCTGGCAAACGCACTGAAAAGCCAGAGGAGCCAGTTGACGTTAACCGGTCTGAAACCTTCTGCAGAAAATCTCTTCAAACGTTTCGGTCTTATAGCCTCGCAGCCACATCAGACTAATTCCATAGATCCCGGAAAGGTGCCGGAGTACCCATCATGGCAAACATCCTGATCATAGACGGCTACCCAGCTATAAGCTCGCTCTATTGCGAGATCCTGGAGGAATACGGCCACCACGTCTTTCCAGCGAACTCAGGCATGGAAGCCCTCCTGGTTGCCCTGAACAAAATCATAGAGATAGCGGTTGTGGACGATAGACTCCCGGATTTTGACGCAGAGGAGGTTTTCACCAGATTGAAACAACTCCAGCCCCATGTGCTTGGTATTCTCAGCGTCTCCACTATCTTCGGCCCCGCCCCTGACGCACAAAGGTGGGATGGGCTGTTTACCAAAAGCGCCGATTACACTCTACTGGTAGCTGAAGTCGATAGACTTGCCGGAATTTCATCATCTCCATCTCACCTCAGCTCTTCCGTGATGAACTACGATCTTTTCTCTGCTCACGATTTCGGATCAGAGAGGAAGACAAGCTCAGTAGAGACAACCGTCTCGGGATTACAGCACAATGGTATCAACCTGAAAAAAAGTTATAAATATCTGGGATCTAATGAGAAAGGGACAATTGATAGGCACGCTGACCGTTCGAATCAAGATGTAGATGAGATGACCAACTCACTGATGATGGATCTATTCAAAAAGAAAATATTGGAAGGGAAACAGGATGTGCAACAGTTGAAGGGGAGTTGGGAGGAGGCCAGCGAGTTCGTGCGAATTCATTTCAGTAAACTGAGGCGGATAAGGGTGAACAACCAAGGCAAGCTTCACCGGCTTTACCAGGACTCTGTTGCGGAACTGAAGAAGGTTTAACCCAGTCATGCACTTGCAGAAACCTCGCCCTGTAAAGCGAAATGGAACCAGGCACACAGAGTGCCCTTTCTATGATCGATGTCTGGACCGAGCGGTCCGAAATTGGTGGAACTGCTGGAGTTGCGGCGGCTGCCGAAACTATGCCTTCGGAGCTGCTGAGAAGAGGATGCAGCTAATCAGAGAGTACAAAGGTACATTGTTTCAAATCTACCCTGAGTTAAGAGAAGAATATGAGCAAATAGCCTCTGCATCCAGATATTTAAAGAGACAGATGTTATCAAATGACTGACCCGGCGGCGAATATTGATTCTTGTAAGGAGATGGTAATGACTGTTCCCCTAAGATTTCTAATCGAGCGGCTGATGGATAAAGGAATCCCGCCGTCCCACATCTCCGGACTTGTCCGCAACGTGCTGAACGTGATCGGCGACGGCGGTTTATTCACAACCGAACTGGTTAACGAGCAACTGGAGTTGCTGGGATGGGGTCCTCAAGTACTCGATGAGACCAGCTTTCAACTGATTGTCTCTCTTCTCGAATCCGATTTCGGCTACCGGGTGAGTCACTATGACGTCACACAAGATAAAACAGATCGACGGGAGGAGCTTTTAAGACAAGAGGACAGTCCATGAAACCCGTCAAAAATTAAGGTGGTTCTCACTGTCTGCTGCAGTCGGATGTGGCTGCCAACTCCGTGGATTGCACTTTGAGCGTTATACATTTAAATTTCCCACCAACCCCCTTTGATTTCAATTAATATCATTCCGACATTTTTGTCCCCCGCCCCAGGACTTGTCCAAATCTTGGGGTGGGCGATTTGATTTTGTGCTCTTTCTAGATGTTGTGGCAGCCTCAATTAATCGAATTCTGCCCCCATTGATGTTATATGCAATTTTCTACTCATCTGGTTGGGCTTTCTTTTTCTCGATCCTATTCTCCCCTCATACCTGTCCTTGCCACTCACTCTGTCATTTCCTCGGTTGCCCACCTGTTAGAAAAATTTACAAATTAAGTCGAAAATCCCACTAAAATGATGGTTTTTCGTATTGACGATTGAGAATCGCATGATCAACTTTATAGTTATGTTACTGAGATACAGACAGTAGTGATCGACCTTGCTCAAGCTTGTAATATCTAGGTGAGCGATTAAAACATGGCCACTCGTTGCAGACTGGGGCGTGCGTTCAGTTTTGAAAGATCACATTGAAGGCATTTCAACGAGGCCTCGGAGGAAAAAAGTGAAAGCGTACGTTTTGAGTGAACTGGGGAAAGGCGTCGGTGCGTGGAAGCTGGTGGAGCGTCCTGATCCGGTGGCAGGACCCGGAGAAGTTCTCATCGGGATCCGCGCTGCGTCGTTGAACTACCGAGACCTGATGATCGCCGGAGGGGCCTATGTTCGCCCCTTGAAGGAAGAGGTCATCCCATTATCGGACGGCGCGGGCGAAGTCCTCGCGCTGGGCGAAGGCGTGACGCAGCTCAAGGCCGGCGACCGCGTGATGGGTGCGTTCGCACCGAGGTGGATAGATGGGCCGTTGCAACCGAGCTATTTGGACTTCGCACTCGGTGGGGCGATTGACGGGATGCTCGCCGAGAAAGCTGTACTCCCTTCGTCAGGCGTGGTCAAAATTCCGACGCATCTGTCTTGGGAAGAGGCAGCCACGTTGCCTTGCGCGGCAGTGACTGCTTGGAATGCGCTGATGGAAAGTCAGCCGCCGCTCAAGCCCGGCTCGAACGTGCTGGTGCTAGGCAGCGGTGGTGTCTCGGTGTTCGCCCTGCAATTCGCGAAGGCGGCCGGCTTGCATGTCATTGGGACATCAAGCAGCGACGCCAAGCTGGATCGGTTGCGACAACTCGGCCTTGATCAAGGCATCAACTACAAGAAAACTCCCGAATGGCAGGAAGAGGTGAAGAGAATCACCGGAGGTGAGGGTGTGGATCAGGTAATCGAAGTTGCCGGAGCGACTTTGCCGCGTTCGCTGCAATCGGTCAAACCGGGCGGCGTAATCAGTATGATCGGGGCGGTCGCGGGCGGATTTGAGCAGCCGCTCAACTTGCTCTCCGTTTTCATGTCAGGCGCTCGCTTGCAGCCAATCTTTGTGGGCTCGGTGGCGATGTTCGCAGCGATGACCCGCGCCATCGACGTGAATCAAATCCATCCGGTCATCGACGAAGTTTTTCCGTTCGAGCGCGCAAACGAAGCATTGGCGAAACTTAAAAGAGGAGCGCACTTCGGAAAAATCGTTCTAGCAACCCGGAGCTGATCATCTTACATAAACACATGTTCGAAACTTGGATGAAAAACATCAATCTTCGAGTTGTGAATAAACTCGCTGCCTACCTGTTCGACAAGAAAATTACCAAAGATCCCCAACTGACCTCAATAACCACACCGATATTGACACCAAGCTAGTTGGTCTTACATTACTAATTTAGAAGTGGAGCTTCATATTTACCTCAACCTATAAATGCTGCCCCAGCGGTCAAGAGTTTGGATTTCATGAGTTTTGTTTAGATTCGTCTGTATTGGGGTGAGTTGGAAGCTATTAAACATGTGGCTGACAAAAGGAAATCACATAGCAGTCTTAGGGTTCTGATGGAGGAAAACACATGTGAGCAAGTCCACACCACACATTTCTAACGAAAGTTCCACCGATGCTCCCGCAGGGCCGTGGAGCCCCATGCGCAAGTCGATCTTTCGCTCCCTTTGGATCGCCACCGTAGTCTCGAACATTGCAACGTGGATGCATAATGTGGGAGCCGCGTGGTTGATGACTTCTCTGGCGCCGTCGCCGTTCATGGTTTCGCTGGTTCAGGCAGCCACGAGTTTCCCACTCTTTGTGCTTGCCATTCCCTCAGGAGCCCTAGCGGATGTCTTCGACAGACGAAGACTCCTGCTGATTACCCAGGGGTGGATGTTGGTCGCTGCAGCTGGTCTCGCGGTTCTTGCCGCTTTCGGGCAGGTGAGCCCTATGCTCCTGCTTATCTTCACCATGGCACTCGGTATTGGAGCAGCGTTCAATGCTCCGGCCTGGCAGGCCATCGTCCCGGAGCTTGTTACGCGCGAAGAAATCCCCGCAGCAGTTACTCTCAACAGCGCCGGTTTTAACGTCTCACGCGCTGTGGGCCCGGCCCTTGGCGGTCTGATCGTCGCCGTGGCAGGGGCCCAGGCGACCTTTGGCCTCAATGCAGTCTCTTTTGTTGGTGTTCTCATCGTCCTCTACCGCTGGCACAGAGAAAAGTCCCCGAGCGCGCTCCCACCCGAGCACCTTTTCGGTGCGATGGTGGCAGGGCTACGCTACGCCCGTCACGCGCCAGGTTTCCGCAATGTTCTCTGGCGCTTGTTGCTTTTCGTCTTTCCCGCAAGCGCCCTCTGGGCACTTCTTCCTCTGGTGGCCAGGCAGGAGCTTGGCATGGGTGCCAGTGGTTACGGCGTCCTTTTAGGAGCCGTTGGCGTCGGTGCAGTCATAGGCGCCTATTTATTTCCCATATTGCGAAAGAAACTATCCGTGGACCTTTACACTAGCATCGCCACCATTTCTTACAGCTTGGCGCTACTTGCCCTGGCGATGAGCCGTTCTCTCCCCCTGCTCTTGCTCGCCATGCTTCTTGCCGGCGCTGCCTGGCTTATCATGCTTTCGTCCTTGAACGTGGCCGCGCAGTCAGTTGCGGCAAGTTGGGTTCGAGCCCGGGCACTCTCGGTCTACCTCATCTTCTTCTTTGGTTCTATGGCCCTCGGCAGCCTGGCATGGGGAGCCTTGGCCAGCGCCGTAACCATGCCACCCGCCATTGCGGTGTCAGGGTGCGCCGCCGTCCTCGCTATCGTAGCAAACAAAAGGCTGACCCTCACCTCCGCCGAAGGACTCGATCTTTCGCCTTCCCTTCACTGGCCTGCTCCAGACCTTCACCGTCCCTTGGAAGGTGATAGTGGACCGGCAATGATTACCGTGGAATATAATATCGACCCATCCCGCGCTCAGGACTTTCGCCATGTCATGCATCACCTTCGCTCGAGCCGTCTTCGTGATGGGGCCATGCAGTGGAACCTCTTCCAAGATTCCTCCGTTCCGGGTCGTTACCTCGAATGCTTTCTGGTCGGCTCCTGGCTTGAGCATCTGCGGCAGCACGAGCGGGTGACTGCAACCGACCGTGCACTTCAGGACCGGGTCCGGGCTTTTCAACGCGATGCAACAGACCCCGTAGTTTCCCACTTTGTCGCCGAGAGAACTGATGCTTAACAGAAATGGCGGATATCCGATCCCATGGGTACGGGCGAATGTACTTTCAACACCAACCTGAACATTGACTTCCACTGGGTGGGCACTGACACTTTCTGCACCATAAAGGCTTCAGAGGCGATAAGAGGAGATATCATGAACGAATTAGGTATAGTTTCCAATATCTTGCCCACCTGGAGAAATCCTGGGACTCGGACAACTGAGCCGGATATGGGACTCAAGCAATCTTGTCAGCCGTGGGTGGTTCAAAGGGCAATTGGTCTACTGCGAATATTTGTCGTTTTATTAATAATTACAGCTACTCTGATCTCCTGCGAATCAAGAGAACGAAGTGAAAAAAGTCTTCCCCCTAATAGTATATTGGTCCGTATAGGAACAGGTAATGTCAACGGACTTTACCATCACGCTGGAAGTGCAATCGCAGAAGTGGTGAATCGCAAAACCAAGAATCATCATGTCTTCTGCCAAACAGTATACACTGGCGGTTCGGTTGATAACTTTCGCGAAATTATTGCTGGTAATCTGGAAATGGGCCTGGGCCAATCAGACCTTCTGTACCAGGCATACAATGGTCAGAGACAATGGAGGGATAAGGGTCCCCAGGCAGATCTGCGAGCGATTCTCACACTCAATAAAGAATCCGTAACCCTGGTGGCTGCAGTGGATGCGGGTATCAATAGTATTACTGACCTAAGGGGTAAGACGGTCAACATAGGAGGCCCCGGCTCAGGCGAGCGTCAGAGTTCCCTTGACGCCCTGGAAAATGTCGGGATTGATTATACCAAGGATCTGGTTGCCAAGGAATATAAGCTAGCTGTAGTCGACTTACTGCTGCAAGATGGTAAAATTGAGGCCTTTTTTCACTCAGCAGGGCACCCTAGCCCAGTCATCCTTTCAGCAACTGAAGGATATAGAAAGGTTCGCTTCGCTTTGATTACCGGCTTGGACAGACTGCTGAGGAAATATCCTTACTATGTAAAGGCCTATATTCCAATCAAATTCTATCCCCAAGTGACTAACAAGGCTGATGTGGGAACTTTCGCTGTTAAAACAACTTTGGTCGCTTCGGCCAAGGTGCCGGATGAAGTGGTCTACACCATCACCAGGGAGGTCTTCGAGAACATAGATTCCATTAGGAAGTACCGCCCCACCTATGAGACGCTGACCGCACAGAGCATGCTTGAATGTTTAGCCGCACCCATTCATCCG
>JARRNM010000002.1:0-31535 GCA_037384945.1 Deltaproteobacteria bacterium
TTTTTCAGGGAGAAAATATCCTTTTCTTTGACAAAGAGAGGATGCGCAGTCTGAGACGGGATATGCAGATTATCTTCCAGGATCCTTTTTCTTCTTTGAACCCACGGAAGACGGTTTCTCAGATTATAGGCGAACCACTGTTGGTCCACGGCCTGCGAAACAGAAAGGAAAGGGAGGAAAGTGTGCTGGAACTTCTTCGGGTGGTGGGCTTGAGACGTGAACACCTGCGCCGTTATCCGCACCAGTTTTCCGGGGGACAACGCCAGAGAATATGTGTGGCCAGAGCTTTGGCCCTCCATCCCAAACTGATTATTTGTGACGAAGCCGTATCCGCCCTGGATGTCTCCATCCAGGCCCAGGTGATTAATTTGCTCAAGGACTTGCAAGAAGAGTTCGGCCTCACCTACCTTTTTATTTCCCATGATCTGGCAGTGGTAGAGCATGTGAGTGACCGTCTGGCGGTCATGTACCTCGGCCAGATCGTGGAACTGGCAGACAGCTTTCAGATTTACCGGAGTCCTCTCCATCCATACACTCAGGCCCTGCTTTCAGCATCACCAATTCCCGATCCGGGTCGTAGAGGAGACAGGATAATCCTCAAAGGAGACGTCCCCAGCCCGATCGATCCCCCTTCAGGATGCCGCTTTCATACTCGCTGTCTCTATGCCGAACAGATCTGCCATCAACAGGAGCCGCAGCTCAAAGAAGTGAGGAAAAACCACTTGACCGCCTGCCATTTTGCCGGATCAGTGGGAGTGCACTAATGATTGGAGTGTTGGAGTAAAGGAGGAATAGAGAGTACAAAGCACAATGACCCAAATTTTTGGTTTCAGGTTTCAGTTTCTTTTGTTTTTTTCCCTGACACCTGACACCCGACACCTGAAATCGTGAGACCTGGAGGTTTAGTCGTTGAAACCAATTTATTTGGATTATAATGCCACCACCCCCGTTGACCCGGAAGTGGCTGAGGCCATGGGCCCGTATCTCTTTGAACGTTTCGGCAATCCCTCCAGTTCTCACTGGTATGGGTTGCAGACCAAAGAAGCTGTTGAAATAGCTCGCCAGCAAGTGGCGAATCTGCTGAATTGCAATCCAGACGAAGTTGTCTTCACCAGCGGCGGCAGCGAATCCAACAACTACGCCATCAAGGGTGTGGCATTTGCCAACCGAGGAAAGGGCAATCACCTTGTAACCTCTTCCATCGAGCATCCTGCAGTAGTCGAGGTGTGTAAATATCTGGAGGAAAAAGACTTTCAAGTAACCTATTTGCCCGTAGATCAGTTCGCTCAGGTGGATCCACGGGCAGTAGAAAGGGCTATCACCTCCAATACAGTTTTGATCTCAATAATGCATGCCAACAACGAAGTTGGCACAATTCAGCCCATTGCTGAAATAGCAACAATTGCCAGAGAGCATGGTATAGTCTTCCATACTGATGCCGCGCAATCGACAGGCAAGGTCCCCACCAGGGTTGATCATCTTGGAGTTGATCTCCTCTCCATTGCTGGTCACAAACTATATGGACCGAAGGGAATTGGCGCCCTGTACATCCGTCGAGGAATCCAACTCGAAAAACTCGTTCACGGGGCCGGGCATGAACAGGGTCGGCGAGCCGGAACCGAAAATGTTCTTGAAATTGTCGGCCTGGGCAAGGCCTGTGAAATTGCCAAACGTGATCTTGAAAAGAACATGGTCCACATGCAAAAGATGCGGGACCTCCTTCATCAGGAGTTGAAGAAGGAATGGCATGCGATCAAATTGAATGGCCATCCGGAGAGGCGGCTTCCCAACACCCTCAGCGTGAGTTTCAGAAATGTTGAAGCAGACCAACTTCTGGCCGAAAGCGATAGAGTTGCTGCCTCGGCAGGTGCAGCCTGTCACTCAGGTTCAGTAAAGGTTTCTTCGGTCTTGCAGGCAATGCAGGTGGAGCTGGAATACGCCATGGGTACTGTGCGCTTTTCCACTGGCAAGATGACCACAGCAGAGGAGGTTAGGGAAAGCGCAGCAATCTTTGTGAGGACCGCCCGTCGCTTGCAGGGGGAGAAGTAAAAGTGGTAATCTTTTACCCAAATTCTGGCTTTAATTTCCCAGTTCTCAATACCTCTCTTTGCCCCTAATAATATAAGTTGCTGAAATAATAGTACTTATATCATTGCACCAGTTTGGCACGATCTTTTAATAATAGATGCCCTTTGCGTTGACCTTGAATGGGCTCACGGAGTCGCTCTGGTGCGCGATGAGAATGATCCTATTCGTAGGATCACGGGTATAATTCATGACGGGAAATTCCTCAGACCGCAGAAAAAAAGACGACAGACGCTCTGGGATAGACAGAAGATCAGGGGGAGACAGGAGGAGTGGCACCGACAGAAGAAGCGGCCAAGACAGAAGATCCGGCTGGGGACCAATCAAAGAGCATCGGTTTCAGGGAGTCGTCAAGACTACTGCGACACTCTCTCATTTACTCGGCCAGCCTCTGACTGTAATTACCGGATATGTGGATCTCTTGTCTGAAAGTACAAATGAGAATTACACAAAAGAAAAACTAGCAATAATAAAAGGACAATTGGAATTAATTAATAACTACATGAAAGATCTTAGAGACATTAGAGAGTATAAAACCATGGAATTTGCCGGTGTTACTTTACTCGACATAGAATCGACGAGAACAAAAGATGACGATTGATTATAGTAACCTTGTTTAAGCATACATTTTACTGATCTTGTCCTCTCAGAAGATTAACAAAGCATTATAATTCCCCTTATTTATTATTTATCCAGAATCCAGCATCCAGCCTCTTCTCAAGAGCTTTTGCCAGTGGTTACGACCTTAATTTCTTGGTCTATTTCTTGCAGCTAAACCCAGCTGTTTCTTCCCGGATAGGAAATAGCATTCATGCCCAAAGCCAGCCCAATTCGCATCCTCGTGGTGGACGATGAAGCGTCAATCTTGACCCTTTATCGGGAGACCCTCCAGCCCAGGTCGAGGCCCAACCATTTCGACCTAACCCTTTGCACCCAGGCTCAAGAAGCTCTCGATGTCTTTCGGACAGCAGTGGAGCAGGAGAAGCCCTTTGCTGTCTCTTTCCTCGATTTGCGGATGCCTCCTGGGCCTGATGGCATCTGGTTGGCAGAGAAAATTCGGGCCCTGGATCCTTACACGGAGATAGTAATGGTAACCGGCTATTCAGATACCAGCACTACTCCCGATAAAATAGCCTCTCGCGTACCGCCCACCGATAAGCTGCTTTACCTGCAGAAGCCCTTTCACAACCTCGAGATTCAGCATTTCGCTGCGTCCTTAAGTACCAAGTGGCTCGGGGAGAGAGAACTGAGGAAGATCCGTAACGAGTTGGAAGGTCGAATCGAACAGCGAACCATAGAGCTGATCAAACTCAATGAACAGTTAAAAAAAGATATAGCCAGGCGTGAGAGGGCAGAGGCAGAGGCCCATTCTACCCTAGTCAAATTGCGCAGTGCCATGGGCGGGGTTGTTCAAGCCATGGCCTTAACCGTGGAAAGAAGGGACCCATACACTGCTGGCCATCAGCGGCGCGTCTCTGACCTGGCCCGGGCGGTCGCGGCAGAAATGGGTTTGCCGGGCCACCAGATAGATGGAATTCGAATGGCAGGCTTGATTCACGATCTGGGCAAAATTTGCGTGCCTGTAGAAATTCTCAGCAAGCCAGGAAAGTTGACCGAAATAGAGCACACCCTGATCAAGGACCATCCTCAGGTAGGGTACGAGATTTTGAAAGAAATAGAATTTCCATGGCCGGTTGCTCAAATTGTTCTCCAACATCATGAGAGAATTGATGGCTCCGGGTACCCGGCGGGGTTGACTGGTGATGACATCATAATTGAGGCAAAAACTCTAGCAGTGGCTGACGTGGTAGAGGCGATGGCCTCACATCGACCCTATCGCCCTACCTTGGGGCATGAGATGGCTTTGGAGGAAATTACCCAGAATCGGGGTTCTCTATATGAAGCAGATGTGGTAGATGCCTGTGTCAAACTCCTCAGTGAAAAAGACTTTGGCTTCAAGGGATGATCTCGCAGAGCGCATAAAGGATGGTACATAGGGTCCCTGTTGCGGATGCCGAATTTCGGATTGCGGAATTAGAAATTCGAAATCATAAATTACCAAAGTGGCTAGTGCTTAGTGCATAGTGCCAAGTTAAACCTGTCCTCTGTCGTCTGACTTCTGACCTCTGATCTCTTATCCTTGTCTTGCCCGTCTCGCCCGGTTCGGCGCTTTTTAGTACTAGCTGCCTGCTTACTCGTATTAGAACACCCTCCCGCTACCCCCATGAATGCTAGCCTTTGTTGTTTTGTGAAGGCAAACACTTTTTGTATAAATCAAACCAAAGTTAGGGTAAAATAGAGGTTATACATACGTGTATCGAGATTCTTACCTATTACTGTGAGGAAAGAAGATGAAGAAATCTCAAGACGACATTAGTCTGGAGGTGAAGGCTCTGAAGATCGGCAGCAAAGTGAGAGAATTGCGGCAAAAAAATCATTATACCCTGCAGGATGTTGCTGCCAAAACAGGCTTGTCCAAACCATTCCTCTCACAGATAGAGAATCATCATGTGGTGCCCCCAGTGGCCACCCTGCTTAAGTTGGCAAGAGCCTTCGATGTCGGCTTGGCCTACTTTTTCCAAAACGAAGTAGGAGTCGACAGGATTGCCATCACCCGAAGAGCTGAAAGGGTTAGAGTAGAGAGGAGGCCTCACCACCGTAAGGGTGAGGTGAATTATATATATGAGGCCCTTGACACCAAGAAAACCAATAAACACATGGAGCCTTTCCTGGTTGAATTTCCCGTTCAGGACACCAGTGAAATGATTTTCATGAACCACGAGGGAGAGGAATTCTTGCACGTTCTTGAGGGCACCTTGGAGTTTCGCACTATTGACCGGGTCGAAGTTTTAGGACCGGGAGACAGCATCTATTTTGAATCAGAGCTTAGTCACAGCTTCCGATGCCTTGGGGAAAAACCTGCGAGAGCACTAGTAGTCGTCTGGACTGGTTGATCTCCATCATTGGCAGCCATTCTTAATAGGGTATGTCTTTTGCATTTCTCATGAACCGCCTTTGTCTTTTAGCTTTTATTTCACTGCTCGCGCTGCTACTGCGACAGAGAGGACCAGGCAAGCATGGTGGAGATACGTTTCCACGGACGAGGTGGTCAGGGTACGGTGGTGGCCACCATTCTGCTGGCAAAGGCCTTTTTCCGGGATGGCTACCAGGTGCAGAGCTTTCCTCTCTTTGGGGTCGAGCGTAGAGGAGCTCCGGTCGAGGCTTATTTGCGCTTCGACCGGAAAGGGATCCTCACAAGAACCAATGTTTACACCCCCGATCATGTTGTCGTGCTTGACAGAACTCTTCTGGAGTCCATTGACGTCACCTTCGGCCTAAAAGGGGGTGGCTGGATTTTGCTCAATGGACCCGAACTTCCCGCCCAGCTGAACTCATGGTTTGGCTACAAACTTGCCTTGGTAGATGCCACACACATTGCCCTCAATAATGACCTAGGAACTCGCACCCATCCAATTGTCAATACCCCGATGATGGGAGCACTTGCTCGAGTTTTAGGCATGCCAAGCATGGAAGCCATCTCCAAGGCAATCCAAAAAGAGGTGCCGAGCAAGCCGAAAGCAAACATAAAAGCAGCGAAGATGGCCTATGACACAGTGAAATTGGTGGGACCCATAGGAGAGGCCAAATTATCGAATGTTTAAATTCAAACCAAGGTTGTCCTTTAATTTTGAAATTCGAATTTCGAAATTTCACAGGTCTTGCCTGGGCAGATAAAATGCAACGAGGATAGAAACAGATGGTCTCACATCAACCATTGGGCAATCGTCCTCCTCTGATCATCCCTTGTTCATATCTCACCACGGAGAGCAACAAAACTGGCTCTTGGCGCTTTCTCAAGCCCCATTATGACGAGAAAACCGCTCCTTGCAGCGCTGCCTGCCCCAGTGGTGAAGATATAGGTCGCATTCAAATGCTAACCGCCCAGGGGTCTTTTAGGGAGGCATGGGAGACCATCTTGGTGGAAAACCCCTTCCCCGGCGTATGTGGGCGTGTTTGTTACCATCCCTGCGAACTGCAGTGTAACCGCAAGGAGTTCGATGAATCTGTTGCCATTCATACCATAGAACGATTTCTTGCAGACACCGCAAGTCGCTATGATCTTAAGTTTGGGCTGGATAAACTCCAGGAGAAAAAACAAAAAGTGGCTGTAATTGGCTCAGGCCCCAGTGGTTTGGCCGCTGCCTATTTTCTAGCACTCTTAGGATATCAGTCTGATGTCTTCGAGGCCCTGCCGGAACCTGGCGGGATCCTCCGATGGGGTATCCCCCTCTATCGACTACCTCCCGCCACTGTCAATGAAGAGGTTAGTCGGCTCCAGGATTTCGGTGTGCGCATTCACTGCGGCAAAGCCACCTCTCGCAAGTTCATAAAGGAAGCAAAGAAGAACTATGACGCTATATTCATCGGTTGCGGCCATTCCCAGAGTCTCCCCCTTTCAATTCCAGGCGAGGATCTGGTCGGCGTAGACAAGGGTCTCACCTTTCTGAAAAAGCTACGGAGGGGTGATATCCCCTCGCTTCGGGGAACAGTGGCAGTCATTGGCGGCGGCAACACCGCCGTGGACACTGCCCGCTCTGCGGTCCGCCTGGGTGCTAAGGCTATTCTCATTTATCGCCGCAGGCAACAGGACATGCCTGCCTTCGCGGAAGAAGTGCAGATGGCTTTAGAAGAGGGTATCGAAATTAGAGAGCTTGAAACTCCCGTAGAAATAGAACGGCGCAAGGGGGATCTAGTGGTAACCTTACAAAAGATGCGGGTGACCCAAGAGACTCCCCAGGGAAAAGCTCGGATCAAGCCCGCGGGCAGGAAAAGGAAAAATATTCGTGTCCAACATCTGTTTATTGCAGTCGGAAGTTCAGTTGCCGAGGACTGGTACGATCTCCCCGCTAAAACAAGGGGCGTGACCAGGTTCAACAATTGTGTTTTGGTTCATAGGAGTCGGGAGCCCCTTCTTATTTATGGCGGCGATCTAGTTGCGAACATCAAAAGCGTTGTCCACGCTGTCGCCTCCGGCAAAGAGGCTGCCATGGCCCTAGACGTCTTTTTCAGAGAAGGGTTGGGGGCCATAGAAGGGAAGCTCAAATCCGCTCTGGTGGGAAAAGGACCATCCCTGTCAATGGAAGTTTATCTGGACGGACCGCGGGCGAAACGCAACCATAGCATCGTCTCCTTCGAGAACCTCAATACCGATTATTTTCGCTTTGCCCCTGCTATTAATCAACCCCGTCTCTTGCGTGAAGAGCGGTTCAAGTCCTTTGCCGAAATCAATCTTAAGATCGGTGCCAGCCTAGCCATTCGGGAGGCCGAGCGCTGTTTTAACTGTGGTCTTTGCAACCACTGCGATAACTGCCAACTTTTTTGCCCCGAAATCGCAGTCATTCGGGACCACAACTTTGAAGGTCGTCACATCAACTATGACTACTGCAAGGGTTGTGGTCTTTGTGTAGTAGAATGTCCCCGCAATGCTATGGCCTTGGAGGAGGAACGCTCATGAAACAGGTCCTAGAGGGAAGCCATGCTGTGGCCGAGGCCGTGAGGTTGGCTAGAACTCAAGTGATCTCCGCCTACCCTATAACCCCTCAAACCCACATCGTAGAGCGTCTGTCGGAATACTGTGCCGACTCTACCCTGGCCGCCAGGTTCCTGCGGGTGGAGAGTGAACATTCAGCCCTGGCTGCCCTGATTGGCGCTGCTACCTGTGGAGTAAGGACCTTTACCGCTACCTCGTCACAGGGGCTTGCCTTGATGCACGAGCTTCTCCACTGGGCCTCAGCAGCCAGACTGCCAATTGTCATGGCCAATGTTAACCGGGCCATGGCTCCTGGTTGGAACATCTGGGCCGACCAGACCGACAGCTTAGCGCAACGCGACACGGGTTGGATCCAGCTTTACTGTGAACACAGTCAAGAGGTTTTGGACAGTACCATCCAGGCTTTCCGTCTGGCGGAGTGGCTGAACTTGCCGGTGATGGTAAACCTGGACGCCTTTTTCCTTTCCCATACCTATGAAGCTGTTGATCTGCCCAAGCAGAACATTGTCGACCGGTTTTTGCCACCCTACCATCCCAGATTTCAGTTGGATACTGAAGATCCCTGTGCTTTTAATCAACTGGCCCCACCTAATATCTATATGGAAATGCGTCACAACATTCAGACCGCCATGGATGCTGGACTGACTTTTTTTGCGCAAATGGAAGACGAGTTCGAGGACATTATCGGCCGCCGTTACGGCCCGGTTGAGGCCGTTAAATGTGGAGATGCAAAGATCATTATGATTACCTCCGGGACGGTTACCAGTACCAGCCGGCAGGTTCTTGACCAACTTCGGGAGAAGGGTGAAAAGGTGGGACTTTTGAAAATCAAACTCCTTCGCCCTTTCCCGGTGAAGACAATTAGAGAACTCACTGCGTCCGCCGAGAAGATTGCCGTTATTGATAGAAATTTCTCTTTCGGAGCCAGCGGGATCTTTGCCCAGGAAGTACGGGCAGCCCTTTGCAATCATCCGGGCCATCCCCTGGTTTTTGGTTATGTAGCGGGTTTAGGTGGTCGCGACGTCACTACTGCAATGATAGAAGAGATCTATTGGCTTACAAAAGGCAGCGAGATGCCACAGCAAGAAAGCATTTGGCTGGGCCTCCACGAGGTGGATCATGCAGTTGGACAATCTTGAGCGTGACTATATGTCTCCGGGCCATGTGGGCTGCCCCGGTTGCGGTGCCGCCATTGCCATGCGTTTCGTTCTTAAAGCACTAGGCGAAAAGACTATCATGATCATCCCTGCCTGCTGCGGGTCTATCATTGCCGGCCCCTATCCCCAGTCGACTCTAAAAATTCCCGTGCTTCACACTGCCTTTGAAACTGGCGGTGCCGTTGCCAGTGGGGTGCGGGCGGCCCAGGATGTTAAGGGTGACAGTGAAACTACAGTGGTGACCTGGGCTGGTGATGGGGGCACTTTTGACATCGGATTCCAGGCTTTAAGCGGTGCTGTTGAACGTAACGAGAATTTCATCTACGTCTGCTATGACAATGAAGCTTATATGAACACCGGTGTACAGCGGAGCTCTTCTACACCTTACGGTGCCTGGACAACCACCACTCCCGGGCAGCAGTGGAAAAGATTGCGCAAGAAAAACATTGTCGAGGCTTTGGTAGCGCATCGTATTGCCTATGCCGCCACTGCCAGCATTGCCTTCCCCGAGGACCTGGTGCGCAAGGTCACCAAGGCAAAATCCATCGCCGGGTCCAGATTCCTCCATATTTTCTCCAGTTGTCCTACTGGTTGGGGGATTCCCTCGGAAATGTCTATCAAGATTGCTAGAATGGCGGTGCAAACCAATATCTTTCCCCTCTATGAAGTTGAAGAGGGTACCAGGTACACTATTAATTTCGCTCCCAAAGGCTATCTGGTGAACGAGTACTTCCACCTCCAAGGGAGATTTAAACATCTAACCGAGAAGGATCTCGCTCACATCCAGGAAATGGTCGACGAGGACTGGAACTTGCTCCTTCGTAAAGCCGGAGGTGTGCCAAAAATCTCTTGAGGGATAGATGAGTTGTTTTCTGAATTCACCCCCGTCGGAGAAACACTTGCTGGATCGGAATATTCAGGATAGTATTCCCATTAATCTGTTTTCTATGCTGGTCTCGGTTGCAGGGCCGGGTAATTGATGAGTGAGATGAAATCTATTAGCTTACTAGGCAGTTTAATTATTTGCCTGTTCATCCTGGGCGGCTGGGCTCAAGGAACACCGGTTTGGGCGGGAGAAGACCCTCTGCAGGGACCGTGGGATAGTCCCGCCTACAGAGTGCAGCTGCAAAAGGAGACGGAAACCAGAAGAAACACCTCGATGTCGTCACCTTTCTTTATCTCTCTGCTGAACTTTTTTTCGACGGTAATATCCCCTGTTGATGGTGATCGCTGTCCGAGTTACCCCACTTGCGCCGCTTACAGCAAGGAAGCCTACCAGAAGCACGGTGCTCTCCTAGGTACGCTCATGACAGTGGATCGACTCTTTCACGAGGCTGATGAGTCCAGGTTCTCACCAACCGTTGTGGTTTACGGAGTAGGACGCATCTACGATCCAGTCTCAGCTAACGAGTTTTGGAAGGGACAGACAAGACAAAAACATTCAGTTACCAGTAGTCAGTAGTCGCTAGAGCCCAGCATGGGGCATAGAGGCTAGACGCCAGATTTAGAAATTCGGAATTCGAAATTAAAAACCCTCAATCCCACATCCCCAATCCGCAATCACCAATCTACAATCCAAGAATTTGACTCTGATGCAATTAAGTTGCATAATGTGGAATAATTAAGTCGACTCTGATTGAGGCCAGAGCACCGGGCTCCCAGGATTGCCTAAACAAAGCAGTATAGTTATGAAAAAGACGCTTTTCACCGTATTCTTAATCATATTTCTCTGCGTCCCGCAAGAGACTCTAGCTCGCCCTCTCATGGTCTTTGTGAGCATTGTGCCCCAGAAGTACTTCGCGGAGAAGATTGGCGGCGACTTGGTGGAAGTTTCTGTAATGGTAGAGCCGGGAGCCAACCCCCACACCTACGAACCGAAACCTAAGCAAATGGTGGCCCTAGCAAAGACTAGTGTCTACTTCGCCATTGGCGTACCCTTTGAGACAACCTGGCTCGAAAAGATTGCCGCCACAAATCCCCAGATGCTCGTGGCACACACGGATGCCGGCATAAAGAAGATACCCATGAAGGCTCAGCATCAAAAATCAGAGTTGGAACAGGATCATCACGGCAGCAAGGATCCGCATGTGTGGCTCTCGCCGCCGCTGGTCATTATACTGGCAGGGAACATGCTTAAGGCTTTTCTAAGAGTTGACCCTGCTCATCGGTCCACTTATGAAAAAAACCATGATAGTTTCATCAAAGAAATTGTGAGACTTGATGGAAAAATTCGAGCAACATTCAAAGGGAAGGGTAAGCACGTCGAGTTTATGGTTTTTCATCCTGCCTGGGGTTATTTTGCTCAAGCCTATGGACTTGAGCAAATTCCCATTGAGCTTGAAGGAAAACAACCCAAGGCGGCAGAATTGCAGAGTCTCATGCAATACGCCAAAGAACGGGGCATAAAGGTAATCTTCGCTCAGCCTCAATTTTCCCGGCAGGCAGCCCAAGCAATTGCAGATTCTCTAGGAGGGCAGATCATCTTTGCGGACCCTCTGGCTGCTGACTGGGAGACGAATCTGCTTCAGGTGGCCTCCAAGTTTAAAGGTGCACTCAAGTGAGGTGTTAAATGAGAGACGCCATTATTGAGATTAGAGATCTCTGGTTTTCTTTCAACTCCATACCGGTTCTCAAGGAGGTGAAGCTCACTGTTCACAGAGGGGACTTCATCGCCCTGCTAGGGCCCAACGGCGGGGGCAAGACCACACTGCTTAAACTAATCCTTGGTCTGCTCAAGCCGGATCGAGGCAGCATTAAAGTTTTCAATGAGCCAGCCGGCAAATCCACCCACCGCATTGGTTACATGCCCCAGCATCTCCATGTTAATCAGGACTTTCCTATATCTGTGCATGATGTTGTCCTCATGGGTAAGCTTAGACCGGGAAGAGGATGGTCTCGTTATTCCCCCAAAGATAAGGGTGCCGCCCAAAAGGCAATGGAACAGATGGAGATCTGGGAGTTTCGCCATCGCCATGTAGGGGAGCTTTCGGGAGGCCAACAACAGAGAGTCTTCATCGCCAGAGCCCTGGTAGATGAACCGGAAGTGCTCTTCTTGGACGAACCTACATCCAGTGTAGACACCAAGCACCAAACCCATCTTTTTGACATTCTCGGGGAACTCAATAGGACCGTCACCATCATTGTAGTCAGTCATGATGTGGGGATCGTCTCCACTCACGTCAAATCAGTCGCCTGTGTAAACCAGCAGGTCTTCTACCACGACGATTCCGAGATTACTCACGAGATGCTGGAGATGGCCTATCAATGTTGTCCGGTGGACTTGGTTGCCCACGGCATGCCTCACAGAGTTTTACAGAAGCACGAGGATAGCGATTGAAGATTTGGGATTGCGGATTGGGAATTTAAGAAACAGAATCTAGGACTTGCAAAATGCTCGAAGCCCTGCACTTTGAATTTATGAGAAATGCTCTTTTGGCCGGCCTCCTCGCCAGCGTGGCTTGTGGGGTGATCGGCACCTTCGTGGTAGTAAACCGTATTGTCTTTCTCTCGGGAGGTATTGCCCATGCTGCCTATGGGGGAATAGGTCTCGCCTTCTTCTTTGGCCTCCCTTTCGTAGTTGGAACTCTAGGCTTCGCCCTCTTGGTAGCAATGGTGATGGCGGTGGTAACCCTTAAAGCGAAACATCGCACTGATACCATCATTGGGGTACTGTGGGCAGTAGGGATGGCTCTCGGGGTAATTCTTCTCGATCTCACCCCCGGCTACAATGTTGACCTTATGAGCTTTCTTTTTGGCAGCATTCTGGCGGTTACCACATCCGACCTCTGGCTCATGCTTGTTTTGAACATTCTGATCCTCTTAACTGTGGGCTATTTTTACAATGATTTTCTTGCGCTTTCTTACGATGAGGATTTTGCCAAGGTTAGGGGAATCCGGGTAAACTTTCTTTATTTTCTTCTCCTGGCCATGGTGGCTCTCTCGGTGGTGATGATTATTCGGGTCGTCGGTCTAATCCTGGTCATCGCCTTATTGACCATTCCGCCTTATATGGCTGAGAAACACTCCGCTTCTCTGCGAACCATGATGTTCCTCTCCTTCCTTCTGAGCTGTTTTTTCACCATGACGGGGCTTTGGATCTCTTACTTCTTCAATCTTACTTCGGGTGCTACCATTATAATGGTGGCAGGGGTGTGTTTTTTTATTTCCCTGTTTTTTGAGTTGTTGAGATCGCGAAAACCGTTCTCAAGTGAGAAGTGAAAGGAGAGATCTACCATGTGCCACCAATGTGATTATGAGCTTCTGCTTGAAGATAGCGGCTTGGCTCGGACACTTAATCGCCTCCGGGTGCTGGAAATCATTGGAGAAGGGTCTCATCCCCTTAGTGCCCAGGAGATTATAGAGAAACTGAACAAGACTCGAGAGGTCAACCGGGTGACAGTCTACCGTATCCTGGAGCTTTTGGTGGAGAATAAGCTGGTTGAACGCATCAGCGCCGGCGATCGCTCCTTTCGTTACGGTCTAGCCCCAAACGTCAATCATCAGCCGCACTCCCATTTTTATTGTGTGGAGTGCGGTGAAATGGAATGCCTAAGTCCAGAACAGGTCAACTTGGACACCCAGTCCCTCAGGCGTTCTTTTCTGGGTTTGATCGAAAGAGTCGAAGTCCGTTTCGATGGCATCTGCCAGGGTTGTCGAAGGCAGTAGGCTATAACATTGGGCATGGAGCATGGAGCATAGAGTCATTTCTCATTGTTCGTTTATCATTTATCATTGTGTATTTGCAATCTTATCCAATTCACCACGATGTGAAATGCTAAATGATAAATTGCTCGCTGTCTTCTGACTTCTGACCTCCGACTTCTGACCTCTAAGCTCCTTGGTGCCTAGTGTGCTTAATGCATAGTGCCTAGTAACCTGCTGTCTTCTGTCGTCTGTCCTCTTTGCCTTTTGGTGCCTAGTGTTTGGGTATGATTTTCCTACGCTTCCTCTTCTTCCTTGTCGGGGTAACGCTGCTGGATTGACCTTATTACATCAATGGAGGATAAAAAGACCCGGATGAGTTCAGGATCGAACTGCTTCCCTGCCCCATCTTTCATGGTCTGCAGTATGTCAGCCTCGTCCCAGGCGTCTTTGTAAACCCTTTTAGACGCAAGGGCGTCATAGACATCGGCTATGGCCACAATCCTGCCGAAGAGGGGAATCTCATCACCTCTCTTGCCCCTCGGTTTGATTTGTTGGACGGAGAAACTCAGTCCTGGCCCACTGGCGGTTAAATCTACATGTCCGGGATATCCCTTGCCATTCCACCACTCGTGATGAGTCATGGCGACTTGAGCTGCAGCTTCGTCTAAATCGGACTTCTCGTCAATGAACAGCCTGGCACCGAAAAAGGTGTGTTGTTTCATGATTTCATATTCTTCCATAGTGAGCCGGGCTGGCTTCTTGAGAATCTGGTCTGATATAGCAACCTTGCCCACATCGTGGAGCATGGCTGCCATCCGCAGCACATCACGCTGCGTCTCGATCTCCTTGGGGGAAATGGATTTTTCCTTTGCCCATCGTTCGTATATCTCCACAGAGTATGCCCCAACTCGGTTGACATGGGACCCGGTCTCTTTTGGATCTCGGAGCTCCGCCATTCTGATCATCCGCAAAATCAGAGTTCGGGTCATTTGCGCCCTTTCCAGCGCCATGGTGGCCATACTGGCAAAATGTATCATCATCCTCTCGTCTTCCTCTGAAAAAGGCACGATATTTCCCTTCTCGTTCTGCGCATTGATAACCTGTAGCACCCCTATCACGTCCTCGCGCATTGTCTTGAGTGGAACCGCCAGGACCGAGTGAGTTTTGTATCCAGCCGTTTCATCAAATCTATGATCAAAGCGGTATGGGACTTCGCTCTCGAGTCTGTATACATCTTGAATGTTGAGAGCCTGGCCCGTAACTGCCGAATAACCGGCTATGCTACTCTTATCTGCTGGTATGGTGAATATATTGTAGATTAGCTTCTCCCCCGGCGGCAGTCTCTCCTGCAAGGTTGCATTCTGGGTATAGGTAAAGCGCAGTTGATTTCTGTCTCGGATGTATATGGATCCGGCGTCGGCATTCACAACTCGCCGAGCCTCCGTAAGTATGTGTTCCATGAGAATATCAAGGTCTTTGACCTGATTGAGCTCGGTACCCAGTGTGGTCAAAACCTCCAGTTTTTGTTTTTCTGTCAGCATGGCTTTATCTCCAAGATTGACAGTTCAGAGGTTAAGATTTCTTTTTGGTCCACACCATTTCCTGCTGGTTCTTGAATCTGATCTGGCCTCCATTTGCCGCAGAGTAATAAAAGGAGAATTCGAATATTTTCCCCGATGGAAGGGTGTAGTAAATAATGTACAAGGTTCGTCCATCTGACTCGGTCTTTTTCACACCCGCTATGGGATACACATCGAAGTCGAGATACCCTAAGCCTTGTTCAAATATGACCGTGTCTTTCTTGATCTCGAAGGGAGTGTTTAAATATCTGGGATCCTTGGTCACCCAAATCCCAATCAGTTCTTCTGGAACAGTAAACCGTTTTTGGCATTGGACTCCGAACACCACAGCAAAGATCACCAACAGTACTAGAAAGATCCTTGGTCTCATCTGACTCGTCCAAGCGCTCTGATTTGCTTACAAATCAGGCCATTATACCTGCGGCAGGGAAACAATGCCATGCTAGCCCGAATGTTTCGTGAATTGCTGTCGCGAGACCGTGAAGATGGGTGTGCCACCGGGCAACCGTCCCGCGCTACCGCGGGATTGGACCCGAGGCGTACCTGAACGGTACGTCGCAGGGTGCAACACTCGAGGACGCCCGGCTTCCGGCTCGTAGAGCCTACAGCTCGGAGAGAAGGACGGCCATATCCACGGTCGCAGCAAGTTATTCATGAAACATCCGGGCTAAAGGTTGAAGCTAAGAGCCGGCAACCTCTGTCGCCCTTTCTGCCTGGCTATGCAACTCCCTGTCCATTTGCGCCATGACCTCAAGGAAGGCTTTAACCACATTCGGGTCGTATTTCGTCCCAGAGTCCTCTTTTATGAAGCCAATTACCCTTTCCCGGGGCAAACCGGCGCGGTACGGCCGGTCCGAAATGAGGGCATCGTAGTGGTCGGCCACGGTAAATATGCGCGCCCCCAAATCAATGGCCTCGCCCTCTAGTCCATCAGGGTAACCTGAGCCGTCATAATATTCATGATGATGTAACACCACGGGTATGACCGCAGCATAGGCCTCTATTGGCTCCAGGATACGTGCTCCGATGCGCACATGCTCACGCATAAGCGCATATTCCTCGTCGGTAAGTTTTCCTGCCTTGTCCAGGATTTCAGGTGGAATGCCAATCTTGCCTATATCGTGGAGCAGCCCACCTCGATGCAGGTCATCCAGTTTTTTCTGATCCAGCCCCATAGTTTGGCCGATCTTCAAGGCAAGTTCAGTCACCCGCTCAGAGTGACCAGCAGTCCAGTTCGACTTGGCATCTATGGCCCTGGCCAAGGCGTAAAGAGTACCCCAGTTCAGCTCGTCCAACTCCTCAATAAGCCTGGCATTTGAAATGGCCACAGCCACCTGATCGGCCAATTGCCGAGCCTGCACCGTATCCTCTTCATTTAGCTCGGCTCCATCAGCATAACCGAGAACCATTAGACCAGATAATTTATCGCTAACAAACATGGGAAAGGTTAAAAAGATCTCTGCCTCAAGCTCCACCAGAGAAGAAAGATATCCAGGGAGTTCCATTGGGATATGGAAGAGCAATTGCTCTGGGTGATCATTTAGCTGCCGAATATCTTCAGGGCTCAGCCTAACAGGTACCAGCCAATTTTCACCCTCAGACTGGCCGTACTGGATATGCATCAGCCCGGCATCTGAAGCCTCAACATCAAAGAGGGCCAAGGCCACGCAATCACAGGGGAAAAGCTCCCGCATTCGGTTAAGTATTGTATCCACTATCCTTCTGGTGTCCAAGGCCGACAGAATGGAGCGGTCGATCTCATTCATGGTGGTTAGGGCGTTGAATTGCTTGCCCAAACGAGTGGCCATGGCATTGAACGATTCTGCCAGCTCTTGAAACTCATCGCCACTGGTGACGTTAACCCTGCTGCCGAAGTCTCTTGCAGCAATCCGCCTTGTCCCCTCTTGTAGTCTCTCCAAGGGGACCAGGTTCCGGCGGATCTGACTCATACTCAAGAGCAACACCACCCACAAGGCCAGGAGGACAACCAGGGGAAAGATATGCTTGAACCTAGCCATAGGGGCCAGCACGTGGGCTTTGGATTCACACAGCACCACGAGCCACTTTGGTATCTGAAACTCCTTTTCCAGGTACAAGGACAAATATCTTCCTACATATTCTTTCTCTCCCTTCTTCCACTCAAATTCTCCTGCGTGCGTTTTGATCATCTTTGGCACTTCCGCCTGAGGAAAGGGAGTCGGCCCAGTCACACTGCTAAAAAGTACCCCTCCATTATGATCCAGCACGATTAACTCGGTCATGGGCGGCAGTGGATTCTCCTCCCCTCCCCGCCAGAGGTAAAAATCACTCACCTGTCCCATGAGGAGTCCCTTGGCGGGATTCTTTTTATCAAGTAACCTTCTCATAAATACTACTGCGGGGAGGTTCGACCTAATCTCAGCAGTTATAAGAGTTCTCCCTTTCCTCAAGTGCTCAGCTTGCTCTTCCGTCACCGGTGGTGGCTTCGGCACAAAGCCTATGAGAGGTATGGCTTTTTTCCTGTCCATCACCAGTGCCAAGGCCTCGAATCTCTCTTTTAGGCGGTCGTTGACTTCTCCCGTCGAAATCCGCAAGCTGGACCCATTAGCTGAGTCCAGACTTGAGGCCACCATTTCCGCTCCTACCTCGAGAAACTGAAGGCGCTCAAAGAGATTCATGCTCATGGCTTTGGCTGCCTGCCGCAGTCGTTCTTGGCTCTGCTTATTGAGCTGCCTTGTCACATGTCGAAAGGAAAGGACGGCGAGTACTGTTATGGGCAGGAGAGCACAAGAGATGAACAGGAGAAATATTCTTCTCGCTACTTTACTGCGTAGGAATGTCTTGTCAATTTTCATGGCTAGAGAATAATTAAAATTTAGATCCTTCTCCTACGTATCTGCCATTGGCAGCACGGACAATGTCGTCCTGCCCTGACCCTATTAAAAGTTGTTTCTCACTAGGGAGAACTCTATCTGGGCCGACACTATAAAGGTCAAAGTCGTAATTGAGTGGATTTGTAGAACGGTCTTTGCGACAATCCTTGGGTTTGTTCCCTGGTTCCTTTACTGAACTTTCCAGGTTTCTGTACTGATATGGGGTCCCCCAAGGATCTGGAAAATTGTCCCGACCAATCTCCTGGAGAGTCTCCAGCCTGTCCGGAGGCCAGCCAGGATACCTAGCTCTTTCTGTTTTAAAAAAGATTATCTCCTTTTCCAACAACCTAATCTCTATAATTGCCTGGTCTACCTTCCCTTTATAGATGTAATCCTTGATCAACGGCACCGCAATGGCTACCAGAGTTACTATAATTGCCAGGCTGATGACTAACTCGACGAGGGTAAAGCCCCCGGGCGACAATTGCTGCTTACTCGCCCGAAAAGGAGCAATGTTTTTCAGGGGCTGCCTCGAAGAGAAACATACTGACACGGAATTTAGTCTATTTGGGCCCATAGTAAAAGGGCAGCACCAAGGGAGCGGGCAGCTTTCCTCAGCGAGAAGTCAATCTAGCCCGCCGGTCAATTAACTCACGATTCCAATCTATTAGGTGCAAAAGAGAAAAAAACAGCAAGAAACATACCATCCCGTTTAACCCATGTCTACCCCGCTAATCACCCCCTGATTCACCATCAAGGCATCATCTGCGGCGTTGTCTTCGCTCGCTCCTTCTTCCGGCGTATTGCTCTATTTGTCATAGGTATGTTGAGTCTTAGCTCATATATTTCATGAAGCACAGGAGAGATTTTTTTGAATATAGTTATTTATATCGAATTTACGCTTGCACCCTTGGAAACTCATGTAGCGAACCTTGCCGAAGACCGGACGTTCATTCCACGGCCTGTCGTGCACACCCCCCACACTCCAAGCAATACCCGCATAGCCGTTGCTGTCTCTGCCGTCCAGTTCATACTTGTCATTCAAGTAGATGGCGATCTCTAAGGCCCTTTCCGGGGACTCTGTCCACTCCAGGATTTTTTTCGCCCAGTACATTCTCATGTAGCCGTGCATTTTCCCCCGGCAAACCATTTCCATCTGGGCCGCATTCCACAAATCATCATGCGTCCTAGCTTGTTCAAATTCTTCAGCAGAATAAAGGTATTCTCTCTTGTCCCCTCGATGTTCATTTAGTGTTTTTTGAGCCCAGGGGTGAAAGCCCTCAAACTGGTCGTATTTATCGTTGTAATAACAGTAATTATCAGCGAGTTCTCTTCGGACAATGAGCTCTTCCAGAAAGGAATCCTTTTGCTCCGATGTTATCTGGCGTTTCTTTACTTCCAGGGCCACACGTTGAGCGGAAATTTGGCCAAAATGAAGATAGGGGGAGAGATGTGACACGCTGTCTTCGGTTGGATCGTTCCGCTTTAAAGCATATTCCGGCAATTTGCTTTTGAGGAAATGCTTTAGAGTTTTGCTGGCCGCCCTCTCTCCGGGCTCAAGCCAGTCAACTTCACTGACATCGCAAGTGACCGCCAAAGTGGTTACGACCCTTTTCCAGTCAATGCTTTTCACCTTGCCGCTCCAGGTGAAAGGATGAACCTGCAACTTGGGGAATTCCTCCAGGAACTCGGGTAGAAAGCGGTGAATCTTCGGCCTCAGAGTGTATGCCCCGTATTCCTCTTTGGCCGAGGCAACCCAACAGGGCACAATGTTTCGTGTGTCCACCTCGTAAAGGGGAATTTCCAGCTTATTTGCCACCTCCATTTTCCACTCCCTCTTTGGGCGCAGTGGATCAAAGTCGCTTACCAAAATGGTGACTTTACTTTCAGCCACGAATTTGGGGATCTCCCTTCTTGGCCAGCCCCTTAAGAGGAAAAAGGGGATTTTCAGATCTTTTAGACTCCTTTCTACCTGCTCCAGCCCCCTGAGCATGAAACCAAATTGCCTGAGGCCGGCATTGAGAAAGTGGGGCACCAGGCAAAAGACCACAGCCAAAGGTGCTTTCGTCTGCAAGGCAAGTTCTTGGGCAGAGAATAGGGCCCAGTTGTCTGCCACCCTCTGGTCGCGGCTCATCCAGTAGACTACTTGCCCTTGCTTTTTAGTTCCATCTTTTAAGATTCTCAGTCTTTTATCAATCATTGAAGCCATAACCTCCGCCGAATAACCCTAATTCTCTTTTCTCACTCTCACCTCCGCCCACCTCGTAAGTCCGCCTGCCCCTCTGAGGTACAATCGGGCAGGTGAGAGCCATGCCGGCAGACTAGCCTTCTCTCGGCAAGAGAGTTAGGGGCGATTTCGATATAAATCAGAATGGTTATTGTAATGGCAGAAAACTGAATTTCCTACCATTTAACTTGTTTCAGGGTCATTTGACACTTTTTCCTTGCCACTTTTCTTACCTTCTTGTAGCCTGAAATTAGCCCGCTTCCTCTCCTGCGACTGGCGTTCATTGCAGCTCTATTCCCGCTCTTTTGGGGTCAACGCTTACAGGTTTGCCTTCATTGAAAAAGAAAATTCGCATGAAGAATCAAGAAAAAAGCAGGGAACAACTCGCTGATGAATTGGCCTCTTTACGCCAACAAGTTGCAGAGCTCGAAGAGTTAACCGCAGAGCACGATTGGGTGGAAAAAACACTGCGGGAAAGAGAAGAGAGATACCGAGCCATAGTGGAGGCCTTCGATGGACTCATCTACATCTGCTCTGACGACCATAGAATTGAATTCATCAACGAGGAATTAATCAGGCGAACCGGTTACGACGCAACCGGAGAACTGTGTTTCCGCGTTTTACATGGACGGGATTCCCCCTGCCCGTGGTGCGTCAAGGACCGGGTACTTAAAGGCGAAACCGTGAGGTGGGAGATAGAGAGTCCTAAAGACAAGCGCTGGTATTACGCGGTAAATACTCCTATCTACAACGCTGATGGCACCATATCTAAACAGGCTATGATTCTGGACATCACTGAACGTAAGGAAATGGAGGAAGCGCTGGAAAGAAGTGCTGAAAAGATAAAGCTTTTTGCCTATTCAGTATCACACGACCTCAAGAGTCCGGCGGCCGCTATCTATGGCCTGACAAAACGTCTGCACGAACATTACCACGATAACCTGGACGAGAAGGGCCGGAGGTACTGTGAGCAAATCCTCAGAGCTTCACTTCACGTTGGTGCTCTAATTGAAAAAATCAATGCCTATATAGAAGCTCAGGAAGCACCGCTAAAGGTGGAAGATTTGGATTTAAAAGAGATTCTTCAAATCATCAAAGACGAATTCTCTCCTCGGCTTACCATTCGTCAGATTAAATGGTTTGAACCCGATTCGATACCCCACTTCAAGGGGGATAAGATATCTTTTCTCAGGATATTCAGAAATTTTGTGGATAATGCCCTGAAGTATGGAGGAGACAATCTGAGCGAGATACGAGTGGGATACCAGGAGTCTGACGATTTTCATATCCTCTCTGTGAGCGATAATGGTATAGGTTTGCGAGGGAGGGATTACGAGAGTCTTTTCGTAGCCTTTCGCAGGGATGATAGTTCCAAAACTATTGAGGGAGCTGGGCTGGGTCTAGCTATAGTCAGAGAAATAGCCGAACGGCACCGAGGTAAAGTCTGGGCCGAACCTGGTAAGCATGAAGGGGCGACATTTTACCTGTCCGTGTCCAAGGAGCTTTAATCTGGTTATTTCGCAGAAGTCATCTCAGGAAACAAACAGGCTACAATCTCAAATCTGAGTTGCATCTACCTGGTCACCAACCCTTTTTCCATGGCGTAAGCTGTCAGGGCCGCTGCGCTGTGCAGGTCCAGCTTTTTCATCAGGTTCGCCCGGTGCTTTTCTACTGTCTTCACGCTGATGCACAGGTAATCACCGATTTGTTTGTTCTTGTAGCCTTCGGCAATCAACTTCAGGATTTCTCGCTCCCGCTTGGTCAGCGTGTCCCACGGCATACTGGATCGAGTGGTGCGTCTGGATTCTAAATAGCCTTCTATTACAACCTTTGAAACGGACGGGCATAAATAGCGCTTCCCCATGAGAACACTTCTTATGGCCATGATCAATTCGCTGGCGGAGGCATCCTTTGGGATATATCCATCTGCCCCAGCCTTAAGAACTTCGAGGATGAACTCCTCTGTCTTGTGAACGGTTAGGGCCAGAATTCTTGTCCTCGGAATCCGCTTTCTAATTTCCCTGATGGCCTCAACCCCGTTCATTTTCGGCATGGATAGATCCATTAGAATTAGATCGGGCGTCAGTACTTCAACCTGCCGAATGGCTTCCCTGCCATCCCCTGCCTCGCCTACCACCTCCAGATCCTCCTGGGCAGATAGCAGCGCCCGCAAACCCTCTCTGAGGATCCTATGGTCTTCAGCAATAACAATCTTTCCTTTTTCATTCATAGCAAAACCAAACCGCTGATTTCTCGCCAGAATACATCTTGTACATATAACTGTAAAGGGTCTGTAAGCAATCCAACCATACTGTTGCATATCCATGTCGAGGCTAAAGGCGCAAGAGTGCATCAGATGTGGCTGCGCGCAGGCTCGGACAGGCGAAGCTTACCTGACTACGTGAAGCCCTGTCCAAGGCGAGCACGGCCGCAGATGGCGTGCTGTGACGGGAGCGCAGCTGCTTTTACCGGTTTTGCTATGGAACGTTAGGGTTAAGTTCCCCTCCTTTTCCTGGCCTGGGGAAAATACATTGAAATTTAGCCTCATTTACCGTATTAAGCCCATTTTTTACCCCAAGGCCGTCGTTGTAGACTTTGTCGGTCATTATTTTCCCCACTGAGATCGGAATCACCCGCTGCAACACCTGCCAAGTGGTGAAACATATGTTTCGGATGCTCATTGTCGACGACAATGCTCCTTTTCGCCAATCCCTTAGGGAAATGCTGTGCGAGCAATTTTCTGCCATGGGGGTCGAGGAGGCTGAAGACGGCGAGGATGCTCTCGATAAAATACAGACCCTCTCCCCCCACCTCGTGTTCATGGACATTAAACTGCCAGGGCAAAATGGCCTCGTGGTTACCAGAGAAATAAAGGCACGATATCCTGGAATCAGAGTGATAATCCTCACCAGCTATGATCTACCCGAATATCGGGAGGCTGCCGAAAACTACGGGGCCGACTACTTTCTTTCGAAAGGTTCCTCGAGCAGAGAGGAAATTATAGCTCTGGTAGACAGTATCTCCAACGAAATGCTGGACTAATGGAGGGCTGACCATTCTAGATTTGAGATTGAAGATTTCAGCTTGGGTCAAGTCACAGTTTAGAAAATCTGCAGTCTAAGATCTCAAATCTACAATCGAATCTGCCTGAGAGGGATCGAGTAAATACGGTATTCTTTTTCTTAATATACACAGTTTCCCTGATATACACTGTCCCATATATCAGTAGTCTAGGAGGAATCAAGCCATGTTTCTTCTCTTTGACCCAAGTGTAGAGATCCACTGGCGAAGAACAGTGTTAGTTTCTGTTATCCTTTCACCTCTTACCACTGACTGAGGAGTTGAATTATGTCGGCCTCCCTAAATCAGTCGTCTTTTGATCTGGCCATCCGAGGTCTATATTCAGATTATGTTTGGGATACAGAGGAGTCCCTTCGGGCAGAAGAGTCTGCAGAGCAAAAACTAAGTGAGTCAGAAGAAAACCTCGATCTTGCAGAGGAGCCAGATCCATCCGATTATGGTCAAGACAAAGAGGAAGGAATCTTTCAGACGAACCTCGTCAGTTTTTATCTTCGGGAGGTCTCTCAATTTCAATTGCTGAGTCTTGAAAGAGAGATTGAGTTGGCCCGAATCATAAAGGAGGGGGAAGAAAGGCTGGTCAATCTGGTCGTAACCCACTGCGCATCCGCAGAGATCTTTGGCAATCTCCGTAGCAAAATCATCCGCTGGCAGAGCGAGGTGGGGACTTACCCTGGGATGCGTGAGAAAATAGTTGAACACATTGTTTCCACGCTTGAATGTGCCGCCGCCGTGGAGGGAGCACCTGAAATCTGTCGGAGACTTGCTCTTGAGGCTCGACTGGTGGTTGATCAAATCGACCTTGCCAGGGAGGAGATGGTAAAGGGCAACCTGCGTTTAGTACTTAGTATTGCCAAGCGATACCGAGGCCGAGGCTTGAGTTTTCTTGACCTCATCCAGGAGGGAAACATGGGGCTGCTCAAGGCGGTTTCCCGTTATGATTACACCAAGGGTAACCGTTTCAGCACTTACGCTACTTGGTGGGTACGGCAATCAATTATTCGAGCAATCTACGAGAAGACCAATACTATCCGGTTGCCGGTCCACGTAATAGAGATGAAAAGTTTCTTTCATAGGGTATTTTCCGAACTTTCCGAGGAGTTAAACCGCGACCCCACGCCAATGGAGGTTGCCGAGCGCTGCGGCTTGCCTTTAGAGAAAGTTACCATGCTCGCCCAACTTTCATGTCGTCCGACTTCTCTGGAGGCTACGGCTGGGAGCAGGGAACAGCGGCTGTCCGATTTCATCGAGGATAAGAAGAGCAACTCACCCCTTGAAGGAATTAGCCAGTTAGAATTGGTTGATGTCACCAAAAAAGTGTTGGCCTCACTTTCTCCCCGGGAGGAAGGTGTGCTCAAATCTCGATTTGGCATCGACGGCAAACCCGTTCAGACCCTCAAAACTATAGGCGGAAGGCTGGGGGTGTCAAAGGAACGGATCCGGCAGATTGAGAAGCGGGCCATCCAGAAACTCCGACACGCTTCGCGGTCCAGTGAACTCAAATCTTTTGTCGAATGACCCACCCCAATGTACATAGGGCATAGGGCATGGAGCATGGGGTAAATACAAAATCCTCTACTCTATGCTCTATGCTACCCCAAATCCGCAATCCACAGAGTTAACCCCAAAAAAGTGCCCCACCCTTGCGGCTCTTAGCAAGGATGGGGCGAATCCAGGGAGGTTTCAATAGGATAGAGTCGATTAGGGACAATTTAAACCCTATCCACTTGCTAGTATAACCTCATTGCTTCGGCGAGTAAACAGGCAACAAAATAATCCCTGGGAGTGTTGGAATGCCTCCTTGAGGGATAGAACTAATGCTTACACCGGATAATTAATCTAGATCAAAAATGATTAATATGAAATTATAAAGGCAGAATTCTTTAGCCGAGTGTCCATCCGGAAACTCCCCGATGTCATTCTGAGCCCTTCGCTTAGCTCAGGACAAGCTCCGCGAAGAATCTCTGCGGCCCCAAGAACTATAGGATTCTTCGTCGTCCCGCTGGTAGCGGGACTCCTCAGAATGACATCCAGAAACATGGTTTCAGGATGGACACTAGCCTAGAAAAGCTTCGCAGTAATTGAATAGAACTAGAAAGAGGAGATAACTTTGGGATGGACGATTGATGACGCATTGTCTAAGAGAACATTGAGGGATGCCAAAATCTTTGTCGGCGAGGTGTCTTTCCGCTTGGGCAGTCTTACTCCCAAAATCAGAGTGAGGTTGTTTAGATATCCTGGGGACAGAGAGGTCTATTTTGAGCAAAGTCATTTTTTAGAAATCCCCGACCAAAGGACCTCTACCGACACTCTCTTGAAATCTGACAAGGATGAAGCCTATGCCCTGACTCACGCTGTGGAGGCTCTCGTTCATCCATACGAGACTGCCATTGCGGAGGGACTGGAACCTTCCGATTTTTGGCTGATTCTCAACGATGACTATTGAGCTGTCAGGTGCGGGCCGGGGTGACTAGAGAGGACGATCAAACCATATGCACAAATGGAACTTCGAGAATGACCTCCGTGAGTGCACTCTATGTGAACACAGGTGCGGAGTTGACCGTCTATCCGGCAAGTTGGGAGTATGCCGAATGGCCGGGCCTTTGGTTGCCTCGAGAACTCTCCATCCTGCTCCTCCCGAAAGCTTCACCATTTTCGTGGCCGGTTGCAACTTTAAGTGCTTAGGTTGCCAGAACTGGACCATATCCCAGTTTCCCGACAACAAGATGGCGGTAAACGGCTACGTTGACCCGCAGTCCCTTGCTGTGGAGTCCTTTAGGATGCTCGAGTCAACTGCAGGAGTGCTAATGGGAGCTGACAGGATTTTCTTCTCTGGTGGCGAGCCCACTATTCATCTGCCTTTCATAGAAAATGTTGTGGCAGAGGCCCGACGCCTGAGACCCGGTCTCAAGGTCAATTATGATACTAACGGCTTCATGACCGAGGAATCGCTACGTCGAGTACTAGACTTTACCAGCTCTCTGACCTTCGACCTTAAAGCCTACTATGACGATACTACCAGGGCCATAACTGGAACACCCGTAGAACCCGTACTGCGAAATGCCGAAATAGTTGGCAGAAACGCTCGAGATAAGCTGTGGGAATATCGGATAGTCGTAATACCGGGGATTAACGAGGATGACATTGAACCTCTTTGCCGTTTCCTCGCCTCCATATCTAAAGACCTGCCCCTTGCCTTTCTCGCCTTTAGACCTAATTTCGTGCTGGACGAACACTGTGGAGCCTCGAAGGAGCTTATGAGAAAATGTGTCGAGCAGGCAAAAGCAGTAGGCTTGAAAAAGGTCACTTACGCTGGCATGACCAACATACCGGGAAACACGGGGGCCTTACTCCGAGAGGTAGAAGATCACTACGAAAGGTCAGGCGCCAGATTGGCAGCTTCTTATGCTCGCTCCAAGGGTTGCACCACCCACCCCAGGGACTGTGGTAACTGCCAGTCTGCCGGCAAATGCCCGATCAAAAAATACCTACCTTGCCGGAATTGCTAGTTTTGGTAATCTATTATCCCTCTCTATCGAAACCCCATTGTGCGGCTCCCAGCAGGGCCGCCTTTTCATTTAGGATGACTCTAACAGGGATTTTCTCTAGAATTTTCCCAAATCTGCCCTTGTTCTTATATGCTTGGATGAAAAGTGGCTCCTGCAATTTGGGCAGGATTTTTGGCGGAATTCCACCTCCCAGATAAACACCTCCGGTGGTCATGCCTGTCAAAGCCAAGTTTCCCGCAACAGCTCCCAGGACGGAAACAAAAACATTCAAAGCTTCCACGCACAGGGGGTGCCCATTAGCTAGGCCAACTTCGCTAATCACCGCTGCTGGCTCCATCTCCTTTATCTGCTTAGCCAGCCAAGCAGGTTCGCGGTAACGGCCTGAATTCTTAAGCCACAAATAGATATTCACCAAGCCGGGACCCGATATCACCCTTTCAATGCTCACGTGACCGTACTCTTCACGCAGATATTGCCACAGTTCAACCTCTGCTTTGTTGTTGGGTGAGAAATCAACATGTCCCCCCTCCGAAGAAATGGGGATGTACTTGCCGCCCCACGGGATGAGAAATCCTGTTCCCAACCCTGTTCCCGGTGCCAGTACGGCAAGATTCCGACCTCTTCTTGCCTCTGCCTTGTTAAGTGGAAACAGCTCTTTTTTATTGAGCAGGGGCACTGCCAGGGCCGTGGCTGCCAAGTCATTAATCAAACAGATGTGAGACAACTGGAACTGCCTCTTCATCCGAGCCTCAGAAACATCCCAGGGCAGATTGGTGGTTTTGACTCTCCCCTTGATTACGGGCCCGGCAATGCCGAAGCAACCGTTGCCGACCCGTACTTGGTGTTTCTCCAGAAAACGCTCAACGATGTGTTCGAGGCTGGGTGCTCGTCGACTGGAATATGTCCCCGCAGTTTTCAAAACAGGACGCTTCTTCCCCCTGCGAAAGATCCCGAGGTTAGTTTTTGTTGCCCCTATGTCTCCAGCCAGTACGAGATTGTCTTCCATAATTTGAGTCATCTTCTCCCTCTCCTTGCCCACCATGGCAGCAGTCAATAGGTATTAACCACCGGTAACCAGTAAAACATTTTAGCCTCTGTAAGCTTACTAGAAAAGGCAGTTCATTGTCTACTTCTCTACAGTTTTATGATTTGCTGATTGGGGCAAAGGAAAATCTTTCAGGCTGGAGTAGGTATCTCGGGGGCATTGATAATGACACCGGGGTGGGAAAAGCGATGACTTCTTTGTTAACTTGTAGACAACTATAAGAATTATTTGATATTATAATGATTTTCTTCAACAGTTTATTTGTGATTTTGATTTCTCTTATGGCAGTGAAGGATTAAGCTGATAGTATATCAGACAAAGTAAAAAATCTTGAATTTTTATTTTGACACTCAAAAAATTTTACGCTACAGTCCTAGTATTAAATTAGGTAAAGTGTAAATTAATTCTATATGTTGGCACATTTTTTCACACCATCATCTTTGATAAAGACAATAGCCAGTTCTTGTTTTTCTTTTGCAACTCTCTTAATTTGACCTGATACCTTGGCGATATTAATTTCCTTTTTATCTGGACTTACTTTACTATAATACAATTTCAGGTTGACCATTTCCTCTTTATTAAAATGTATCCAATTGTCTAGTTTAATCAGAGCGCCGTTTATACTAACATCGACAACAGTACCTCGGATCTTGCGTTTTGGTTTCTTGTTACTAACCACAACTCTGAAGGGTCTCGCGATTCGGCGGTACTTTCGCTTCTCCTGATGATAAATTTCGCACCGGTCGCAGGTATCATTTGCGGCTTTAATTGCAGAGGGCTCCAGTAATTGAGGAATCAGGTATGCTTTGTCAATGGTTTCATGTTCAGGGCAACGCCGAGTAAAATAATAATGACATTTTTCCCAGGTTGGCTTCCTCATTGCCACCTCCGCTGGGAGAGTCCATGTTGGGTGGTTAGATTTCAGAATAAAGTTAATAGTTGGGGAGAATTTCGAATCGTAAATACCGAACACATGCGACAAAACTTACTATAGTTCTATTAAATTATCTTTTCTTCTGATTGTAAATACGAAAAATTCGTATATTGTTTATTTTTTGTAAATTTTTTGTTGATTTCTTGAAAAAAATTTCTCGGCGTGAGTATAATTGATTCTCTTTCTCCATGAAGTTTCATAACCTTCGAAGGCCCCCGCATGGATCCTTTTGAAAGAAGGAAGTATACGAGAACACTAAATAGTTTCAAGATCAAGATAAGAATTGCTCGTACCTCCAAAGAAGTAGACGGAGTCACTCAGGACTTGTCCCAAGGGGGAGCCTTTGTTACCAGTTCATCCTGGCCCGCCCTTCGTAAAAATGAACAAGCGGAGACATATCTTTTTTTACCCCCTGAGTTCACCGGGCAAGACCACACCCTCACCCTCGCCGGTCCGGCCGTGATCAGGAGGATTGACGAGCACAGGCAAGGCGTGGCCGTTGAGTTTTTGAAAGAGCTAAAAACCTTCAGACCCTCTCTCTAGCCCGGCCTCTTTATCAACAAACTTCCTCCACCGCCCCAACCCAGATGACCTGCCCTCCCGAAGCGAATCTATTCAGTGAGAGTCTCTCGCATTCTTGCCTCTCAGCACCACTAGCCCGGATATTTCATGAACTACTGTCGCGAGACCGCGAAGATGGGCGTGCCACCTGGTAACCGTCCCGCGCTACCGCGGGATTGGGTCCGAGGCGTACCTGATCGGTACGTCGCAGGGGCCGACGGTCGAGGACGCCAGGAAGCATGGCCATGTCCGCGGTCGCAGTCACGCCGAAACGTGAATCATGAAATATCCGGGCTAGTGCCCAGCAAATTGTGTTTTGCTTGTTTAGCCTTCAGATCTAATTTTCTTTACTATCTTCGGGATAAAGAGGGAGAAAACAAACAATCCTACAGAGAAGAATACCTTAACGGACAGGAGCTCCCCCCAGTTTCCTGAAGCCCAGACATCTTTCAGTGTTCCTACAAAGAAGGTGAAGATAAAAGTACCCACAATGATGCCCAGGCCTGTACCAAAAAAATAATCCCAAAAACGCACCTTGGTGAGGCCCATGCCGAAATTCATTGCAGTAAAGGGAAAGTAGACAAGCCGCAGGTAAAGAGTCGTGGCAAAGCCGTTCCGCTCAATGGCATCGTCATATTTTTTGAGCTTATCCCCTATGAGAGAGGCAGCAAAATCTCGTCCAAGGGTGCGGCCAATCCAAAAGGCCCCACTGGCCCCAATCATAGCTCCCAGCCAGACGTAGAAAAATCCCCAATAAGCCCCGAAAATGGCAGCGCCCAGCCCGGTTAGTAAAGTTCCTGGGATGAAAAAACAAATCCCTGCAGCATAAACAAAGACAAAAGCTGGAGCCGCCCAAGCACCGGCCAAATCAAGAAAGTTTTCCAATTTTTCGACCGAGAGATAACCTCTGGCCGGGGTGAATTTGAACACGTAAACAGCTATTATAATAAAAGCCACAAATATGGCTGCCTTTATCACGGCTTTCTTGCGATTTGGTGTGGCTGAATCCATGGCTTGTTCCATGTTCTCTCTCCGAACTTCCGTTCCTCCAGTGAGCCCTCTGTGATCTCTGTGAGAGTTGCAAGTCCTTGTTTTGTTACTTGCCCTCGGAAGCTTTTACCGCATGTCCGCCAAATTCCCGCCTCAGAGCCGCTAGAACTCTATTTTCAAAAGAATCCTCTTCCCTGGAACTAAATCTTCTAAACAGAGAGAGGGCTATAACCGGGGCTGCCACTCCGCTCTCTACAGCCTGCAGTAAGGTCCACCGCCCCTCCCCGGAGTCTTCTACGTAGCCACGAATCTTACTCAGCCTTTCGTCTTTGCCAAAGGCTGCCTCCAAGAGTTCCAGTAACCAGGAGCGGATGACGCTGCCCTGATTCCACAGGTGAGAGACCTGAGCATAATTAAGAAATTGGCCATAGGGTGAGCCATCCAAGATGGCAAATCCTTCGCTATAGGCCTGCATCATGCCATACTCAATGCCATTGTGAACCATCTTGACAAAATGGCCGCCACCAGTGGGACCACAATAAAGATAGCCTTCCTGGGGTGCAAGGGTTTTAAAAATGGGCTCTAGGTAGTTGTAGATCTGCCGGTCCCCGCCGGCCATAAGACAATAACCCACTTCAAGACCCCAGATTCCTCCACTCACTCCAACATCGACAAATTTTATTTGTTTCTCAGCAAGGAAATCTCCTCGACGAATGTCGTCCTTGTAGTAAGTGTTACCCCCGTCTATCACTATGTCACCAGGATCAAGGAGCTCTTTGAGTTTTTCCAGATGGTGGTCTACAGGTTTGCCCGCTGGAAGCATGAGCCACACCGCTCGCGGCTGAGTCAACTTCTCAACCAGTTCGGCGAGGGAAAAACTGCCCCTTGCTCCCTCCTTGACGATCTCTTCTGTCTTCGCTGGGGTCCTGTTGTAGGCAACCACCTCATGGCCGCCCAGGAGAAGTCTTCTAACCATGTTCATTCCCATCCGCCCAAGTCCTATCATTCCTATCTGCATATCCCCCACTCCTTTGCCACAAGACTGCTTGGGGAATTCGCTTCGCTCAATCCACCCTACGGTTCTCTTGAGCGAGACGTGAGGTCGGGAGGCCGAGCGAGACGAAAGACTTTAAATCTAATATAGTATACCTTTGATGCTTTCCCCGTCTCGCCAGTCTCGCGCGTCTCGCCCGTCTCGCCAAGAAATGTGCCCACTGCTTAGTGCATAGTGCCTGGTCTTTAGTGACCCTATGCTCCATGCTCCAAGCTCTATGCGCCCTCGCCGCAGGCCCTGCCCTTCAGGTTAAAGAAAAACTTTAAGC
>JARRNM010000003.1:0-31335 GCA_037384945.1 Deltaproteobacteria bacterium
GAGGTCTTTGTAGCACCCTTTGGCGGAAATAAGCAAGTACCTATTGCCGATTACTTCTTATCTTCGTCAACCTCCTCGAATTCCGCTTCCACCACTTCTTCGTCACTACCGGCACCGCCAGAGGTGGCACCACCAGCCTCTTGCTGAGCGCTCCCCGCCCCGGCTTGGGATGCCTGCTGGTACATAGCCTCTGCCACCTTATGTGAGGCCTGCATCAGTTCATCTGAGCTTCGCTTGATGGCTTCGCCATCATCTCCTTCCATGGCGGTCTTAAGCCTCTGCACATGCTCCTCTATGTTCTGCTTGGTAGCTCCGTCAACCTTATCTCCCATGTCTCTGAGAGTTTTCTCAGTGTGATAAATCAACGAGTCGGCATTGTTCTTGGCTTCAACCAGTTCTCTCTTTTTCTTGTCCTCTTCGGCATGCATTTCCGCTTCCTTGATAGCCTGGTCGATCTCCTGTTCACTCAAGCCGCTGGAGGCGGTTATGCGAATAGACTGCTCTTTGCCGGTTCCCAGATCCTTAGCTGAGACGTTCACGATGCCATTGGCATCGATATCGAAGGTAACCTCGATCTGTGGGACTCCTCTTGGTGCGGGCGGAATCCCCACCAATTCAAAGCGACCTAGGGTTTTATTGGTGGCTGCCATCTCCCGTTCTCCCTGGAGCACATGAATAGAGACAGCCGGTTGATTGTCAGCGGCCGTAGAAAAGATCTGGCTTTTGCGGGTCGGGATGGTGGTGTTCTTCTCGATGAGCTTAGTCATCACTCCGCCAAGGGTCTCGATTCCCAGGGACAGGGGAGTAACGTCCAGAAGCAAGACATCCTTTACATCGCCTTTGAGCACACCGGCTTGAATGGCAGCCCCTACCGCAACCACTTCAACAGGGTTAACCCCCTTAGGTGGCTCTTTTCCGAAGAACTCCTTTACCTTTTGCTGTACCCGCGGCACCCGGGTCATGCCGCCCACCAGTATGATTTCATCAATATCAGATGTTTTCAGACCCGCATCTTTAAGGGCGGTTTTCATCGGGGCTACCAACTTTTCAATGAGGTCCTCCACCATCGATTCCATTTTGGATCTGGTCAATTTTATGTTCAAGTGCTTTGGACCGCTGGAATCGGCGGTAATAAAGGGCAGGTTTATATCGGTTTCCATGGAGCTGGAGAGCTCCATTTTCGCCTTCTCCGCAGCCTCCTTCAACCGCTGAAGAGCCATCTTGTCACTGCGCAGGTCGATCCCCTGGTCTTTGCGGAACTCATCCGCCAACCAATCGATTATTCTCTGATCGAAATCCTCGCCACCCAGGTGGGTATCACCATTCGTTGCCTTTACCTCGAAAACGCCGTCGCCGATTTCCAGAATAGAAATATCATAAGTTCCGCCACCCAGGTCAAAGACCGCTATCTTCTCGTCTTTTTTCTTGTCTAGACCGTAGGCGAGTGAGGCTGCCGTGGGCTCGTTAATAATCCTCAAGACGTTAAGTCCGGCAATTTTCCCTGCATCTTTAGTGGCCTGGCGCTGACTGTCGTTGAAGTAGGCTGGTACGGTAATCACAGCATCAGTGATTTTTTCCCCAAGGTAGTCCTCAGCAGTTTGCTTCATCTTCTGTAAGACCATGGCAGAGATCTCCGCCGGGCTGTACTCCTTGCCGCGAATTTCAATGTGGGCATCACCATTTTTTGCCTGGACAATTCTATAAGGGCAAATTTTGATGTCGTGCTTAACCTCGGCGGAGTCGTACTTTCTGCCTATCAACCGTTTTACCGCATAGACGGTATTTTCCGGGTTGGTGATGGCCTGCCGTTTTGCCACCTGACCCAAAAGACGTTCACCACTCTCGGTGAAAGCTACGATAGAGGGTGTCGTGCGGCTTCCTTCGGCATTTGTGAGGACCTTGGCCTCTTTTCCTTCCATCACCGCCACGACTGAGTTTGTGGTCCCCAAATCAATGCCGACAATCTTTCCCATTGTTTCCTCCTTCATCTCCCGTCAGAATCTGGTTTCCTAGTCACGCCCCGCTTTGTTATGCCTTCCTTACTGGTATTTTTATTTCGCCATTCTTTGTTGCTCTCTCAGTCTCGGTTGGTTTTTGCTCTCCTGAAGCTCTTTTCCCCTCACTGGCCGGCTTTGATACAATCACCATGGCCGGGCGCAACAACCGTTCCTTGAGCAGGTAACCTTTTTGCAGCTCCTTCAACACAGTATTAGGCTCTACCTCTGAACTTTCCTCCTGAGACACCGCTTCGTGGAAGTTGGGATCGAAGGGTTTCCCTATGGCCTCCAAGGGAGTGCAGCCAAACCTGGCCAAGGCATCAATGAAACCTTTGAGGGTCATGGTCAGACCCTCCAGCAAACTAATCTGATTAGATGTGGGGACTGAGTGTTGCAGGGCCCGTTCTAGGTTGTCTATTACAGGAAGCAGTTCGCGCATAAAGGCTTCATTGGCGTAACGAGTTTGCTCTTCTTTTTCCCGTTGCAGCCTTTTTTTGAAATTTTCTGAGTCAGCAGCAAACCGTAGAACCCTCTCCTTTTCTTGTCTCAGTTGATCTTCCACTTCTCTGCATTTTGCCAGAAGATCAGCCCTGTCAGCACTCTCCGGGTCAAAGAACTCTTTTGCTTCCACTGCGGCTTCAGTTTCTTGATCTTTCTCAACAGTAATTTCCTCCTGCCGCCCTTGCACTTCCTGATCTTTTTTATGAGGCTTTGCTCTTCGCTCTTTTTCCGAAACCACCCTCAGTCCTCCACATGTCTCTGATAATAACGATTGGCGTTCAGTCAAGACCCCCATCCTTTTAAAAACAAAATTCCCCCAAGAATCAGGGGGCAGGGAAAAATGGAATCTTTCAACCAAATCTAGAGAGTATCCTCCAACATTTTACTCAAGAGCTTGGCAGTATAGTCCACCAGAGGAATAATCCGAGAATAGTCCATCCTCGTCGGGCCAATCACCCCGAGAGTACCCAGAATTTCATCGCCGCTCGTATAAGGAGAAGTGATGAAGCTCACACTTTCCATGTCCAGCAGCTCACTTTCAGAGCCAATAAAAATGTTTACTCCTCCTGCCGACATACTCTTATCCAAAAGATCTATTATCCTACTCTTTTCCTCAAAAGCATTGAATATGCGCCTCATCTTCTCGACGTCAGCAAATTCTGGATTATGCAGGAGATTCGTCCTGCCTTCAATGTAGACCTCGCTATCCTCTATGTTCTCTTGCAAAGCTTTTTGACTTAGTTCCAAGGCCTTGGCCAGTAAGCGGTCGAATAGCACTTTCTCTTCTTTCATCTCATCCAGAAGCCGGGCCTTTACCTGGTGGAGAGTAAGATCCTGCAACATATCATTGAGGTAACGGCTGTACTTCTCCAGCTCCTCTTGGGAAATATCTTCATTTACTTCGAAAATCGTGTTGTGCAGAATTCCGGCCTGAGAAACTAGAATAGTCATGACCATCCTTGCCCTCAGCCGGACGAACTCAATCCGCCTGAACACCGTCAGAGATAGTCTAGGTGTCAGGACCACCCCAGCCTGATTGGAGAACGCTGAAAGAACTTTGGAGGTTTCTCTCAGCAAGGCCTCAACCCTAGCCACTCCACCTTTATAGGATCGTCTGATCATTTCTCGATCTGCTTTGCTGAGTTGTTTGATTTTTAGGATGGAATCAATATAAACCCGAAGGCCAAGCTCGGTGGGAATCCTGCCAGCCGAGGTATGGGGTTGATAAAGAAGACCGAGCTCCTCGAGGTCTGCCATGACATTACGAATTGTTGCCGGGCTAACGTTCATTCCGTAGCGTTTCGCTAGAGCTCGAGACCCCACCGGCACACCACCACTTATGTACTCGAGGATAATTGCCTCAAGTACTCGTCGGGCTCTTTCTCCTCGGACCAATTGTTCCATGACCTCCTCATATTAGCACTCATCTCTATGGAGTGCTAATGAAATTAGCAATCGATCGGTCCTTTGTCAAGACTCAAGCAGTGAGGGGTTTCCCCCCAAAAAAAGACCGCCTGGACGGGGCCACATCCAGGCGGTCGGAGAAAAGAGAAAAAGAGTTAAAGAGTCAAGAAGGCAGGGCTTCCACTATTATTTTAACCTTACCGTTCCTACTCACCTTCTCTACACTAGCAAATTTCTTGCCACTACATTTCGTGGAGTGCATATTTATATCGTCCTGAGAATACAAACATTTTTTGCCTCCCATCTACGGCTTCTTAGATTAATCGGTCTTGGGAATGATTAATCCGGCCATAATCAGGCCATAATCCGGCCATAATCCGGCCTATTTGAGAACATAGCGAGTGCTCCTACCTCCGCCAACTCTTGCCACTACTTCCATCTCCACCAGTTGACTCAGATCGCGTCGAGCATGGCGATCGGAGATTTGGTTGATTTGGATGTAGTAGTCATTGGTTATATAACCGTTTTTCCTTATGAAATTTATGGCTTTTACTTGGCGTGAGTTCAGACCAAGGTAGGGGAGCAAATCCGCAGTTCCGGTCAGCTCTGGTCCTTTCAGATCTTCTTCCCATGGTTTGTCAGTGATTCGTGGCAGTCTTTTCTGAAACAACTCTTCAGCTAGGTCCTCGGGCCTGATTTCGTCACCGTCGCAGAGAATTACTGCCCGTTCTATGACGTTTTCTAGTTCGCGGACGTTACCTAACCAGTCATACTGGTAGAGATATTTAAGTGCCTCAGAGCTTACCTTTTTAACCGGAAGCCCATTGGCCTTGGCCACCTTTCTGAGAAAATGGTGAACCAAAAGGGGTATGTCATCACGCCGTTCTCTCAGGGGAGGGAGGTCAATGTGGACAACCTTCAAACGATAATACAAATCCTCCCTGAAACGTCCGAGCTCCACCTCCCGCTTGAGATCACGGTTGGAGGCGGTCACCAGGCGGGCATCCACCTGCAAGGTGGCAGTCCCGCCCACACGTTCAAAGCTCATCTCCTGCAGAACCCTTAGTAGCTTCACCTGCAGAGCAGGAGACATATCGCCCACTTCATCCAAGAATAAGGTTCCGTTATGAGCCAGTTCAAAACGCCCTTTTCGGCTGGTGACAGCCCCGGTAAATGCTCCTCTTTCATGACCAAAAAGCTCGCTCTCCAGAAGGGTTTCCGGCAAGGCTGAACAGTTAACCGAAACAAACGGTTTATCCCTCCTGGGGCTGTTAAAATGTATAGCCCTGGCGATAAGTTCCTTACCCGTGCCTGACTCTCCGGTGATCAGCACTGATGCCCGTGTTTGCGCTACCTTTTCAATAATTTCATACACCTGGCGCATGAGCCTGCTCTTGCCCACGATATTGCCGAACTTGAAGCGCTCCTGCAGTTCTTGGCTGAGCAAACGGTTCTCTTGTTTGAGCCGGTGCATTTCCAGGGCTTTACGGATGGTTAGGATGAGTTCTTCATTCTTGAAAGGTTTAGTCACGTAATCAAAAGCGCCACGCTTCATGGCTTCCACCGCTTTTTCCACTGTGGCGTATGCCGTCATCATTATTACTGGGATCTCAGGTTGGAGACCCCGCAACTGAGCCAGAAACTCCATCCCATCCACACCTGGCATCCTCATGTCCGTTATGACCAGATCCAGGTCGTGACTTGTGATAACCTCAAGGGCCCCTCTGGCATTATCACAGGTAACCACCTCATAACCCGCGTCAACTAGAAGTGCCTCCAGTACCAAAAGATAATTCTTTTCGTCATCAACTATTAGAATGGTTTCCATGACTTTCTCTTAAATTGTCGATCTAGGTAACCCTAGATGTCCTAATATTAAATCGTTTGCTGCTGGCTGCCACCTGCCCCCTGCCAGCTGTTTGTAGTGCCTACCGCTTTGGGATCACCGGCAAAGAAATGATAATAGCTGTTCCCGTGCTTTCCAGCTCCGCCAGCTCTTCAGAGGGTGGACTTTTGATATCCACCGTGCCGCCGTGGCTTTCGATTATGTTGCGGACTATGGGAAGTCCTAACCCGGTTCCCGTCTCGCGGGTAGTAAAAAAGGGCTCAAATATTTTTCCTAGGTTATTCCCAGAAATACCCGAACCGGTGTCCGCTATAATAACCTCTAGCGTGCCCTCCTGGGAATCCCGATAACGGGTTGTCACCCTGATTGTGCCCCCATCGTCCAAGGCTTCCATGGCATTAACAAAGACGTTCAGGAAGGCGCGATACAGAAGATCGCCATCGGCGACAACTGGCTTACCATTTTCGCTAAAGCGAAGTTCCACCTTGATGCCTCTCCGCTTGAGTTCAACCTCGAGGAACTTCAGGTTTCTTTCCAGAATTGCATCTACTCTGCACTCAGAATAGTTTGGCGTAGTGGGACGGGCAAAATCCAGAAAGTCAGTGACGATCGAGTTGAGACGGCTGGTCTCCTCCATAATTATCTCGCCCAGCTGTTTTTTGGGGTCGCCCTCCTCCATTTTATGATGCAATAGTTGGGCGGTGGAACCAATAATTCCAAGTGGATTACGGATCTCATGGCTGATGCCGGCCACCATCTGACCTAAGACAGCCATCCTCTCAGTCTGATTCAGTTGATCCTCCAAACGTCTCCTCTCTTCGGCTCTTTTGGCGATGATCCTCTCTCCCCGTTTTACAATAAAACGTAAGACGAAAAACAGAAGACTCATCACCCCCAGGAAGCTCGCTATAATTATGTTCTGGAATCGGGTGATGGCTGAGTAATCCTCAGAGATATCCTGGGTAATTTCGAAAACCCCTAGAATAGGGCCTTGGCGCCGCCCCAGGGGTCTCTCCATCCGAAAGGGGATGTAAGTCTTGAGTTGCCTTTGCTTCGCTACCACACCCAACTCGAAGCCAAGAAAGCTTCCACGAGAAACTAGCTGGGATGAGGATTTGCCCTCCTGGGCTAACTTAAAATCGATTCCCCCCAACCCTTTGAGCCCAACCAAGGAACGATCGGTACTATAAGAAACCACCTCATTTAGATCGTAAACATCCACCCTGAATAGATTGAAACCGTGAATGGTGCTGCTCACTACCCGGTCCATGCGCTCATACTGTTCCGGATTGCGAAGCTCGACCCGACCGTATTTGAGCACCGTGGGCAGGACAAATTGGGTGAAAACTTGATGGTTTAGGTTTGTGGCCACGAGGAGAGCGTATTGTTCGCTCTTTCTGAGAAGTTCGTTCTTGGCCCGCTGAGAGATGAAAATGGAGAGCAACAAAGTCGGGATGAAGATCACCACCAAACTGCTCAATGAAAAGTACTTGACCAGTCTAAAAGGTTTAATGCTTTCCCTGGCGTCCACACCTAGCTGCATGCACGCAATCCCTACCCTCTGGGCCTATTCTACACCACCTGTTAGGTATTTTCTGCCTGTCCCTTATTACACCTAGAAGCTCAAACGCAAGCAGAGCGCCAGTCGATCTTTCCCCGGGTCCATCCCAAAAGAAAGATGGTATTTTTCCTTAAGCTCTCGACGATATTTACTTTCATCTTTCTGATTCTCTGCTCTGACTGCATGGGCTGCACTCCGGATTCCCCCAGCATACCAACCGACTTCAAAGAATACCAGGATTCCCCCGAGAGCCGGGCTGTCATGCTCAAAGGCCAAAACCGCTCCCGTTATAAACAGAGCATTGAGTAAAAAAGACGAAGCAGCCTGTCCTGGGCGACCCGCATAAAGGTGGCCTGCTCCCGGGAGAACCCCGGACAATACTCCTGCCACTAGGGGAGATTTCTCCCCTTTTTCCGGCCCCTGGAGCAACGCTTGGTTAAGTGATCTCGCTCGGGGATAGTACTTACTCTCTGGCCGGATCCGCTCAAGGGTGGCCATTGCCGACTTATATTGACCGCTGTCGATTTGGAGCCACGCCAGGCTCAGGTACACCGTATCAAGTTCCCTATAGTCGGGATATCTGTCAATAAACTGCTTGGTCCAATAAATGGCCCTGAGGTAACGTCCCTGTTCCTCCCGGATTTTTATCATTTCTAACAAGGCATCAGGCCCAACCGCTTCTTCCGACCTAGCATTGAACAACCTGATCAGGGAGCTAAAAGCCTTATCAGCCTCACCCTCCCGTCGATAGCACCTGCCAATCTGTAGTTTGGCCTGGTCATTCCTGAAATCTTTTGGAAAGAGAAAGACAAAACGTTCGAACTCAGTCAAGGCCCGGTAATAGTCTTGCTTGTCATACAGGTGATTGGCCAAGTCCCATAAACGATCCGCCCTTTCCCCCGCCGCGACCGGCTGGGCCAGAACCGCTAAGTGGAGAAGTAAGATCCAGATCCAGCCAAATCTGCCTAGTAGTAAGGAGCGAACCATTGCCTCATCCGCTTTAACTCTTGAGTGGATTGATCGTTCTCCCTTGCCTTCTCGTCCAGAACCTTCTCTATCTTCTTTTCTAGGTTTTCTCGGCCATTCCTCCGTTCAACGTACTCACTGTCTAAGTCCCGGGCTTTCAGATAGGCCTTGCCTGCATCTTTGTAGCGTTTCTGGTGGAAGAGAGCGACTGCCAAATTGTATTGAGCTTTGCAGTATTGCGGATTGAGTCTGACAGCCTGGCGAAACTCCCTTTCTGCCTCCTCGGGGGATTTTTGCTTTAGATAGACAACTCCCAGATTATTGTGAGGAATCGGATAAGTGCCGTCGAGTTCGATTGCCTTGGCAAAGTTAGTTTTCGCTTCTTGCAGATCTCCGGACTTGAGATAGTAGTAGCCCAGTGCATTCCAGTAGGGCGCCTCCTGGGGATATTTCTGCACAAGCTTCTTGTAGTGTTCTATGCCACGGGCCGGAGGCAACTCACCATCCTCTGCCAATAATTGCACGGCGCTCATGAACACAAAAAACGTCAATATACGAACAATATTTATAGTTATACGAGTCAAGTCGCCTTCTGTCCTTCCGCACGTGTGATGGAGCGCCGTGCTGCGAGACGGGAAGTCTGGCGAGAAGAGAAGTCGAGTTAAAATCATTTTAATTCTCTTTGTGTTTCACGTCTCGCTCGTCTCGCTCGTCTCGCCGGTCTCGTTGGGTTTTTCTCTGTTCTGTTTTCCGCGCTCTTGGCGAACCCTTTGGCGCCAGTACCTTAACCGCTCTGTTAGAGTCACCTCATAGCCTCGACTTTTAGGCTGGTAAAATTGGAGGTGCTGCAAATCCTCCGGCAGGTAACTCATGGGTACGTGGGCCTCTGGGAAATCATGAGGATAACGGTAGTCGCGGCCATAACCCAAACTCCCCATCAAGGCTGTCGGGGCGTTGCGCAGCTCCAGGGGCACTGGCAGGCTCCCCCTTTCCTCGGCCTGGCGGCGAGCTTTGGAGTAAGCTTCGTAAAGGGCATTGCTCTTCGGCGCCGTCGCCAGATAGACGGCTGCTTCAGCCAGGGCCAGGTCGCCTTCGGGTCGTCCAACTAAATGAAAGGCCTGCTGGGCTGCCACCGCTACCATAAGAGCCTGCGGATCGGCTAAACCCACATCTTCAGAGGCGAAACGCACCATTCTGCGAGCAAGGTAAAGAGGGTCCTCTCCTGCCGCCAGCATTCTCGCAAGCCAGTAAAGGGCTCCGTCCGGATCGCTGCCGCGCAGACTTTTGTGAAGAGCAGAAATCAAGTTGTAGTGTTCCTCGCCGTCTTTGTCGTAAATAAGAGGCTTTTTCAGAAGGGCATCTGCCATTGCCTGGCGGTCTATTTGACGGTAACCACTAGCATCCTCAGCGGTAGTCTGCACCGCCGCTTCCAAGCCGCTCAGGGCCAAACGTCCATCTCCTTTTGCCGCTCGGATCAGATAAGTCAGGGCGTCATCTTCCACCTTGGGTCTCAGACCTGCCAGTCCCCTTTCCCTGTCAGCCAGAGCACGACGGAGAATCACCTCCAGATTGGACTCATTCAAAGGCTCTAGAACCACCACTGGTGCTCGCGAAAGAAGTGGGGGGATGACTTCGAAGGAAGGATTCTCTGTGGTTGCCCCAAAAAAAGTTACCGTACCGTCTTCCACGTAGGGGAGGAGCAAGTCCTGCTGGGCCTTGTTGAAGCGATGAATTTCATCGACAAACAAAATTGTGGGCTTGCTCACTTTTTGCCTGGCTTCGTCTATGGCAGCGCGAACGTCTCTGACTCCAGCAGCGACAGCGGAGAGATTTATCAGGTGAGCATGGCTCTCTTTCGCTATCAACCGGGCCAGAGTGGTTTTGCCACAGCCTGGGGGTCCCCAAAAGATTAGGGATTGCCTCCGACCATGCTTGAGCAGACGGCCTAATGGCTTATGGGGAGCCATGATTTGCTCTTGCCCCACAAACTCAGCCACGGTGCTGGGCCGCATTCGCTCTGCCAGTGGTGATTCTGGCTCCCTGCCAGACCTTGCAAAAAAATCCTCTTGTTTCAAAGCCCCATCCGCCAAGATTAGGAATCAATCAGCAGCTGCCTTTGAGCCGCCAGTAAGATGGAATCTCGCCTTAACCCGGACATTTCATGAAATATCCGGGTTAGTTGTCCTCTGAAAGCTGATAGCTCAACTATCATTAGTGATTTCAAGGGATTTGAGCGAAAATTTACCCCATGAAATCTGGTTTGTCAATGAAGAGACATGGCAGCACCCATGCCGTCTGCCGTGTCATTTTGTTCTGCGGCATTGCCGCCATGTTTGTAGGAATGATGGGCTTCACGCACGTTGCGCTCTTGGAGTAGCCTTTAGTGCTGGCGCAAAGAGAGTCGCTGGCAAACTATGATTTTGGGGGACTCCCGATAAATTAAGAGATTGATATTTTTTCTAAGATTCGCTACGAGGATAGCTATTCGTTTAGAGCCAAGGCCAGGAAGAAATGCGTCTGCCAGATAACAAGGCCTTTCTGAGACGGGCTTTGTTGAGCCAATGCTTATTTTCACTAAAGGAAGGAGAAAGGAAATGAAAAAGTGTAATTTGCGATTATTCATAGTAGTGAGTTGTATTGTATTGTTACCTTTTTCCGCAATGGCTGCCGATGTCATTAAGATCGGTTCGCTGGTATCAACAACTGGAGACCTGGCAGCTTATGGCCCTCCCATTAATAATGGAGGCTTATTAGCGGAGCAGGACATTAATAACGCGGGTGGTGTTTTGGGCCACAACATAAAGATTATATTAAGGGACACACAGACCAACCCCACTGCTGCGGTTGATGCAGCAAAGAAATTGGTGGAAATAGATAAGGTGGTGGGTATTGCGGGAGCTCTCTCTTCGGGTGTGACCATCCCTGTAGCAACTTCGGTCTCCATCCCGAGCAATGTGGTGCAAATCTCTCCGGCTTCGACCTCGGAAAAGATCACAACATTGAATGACAATGATTACATTTTTCGGACCGTGGCCATGGACGCCCTCCAGGCGCCAGCGCTTGCGCAAGTTTTATTCAATGACAAGAACTTTAGAAAGATTTCCATTATCTATGTTAACAATGATTATGGAGAGGGACTGGCCAAGGGGTTGAAGGCTTCTTTTGAAAAGATGGGCGGTCAAGTTATGGCTTTGGTACCCTACAATAAACAGCAAGCATCCTACAAGGGTGAAGCGCAAAAGGCGACAGCAGAAAAACCTCAAGCAATTGTAATGATAGCTTATCCGCAATTCGGCGCCATGATTATGCGTCAAACTGTTGAGATGGGTTACAAGGGGGCTTTCGCCTATGCAGACGGTATGAAGGCTCCTGAAGTCGCGAAGAATGTGGGGACCAAGTATGTTGAAAATACCTTTGGCACCGTGGCCGCCAACCCCAATCAGGAATTGACCGGTTGGTTCAAAAACCATTACAAAGACAAATTCGGGGAGATGCCTCCAAAACCGTACATTGACACTCAGTATGATGCTGTTGTATTAATGGCCTTAGCCATGGCGAAGGGCGGGACGGCCACTCGCCAAGCCGTGCACGACAATCTGCGTCGTGTTGCCAATGCGCCGGGTATTAAGGTCGATGCGCGGAACCTGGCCAAGGCGTTTCAACTGATCAAAGAGGGGAAAGAGATCGATTATGACGGTGTTTCCGGAAGCTGTGATTTTGATAAGTACGGAGATGTTCCGGGGAGCTTTGAAGTGTGGAAATTTTCCAAGGGAAGTATTGAAACGGTCAGTTACATAACCGTTGGCCAGTAAACCGCAGCCCTAAACCTCGTAAGGCCGTCTCCCATGGAGACGGCCTTTTTTTGCCTGTCTGCCATTGCTTATCACCAGATTACGCTTCCTAGAAGCTCCCCTCTATTCCTGCTTTTTGGCAGCGCTCAACACACGTTTTTTGCCCAGTATTCCCTGGGGTCTGACCACCAAGATAATCTCCAAAAATACGGCGATGGCAATCACGCGTAAAGCGCCTGCCTTCACCGCGTAAGCAACCGGCACTAGGTTGGTGATCAGATCGGTGAGGGTCCATAGTCCCCAGATTACCAGAGCGCCCAGAAGTGCTCCTTTGTTGCTGCCGCTTCCTCCTGTAATGAGCATGACCCAGACCAAAAAAGTGCCACTCATGGGGACAAAGACTTCAGGACTGATAAACTGGATGAAATGAGCATATAAGGAGCCGGCCATTCCCATAATCATGGCGCCGAGAATCAGAGATTCCATTTTGAACCGAAAAACGTTTTTCCCCATTGCCTGAGCTACAGTTTCGTCTTCCCCAATGGCCTTCAACACCCTTCCCCAAGGCGATTTCAGAGCTTTTTCGATAGCCAGGTAAACCGCGATTACAAACGCCATCATCAGCAAGAGATAAAATAGAGTATAGTCAAAAAAGATAAACCTTTGAAAGGGTCTGGGGATGCCGCTCACTCCTCGGACTCCATTGGCAAGCCAGGCTTCGTTATTGAAAAAGAGGCGGATCGTTTCGGCAATACCAATGGTAGCAATCGCCAGGTAATCCTCTTTTAGCCTCAAAGTAGGGATGCCGACGAGGAAGGCGACAAATCCGCTTAGCAAAACCGCAAGCACCAAAGCAACTAGAAACGGTAGGTTAAACCCGCCGACACGATCCGGCGCTGGATAGGTTGTCAGGATGGCAGAAGTATAGGCTCCTATGGCAAAAAAACCAGCGATACCGATGTTAAATAGTTTGGTGAAGCCCCACTGGATATTCAGCCCTAGGCTCAGGAGACCGTAGATAGAGACAACCACCATAAAGAATATAAAATAAGAGAAAGTACCGCTTAGATCCATCTTTTAGAACCCCCAAATATGCCCTGGGGACGGATTAATAACACAAGGATCATGATAATAAAGGCCACCGCCGGTTTGTACGCAGTGGAAATAAACCCGGTTGAAACCTCCTGGGCGATACCGATAATCAGTCCGCCCACCATGGCCCCATAGGGCTGGCCTATGCCACCCAGGATGGCCGCGGCAAACAGTGGTAACAGCAATTCCCATCCCATTGGGGGACGGAGGCCATTTTCCACGCCAAGCATGATGCCCCCAGCTGCAGCCAGAGCCGTGCCAACGCTCCAGGTCCATATAATGACTCGCTGGGTGTCAATTCCCACCACCTCGGCTAAATCCAGATTATCCGAGGAAGCACGCATGGCTTTACCAATTTTGGTCTTCTTCAAGAACAGATGCACTAGCACAATCAGCGATCCCGTGGCAATGATGATCATAATCTCAGAGGACTTCAGCCGAACCCCTGGAAATATGGAAATCGCCAACTGGATTTCACGGGTATAGTAGTTGAGATCAGGACCCCAAAAGAGTAGGATGATATTGCGCAAAAAGAGCGCCACCCCAACCGAGGATATGAGCATGATAATAGGACCGGTCAGGCGAAAAAATCGATACAAATAGCGATCGATTAGAATGGCAACGGCTATAGACAACAATATCGCAAGAGCCACTGCTATCGGGAAGGAAATATGAAGATTGAAAAAGACCAACGCCAGGTAGGCGCCCAAGCTCATGGTGTCGCCGTGAGCAAAGTTGGCGAATTTCAGAATACCGTAAACAAGTGTCAAGCCAATCGCTCCAAGCGCGATAATCGAACCGAAAATAATACCGTTGGCAAGCAACTGTACCATGTTCTGTGATGCCTCTTCAGAGTCCCTGGCTGCCAAGGTAAAGCCGCCCGATTTCCGCATTATTTAGAAGGGCTTTACCTGTATCTTCAAAACGATTTTTTCCCATGACCAGGACATAACCACGATCTGACATCTCCAACGCCCTCTTTGCGTTTTGCTCCACCATGACAATGGCCACACCACTATGTTTGATGTCCATGATCTTGCTAAAGATCTCGTCTCGCACCAATGGTGCCAGTCCGGCCGAAGGTTCATCCAGCAGCATGAGCCTGGGTTCCAGCATCAGGGCTCTGCCCAGTGCCAGCATCTGACGTCCGCCCCCGGAAAGGGTACCCGATATGTTCTTCCGCTTATCGGCGATAAACGGAAAAAGGTCAAACACCCTGTCCATGGCCGAGGCAATGTTATCGCTTCTGACAAATGCCCCCATCTGCAAATTTTCCTCCACCGTGAGCGAAGGAAACACGTTTTTTTCCTGGGGCACATAGCTCATGCCCAGTCTTACCAACTGGTGGGCCCGCATACCGGTAATATCCAGCCCATCGAAAATGACGGAACCGCGTTTGACACCGATCAAGCCAAAAATGGATTTCATCAAGGTGGATTTACCAGCGCCATTAGGGCCGATGATTGATACGATCTCGTCAGCAGAGCACTGGATGGACACGCTGTTGAGTATCATGACTTCACCATAGCCACTGACAACATCTTGAACTTTCAAAATCGCCATTATCAACCACCCAAATAGGCGTTTAATACCCGCTTGTCGTTTCTAATTTCGTCGGCCGTTCCTTCGGCTAGAATAGAACCGGCATTCATAACAATAATGGGATCACATATCGTCATCACCAAGTCCATATTATGTTCCACGATAAAAAAAGTTTTTCCTTGCTCGTTCAAAAGCCGGATATATCCAATTAGTTTATTCATGAGAGTTGGGTTTACTCCCGCCCCCGGTTCGTCCAGAAGGATAATATCTGGATCTGCCATCATTGTTCTGGCAATTTCCAGGAGCCGTTTCTGGCCGGTGGATATATTCTCTGCATACTCGTCCCTAAGATGGTAAAGTTCAACAAAGCGGAGCGTTTCCAGAGCGCGTTCCCTGATCTCTTTTTCCTGAGACTGAACCAAACGTGATCGAAACCAGGCGTTCCATATCCATTCGCCTTTCTGTTGGGCTGGAATCAGCATCAAGTTCTCCAGCAGAGTCATCTTCTCCAGTTCACGGGAGATTTGAAAGGTGCGCGCCAACCCCTTATGGAATATTTTGTCTGGGCGAAGACCGTCGATACGCTTGCCGTCAAGAAAGACTTTACCCTTATCAGGGTTGTGGAACCCACTGATGAGATTGAACAGGGTGGTCTTGCCTGCACCGTTTGGGCCGATTAGCGCCGTTATGGTCCCCTTCTTGACCTTCAGAGAGCATGCATTGACCGCCATCAACCTGCCAAATGCTTTGCAAACCCCTTCCACACTTAATAAGGCTTTAATATTCTTCATTCCTGAAACGTTCTTACCACTTTGTTTGATATCTAAAGAGCGTTCAACCCAACGAAGAAATCGTGCAATTCACCGGGTACAATTGCCTAAGGATTCACTGTGGTTACGTATTGGAATTTGCCATTCTTCACTCTGTTAACCACCAAACTCTTGATCGTCTTGCCGTCCTCTTCAATTTTGATGGTACCGGTGACCCCTTTGTAGTTTCTCGTTTCAATTAAAGCGGCTCTTATCTTGGACGCCTCCGTGGACTTAGCCCGGTTGATCGCTCCAGTGAGAATAAAATAGGCATCGCCGCCTAGAGCAGCAAAACCATCGGTATTCCTCTCGTATTTCTTGTTGAACTTGGCAACGAACCTTCGACCCAAATTAGTGCTCACCGCTTCCAGGCTAAAGTGAGAGGTGAGGTAAACCCCTTCCACCGCCTCTCCGCCATCCTTTAGGAGTTCCGGCACCTGGGCTCCGTCGGCCATGAGAATAGGTGCTTTTATTCCCAGTTGCCTGATTTGTTTGGCCAGCAGGGCATCTTCGGTGTAGTAGGTCGGCGCGTATATGATATCCGGATTAACCGCGTTTACCTCAGCAAGTTGACTTCTAAAATCGCGGTCGCCCGTTTGGATATAGGCTGTGACCAGCACCTTGCCGCCCATATCCCCGAAAGCTTTCAGAAAGAGATTCCCCAAGCCAACGCTATAATTTGGCTGGGCGATGTCAACGATCACCGCGGCCGTCCCGGCGCCCATTCCTATCCTCGCCTGTCTGGCAGCGGCCTGACTTTGGAAGGAATCGTCGAAGCAAGCTCGAAACACATATTTTTTGTCCCGGGTGACCAAGAGATTGGTGGCAGAGGGTGAAATCATTGGAATCTCGTATTTTTCAGCGATGGAGCCCCCAGCTAAGGCTTCTGCACTTGTTGTCCCACCTATGATAGCCACAACTTTATGCTCTGTAATTAACTTCTCTACAGCGTCTGCTGCTTCAGTTTGGTCACTCTTGCTGTCCTCCAGCACCAGTTTGACTTTCCTTCCCAAGACCTTCTCGGTCATATCGTGCGCTGTCTGAATGCCAAGCCACTCCATCTGGCCAAAGGCGGCAACACTACCGGTCATGGGTAAAAAAACGCCGATACTAACGGCTTCCTGCGCAGCGGCCGTAGGATTCTGCAAGACTCCTAGGGCCAAGAGCAGAGCAAACTGGATCGCTCTTTTCATTTTCCCTTGTCCGTCGATTCAGATAGAAAACAGCAGTGACCTAAACCTATCCCTATAGACTTCTCCAGCCGAAGATGGCAATTTTTCCTGAGAAAAACATTGGGTAGAAAAGGGTTGGATCTCCCCACCCCAAGAGTAGCCCGATGATACCTGGACGATCGACAGGAAAAGAGGCTCAGATTTGAGTTAATCCGAGCGCTGTCGCCGTTGAAATGAGTAAAATTATCACAAGCTATGCGATGGTGTCAATCTGCTCAACACTGAGCACTTCGCGCTACGAGACGAAAGGTCGGGCCCTTCGACAAACTCAGGGTAAACTCAACGGGAGGTCGGGTATAGTTAATAAACCTCGTCTCGCCCGTCTCGCCCGTCTCGCTAATCAATACCTCCAAGTAACACAGACGTCCCGTTCCTTATTTTTTATTTGTCAGTGCAGCGGGAAAGTCTATAGTCGGTGGCTTTGCCGATCTCAGTCGCCCATCATGAATTTCGGCCACAAAGAAAGGCCTGTGACTGGTGCCGTCCTCTCTAAAGAATACCGGACCACTTAGCCCACGAAATGAGGTGTCTAGATCAGCAATCTCTCTTATTGCGGCAAGAAAACTAGTTCTCTCGGGTCCCGAGCGGCTCAAGACCTGCAAGGCCAATCTCATCGAGTCGAAACCGGCCACAGCAACCCAATTGGGACTTCGCTTGCTGAATTGCTCAAATCTTCGGACAAATTCGGACTTCTGCGGATCTTTGCTGTCCAGGAGAATCGGCTGGCATACAAGCAATCCCTCGGCCGCCTGGCCAGCCAACTCATAGAAATCGGGGCCTGCGAGCCTGTCTGTTCCCAAGACCACCCCACCTGCATTTTGTCGCCGACGCTCAATTAAGAATGAACTGGCGGCTTTTGGTAAAGCCGCAAGAAGAATAGCTTCGGGTTTTGCCTTTTTCAGAAGTCTCACAGCCTGTGCAGTTTCATCCTCTTGCGGATTGGCAGAGATAGTTCGAACCAACTCCAAGCCCAGACGATTAGCCTCATCAAGGAAAAAACTGCTGAGCAAGTTCCCGTAGATAGAGCCATCACTAAATACGGCAACTCGGCTGAGGCCAAGGCCTGATTTCACATAGGCAGCGAGAAACTCTCCCTGCTCTCCATCCCCATATAATAAGGGGAACAGATGACGGCTCTCGTCGCTCCTTATATAGTCAGCGGAGACAGTGGGATTGATCAGCGCCAGATGTGCTTTCCGATAGATTGGCAGCACAGCGCGAATAGTCTCTGGGCACAAATAGCCAATTACCACGCTTATTGAGCTATCGGCGGCAATTCGCTCGGCAAGGGGAATAGCCCCACCAACATCGCACGCTGAATGGTATACGATCGTTTCTACCTTATGGCCCCTTACCCGGCTCCCAGCTTCCTCGCTTGCCATCAACGCCCCGAGGCGCAGCATTTCGCCCTCCTTTTGCAAAGGGCCATTTCCCGGTATCACCACTCCAATCCTCGTCGGTTCTCTCCCTTGCGTCTTTTCCTCCCTCTCGCCGCAGTACAAAAGGAGTGCACTCATTACAACGAAAAGGACAAGTCGAGCTCCAAGGGATAAACATTTGCCCCTCACCTTTTCCTCCTTCCCTTGTAACTCTCTCTTTTACGAAACACTAGACGCAAAGGGGTGAAGTCCAAGGAGAATGCCTTCCGAATTTGGTTTGTTAGATAGCGTCGGTAGGAAAAGTGAATTGCTTCTGGGTAACTGACAAACACCACAAAGGTTGGAGGCTGAGCTGACACCTGGGCTCCATATAAGATCTTGGTTCGACGCCCGTGATGCATGGGTGGTTCGTGGCGGGAAACGGCTGTCGCCAGCACTTCGTTCACTGCCGAGGTTTGCACCCTTGTGCAATATTGGGAAAACACCATGTTTAAGGTAGGCAGCAAGGTTGACACCCGGGTTCCCCTCAGAGCAGAGATCCTCAATTGAGGAGCATAGGGCATGAATTTTAGCGCCTCGTTCACAGATTCTTTGATTTCGGCCACCCTATGAGGGTCTTTCTGTACTAGGTCCCATTTGTTGATTACCGCAAGCGCACCGCGGCACCTCTCATGGATATATCCGGCGATTCTCACATCCTGTGCGGTAACACCCTCCGAACCGTCAAGGAGCAAGACCGCAACCTGACATCGGTCGATACTCTTCAAAGCCTTGAGTACGCTGAACTTCTCGATCTTGTCCCGAGTCTTGCTGCGCCTCCGAATTCCAGGCGTGTCGATCAACAGGTATGCTTGATCATTTAGCGTGATACTGACGTCGATAGCGTCCCTGGTCGTGCCAGGTATATCGCTCACCAGAACACGTTCAGAACCCATAATATGATTGAGCAGAGAAGACTTCCCAACATTCGGCCTCCCAATGATTGCCACTCTGATCCCTTTAGCCCCTTCTTCCCCGGTGGTCTCTGGAGGAAGCATCTCCACCAGAGCATCCATCATATCCCTGATGCCATAACCGTGGGCAGCAGAAATGGGGAAAACCTTTTCTATCCCTAGACTATAGAACTCATAAATACCGTTCTCTTGTTCTGAGCCATCTATCTTGTTGACTCCATAGAGAACCGGCTTGCCGGACCGACGCAAGAGATCCACAACCGTGACATCACCAGAATGTAAACCTTCTTTGCCGTCAGCGAGAAAAATCAGCAAATCTGCCTCCTCAAGGGCCATTTGTGCTTGCTGACGAACCTGCATCTGAAGGGGGTAACGGTCTATCTCCTCCTCAATTCCACCTGTGTCCACCAGACAGAACGGCCGATCCCCCCAAATGACTTGCGCCACTAATCGATCGCGGGTGATTCCGGGTGTGTCATCTACTATTGCCCGGCGCTCTCTGCAGAGCCGATTAAAAAGGGTCGATTTTCCCACATTGGGCCGGCCAACAATGGCAACGATGGGAATAACGCCGGAACTGAGGCTATTTACTTGGGCCTCTTCCATCTCATTTCTCATTGCTCATTTCTCATTGGTCATGAGGTCAATAGGTCATTGAATAGTTGGCTAGGAGACCAGAGCTTGCACTTCATGAAAATGAAAAATGATAAATGCAAAATGTGAAATGTGAGATGACGCTATGCGCCTGGCCCTTGGCGCTCTGCGCTCCGGGCCTCCATCTCCAACCTAGCAGCCACTCTGGCTAACATCTCCTCGCTCTGATTATTGACCAGGTTTGCCAAACTTCGGTAATCCGAAAGTGTTCCTGCTGTTAGCAGCCGCCTCAGGCCCCTCCAGGCCGGAATGATATATCGGGCAAAATGCGGCCTTCCTCTCCTGCTAGTGAGAAAGGAGAAGGCGGCGAGAATCTGTAGATTCCGGCACAGCGCCACATGGGAAAATTTATAGACAAACTCTTCTACTGAGATTCCAGTCAACTCGCTTAGATTTCTGCTGTGCACTTCCAACAAGTCGATTTGGATATGCTCTGGCAGCTGCACGTAAGGATCTATAAGCAGCGACGCCAAATCATACTGAGGAGGGCCTAGGCGAGCCCCCTGAAAATCGATGAGGTAAAGAAGATCACCCTTTACCATCAAATTGCGGGACTGGAAATCTCGGTGCACAAAAAAAGCTTGGCCTCCCACCTGCCCTGCCCTGGTTGCTAAAAGAGAAAAGTCATCCTTCAGGTAGGCCGAATCTATCTCGAGTCCCAGTGCCCCCTCCAAAAAGCTCCAGCGAAAGTATTCCAACTCTCGCCTGATGATAAACGGGGGGTCGTAAACGGCGGTGTCGAAACAATGGCTGGGGTCCAGATCCTTTGTACCCTTTGCTTGCATTTTGAGAAGCAATTCAAGTGCTTGGTGATATAAACCAAGCAAGCTTTCCTCAGCTGATTCCACTGCTTCTTGCAGATGGACTGAGCCCAAGTCTTCTAAGAGAGTCAATCCCTCAGGGCGTGAATAGCCATAGATCTCCGGTACAGGGATCCCTTTACTGCGGAGGTGTTCGCCCAAGTACACATAAGAGTCGTTCTCATTGGGAATTCGCTGATCTTCAGGGGGGCTCCACGCTACTACCAAACTTCCTTTGCCGTCGGACACCCGATAGAAAGCACGCTGGGAACCATCACCGTGAAGCGGCTCCCAGTGAAAGGGACCACGAAGTCGGGTTTTCTCCCGAATCAGGTCTTCCGCTCTGATTTTTGGAAAACTCGCTCGCCTTGGCATATTTGAATACTCCATTACTCCAGCTTTTTTCTGCCTGCTGCTAGCTGCCAGCTGCCAGCTCGACTCTGCCCTCTTTCCCGACAACCACTCCCTCAAGGGACTCGGTGACCACCACCCCATCACCTATGATGCTTCTCCTAATGGAGCAACCGGCCGTAACCCTCACCTGATCCCAGATAACGCTTTCTTGAACTACCACGTCCCTATCCAGCTCGCACTCCTGCCCGATACAAATCATCCCCTCGAGCCTGGTCTTGTAACCCAAATGAGCTGACTTGTGAACAACCGCTTTTTCGCCCACTTGAAGTCTTTGAAATGGAGCTTTTCTCAGTTTAAACAGCTCTTGATGAGCCTGAAAGTATCCTGCCAAACTGCCCAACTCTCGCCAGTATTGCTCTTCTGCCACATGGGCCATTACTTTTTTACCCCTGGAAATTTGCTGGGAATAGCAGTCAATGATAGACACGGGGATATCAGCGGGAATGACAGCGAGGATTTCTGGGTTCAGCACGGTAATGCCGGTAAATGCCAAAAGTTTTCCAGGTCCGCCAGTGAAACCGAGAATACGTCCGTCGTCGGCCACCTGGACCCTGTTGAACCGGGGTTCATCCTTCAACACCAGGGTGGCCATGGCACCAGAACTCTCGTGCTTTAGACAAACCTCCCTGAGATCAATGGAAGTTAGGATGTCACCATTTATTACCACAAAAGGCCGCTCATCCCAGAAATCGGCAACATTGCGAATGGCCCCCCCTGTACCCAAGAGGATCTTCTCCACCCGCACATATACAGGGATGGGAAAATTCGCCCTCCTTACCGAATCAACCAGTTGATCGCTAAGATGATGGCCATTTACTATGACTTCCTCAGCGCCGGCGGACCAGAGAAATTCTACCAGCCAGTGTAATAAAGGCCGGTTCTGTATTGGAATCAAAACCTTGGGTCTGCTGTTCGTCAAGGGCCGGAGACGCGTTGCAAATCCAGCCGCCAGAATCATTGCCTTGAAGGATTTCATTAATCTCCCGAAAGTAGCTAGCTTCCATCGGAGGTTTCATCATGGGAACTAGCTGGAAAACTCATCAACCAATTATGCTTAACTAGCTCTGCCCCCTTAGGACCGTAGAGGTAAATGTTATCACTGGACAAAGAGATTTTTGTATATAATGATTTACTGCGTCATATAGCAGATGTTGACCCCAGGAGCAAATATGCCAATTTATATCTGCATTTCACCACGAAGAACACCGAGAACACGAAGAAGTGTTATATATTTAATTTTTGTTTGTGACCTTCGTGTCCTTCGTGGTTTAGTCAACCCCCAATCTCAAAGCTTCTAAAGAGAGGATTTTTGGTGAAATGGACTTACGTGAACGCCTCGGCGAACTCCTGATGGTTGGCTTCACAGGACAGGAAATGAATAAGGCTCTTGCCACTCACCTACTCGGCTTGCAGCCGGCCGGCCTTATATTCTTCAGGAGAAACATCAGGGATCCCGAGCAGTTGGCTCGGCTTACCTGGGATATTCAAACACTGGCACTGCAGGAGCTTGGACGTCCTCTTTTCCTGGCTGTGGATCAAGAGGGTGGCAGCGTTGCCAGAATGGGTCCACCTTTCACCCAAATTCCCCATGCCGCCGACCTGGGCAGTAGTGGTTCTGATCTGGTGAGCCATTACTACAGACTTACAGCCCGGGAGATGAATCTGGTCGGTCTAAACCTGAATCTGGCGCCCGTTGTTGATGTCAATTCAGGGGAGATCATGAAATTTCGCTCCTTTGGCCGAGACCCGTCTGTCGTTTCCCATTGCGGCATAGCAGCAATCGAGGCGATTCAGTCTGAAGGCGTCATAGCCACCGCAAAACATTTTCCGGGTTTGGGACGAACCCAAAAGGATCCACACCACCATTTACCCCTTATATCAGCGGGGCGAGATGAACTTGAAGATTACGATCTGCCGCCCTTTAAGGCTGCGGTCCAGGCTAATGTGGCCTTGGTCATGACTTCCCACACTATTTATCCGGCTCTTGACCCAGAACATCCCTCCACATTTTCTAAGGCCATCATCAACAGTCTACTGCGGGAGCGACTGGGCTTCAGGGGAGTGGTTGTCACCGACGACCTGGAAATGGGAGCGGTTGGTGAGAAATATTCGCCGGCGGCCGCCTCAATTGCGGCTCTCAAGGCGGGCGCTGATCTCCTCTTGGTTTGTAACCATCCGGAAAAAATGTCTCAGACTGCCGAGGCAATGCGTCATGGTCTCGACCGCGGCCTCCTGGATCCAGATGACTTAGCTCTCTCTCTGACCAGGGTGGATGAACTCAGGAGAAAATACCTAGAACCCGTCAATTTTGCTGATGCTGAAGCTGTGGCCACTTACTTTTCCCCTTGATTTACCTTTTGCTGATGAGGAGTTACACCGCGCTGGTTAATCGTTTGGCTTCCTCAACCTCGTTAGCCTCTTCTTCTGCAGAAGTAAATTCCTCTTTGACTCTTGCCAACAGATCGGCAAGGCTCAGTTTTTTAACTCCCTTTCTCCCCTGTTCACGTACAAGATTTAGTACTTCCAAAATAATCTTCCCGTGTCCTTCAGCTACTATGTTTTCGGGGATGGATTCTCTCTGTTCCAGTCCTTCCACCAAATCAAACACCATAAGGTGCCTCATGTCCCTGGCTGGAAGAACTTCGTGCCCGTTCTCACCGCCGGCTTTCAAAGCCCCTATATTTTGCATAACCTCTAAAAGCGCTCTTGTTTCATCTGCTGGCACTTCCAGCTCCTCCGCCAGTTCTATTATTGTCGGAGGTGACTGGCCCGCCTTGAATCGTTGCCCCACCAATAGCAGCAATTGCAACCCCCAGTAGCTTCTGTTCACCGTAGGTTGAGCTCGCCAGCGCTCCTTCAGACGGAACCGCGCTAGATTCTGGTGAGCAAAGGCAATCTCCGCCCCTAATAGTAAAATAATCCAGCTGACAAATATCCAGATGAGCAGCATGGGAAGCTGCGAAAGGGCCCCGTAGATTGCTCCATAGGTGCGGAAACCGAACTGATAATGGATGTAGGCCCATTGACAAAACTGCCAGAGGGTTCCACCGATTATTCCTCCCGCGGAGGCGGAGATTGGATTAACCCGCGTGTTCGGCATGAAAAGATATATAAAGGAAAAGGCTAACCACATGACGAAGAAAGGCGCTATTTTGAGGAGGTAAACATATATTCTACCCAAGAGATCTATGCTTAGGAGTTCCTGGGTTACCACGTGACTCTTGACAAAGGTCATCAAACTTAAGGACACAAACATCGCCACCGGCAGAATTACTACCAGACCCAAATAATCACTGCATTTTCTCAGCCAGGATCTACCTCGATCCACTTGCCAGATCTGATTGAAAGCCATTTCAACATTGGTTAGCACCAAAATCAGAGTGAGAAAAAGAAAGATTATTCCCAGAGTACCCAGCGAGCCCACATTGATGCGTGAGACATACTCCATTATCCGTTCGGTGATTGGGTGGGATCCGCCGGTAAGCCTATCCAGGAAAATGGGCTCTAGCGCTTTTTGCACCCCAAGTCCCTTCAGGAGAGCAAACATCAGGGCCAGGAGAGGCACCAGGGTTAAAAGGGTGGTATAGGTGAGACCGGAAGCTCGCAGGAGACTATTATCTTTCCAGAATTCTCGCCAGACATAAAGGGTTAGCTGCAGTTGTCTGTAGAGTATACGTTTCAAGTGCGGCAGTTTATCAACTTCAACCAACCACACATCGGTGCCAGTAAATTTACGGACACGACTCAACATCGCACCCTCCCCTCCGTCAGTTTCTTTCTATAGAAAGCCTGTGTATGTACAAGCAAGAATTCTGCCAACCTCGATCCCATTTACTTCTTGTTCTCCTGGTTTTATATGGTAGAATCGTCACAGCTTAGAGGGAGGGTAAATATGGCGTCATTAAATCGTGTGCTTTTGATTGGAAACTTGGGTGCAGATCCAGAGTTGAGTTACACCCCTAGTGGCACTGCCAAGGCTACTATAAGGCTGGCTACCCACGAAGTCTGGACCAACAAAGAAGGAGAAAAGGGCGAGCGCACCGAATGGCATCGGGTTATTGCCTGGGGAAGACTGGCAGAAATTTGCGGAGAGTATTTAAGCAAAGGCAGGCAGATATTCATTGAGGGGCGAATACAAACCCGTGCCTGGGAAGATCGGGACGGCAACAAGCGTTGGACCACGGAGATTGTCGCTGCCAACATGCAAATGTTAGGCGCTGGCCGGGGAACCCCCTCCGAATCAGAGTTGCCCCCGGCGGATGTGGACGTACCTGATCTGCCGGAAGCGGATGACGATATTCCCTTCTAGCTCTTTTCCCTAACCCGAATTTTTGCTGAATTGCCGTCGATAGGGGTTGGGGTTTGGCCTTTAGAGATGGGCTGATAAGCTCAGGGGAATTGCAGATAAGACTGGGCAAATCCTGCTCTGGGTGAGGTAGTTGAAATCCAGCTAGACCTCTAGTCTAACCGTTAATTGCCAGTTGTCCGGTGATTAGACCTCCTCCTTTTTCTCCTCGATCTTTGGTTTCTCGCCTTTGTTTTCCACTTCATCCGAACCAGATGACGCCTTCTTGAAATTCTTGATACCTTTGCCGAGACCCGCACCAATTTCTGGTAGCTTCCCGGCACCAAAAATTATCAAGATGATCACCAGGATCACCAGCAATTCTGGCATGCCGATTCCGCCAATCATGTCTTGCTCCTTCCTATCTCCGACGACCAGTTCCTACCACAAAGCCTCGAACTCCTGCAGTAACTTGATGAACTCTTTAGAGTTGCGGTAGTGGTCCAGAGCTTTCTGATGCTGCAACCAGGTGCGCCAGATTTCCATCCACTCCTGATTGTGCCAGTAGCGCCCGGCTGCCGACTCTCCCATGGTGAGTTCGAGGTAAACCTTATATTCATCACCACAACCTGAACACAGTGGATAAGGCAGTGGTGCGTGCTCCTTATCCTCGGCTCCCTCGATCTGGGTGCCACACCTGGCGCATTTGAGCTGACACCGGGCACATTGCAGGACCTTTTTAAGTACATCCAGCTTTTCTTCGTCCAGCCCCTCGGCCTTTTCCCTTTGCTGCCGCTGGCGCCGCCTTTCTAATTCAATGATGTCTGCCACGCCAACCCTCCACTCTTCGATTAAGCCTCCAAAGATAATATTATTTTCCACACTATCACGACACCTTGTCTGAATCAAGAGATAGCTGATCCTCCCCCTCTTCCGTCTCAGGCTGATCCTCATCCAAACGAAAAAATTTACGGGCAACATCCAGGTAAAGGTCTTTGCGCGACCTGGTACTGATGCGTTTGAGAAAAAGAATGGGATCATGGAGCAATTTGTTGACTACAGATCGAGTGAGAATATGAATGGCTTCAATCTCCCCGCCAGAAAGAGAGTCAAGTTGGGCGAGAGTCTTGCGAATTTCCGTCTCCCTGATCTGCTCCGCCTTTTCTCGCAAGGACACAATAGTGGGAACGACCTCCAGTGTTCTCAGCCAAGTGTCAAATTTCAGTGCCTCCGCTGAAATGATGTGCTCCGCCCTGGCTGCCTCTTTGATCCGCTCGGCCCGATTGATTTCGACAATACCTTGCAAGTCGTCAATGTTATATAGATAAACATTGTCTATGCGGTTTACCTCGGGATCGATGTCACGGGGCACCGCAATATCAATAAAGAAAAGCGGACGGTTACGCCTTGCCCTCATCCGCTTCCTTACCTGCTTACCGGTCAAAATGGGCTCGGGTGAACCTGTGGAGCTGATTATAATGTCAGTCTTTCTTAGCTCCTCTACCAATTCCTCCCACGGTACGGTAGAGCCGTTGAATCTTCTGGCCAAAGCCATGGCTCTCTCGAGAGTGCGGTTGGCTACGGCAATCCGTTCGATTCCATTGGAAATAAGGTGTTCCGCAGCCAGCTCAGCCATCTCTCCCGCACCAATAAGCAGCGCGGTTTTTCCTTCCAGTTCTCCAAATATCTTTTTGGCAAGCTCCACCGCCGCATAGCTGATCGACACCGCGCTACTTCCGATGCGGGTCTCTGTGCGCACCCGCTTGGCTACAGAGAATGACTTGTGAAGCAGCCTGTTAAGGACTACTCCAGGTGCCTTGACTTCGGTGGCCTGGCGGTAGGCATCTTTGATCTGCCCTAGAATCTGAGGTTCACCTACCACCATAGAATCCAGACTGCAGGCAACTCTGAACAGGTGCTTGACGGCGTCTTGGTCAATGTGAATGTAGAGATATGGCTTGAGTGCCGCCCCAGTTTGTCCATATATTTCCCCCAGCAAACCTACCACAGCACCAATGCCTTCATCCAATCTTGGGCTGGTGCAGAGGACTTCCATACGGTTACAGGTGGAAAGATAAAAAGACTCCCTCAGTGACCGGAGGCGGACAAGATCGGACAAGGGCCCTCTAGTATCCATACAGACAAGATTAAACCTCTCCCGGATCTCCACCGGAGCGGTTTTATGGTTCAATCCTATGAGAACGATACGATCCATAGCGTTCAACTAACCACGCATAAAAGTATGATGACCCTTCAGGACAAGAGTGGCGCCCACAAAGGTCACCAAAATAATACTGAAACCGACAATTGCCATAATCGCTGCCCGTCGGCCCCGCCACCCCACAGCTAACCGTTCATGGAGTAGTACCGCATAGATCAGCCAGGTAATCACCGCGAGAATCTCCTTTGGGTCCCAATGCCAGAAGGAGCGCAAGACAGCACCGGCATAAACGAAACCTGATATAAGGCCGATAGTGATAAGGGGAAAACCGAAAGTTAGGCAAACGTAGTTGAGTGAATCCAGGGTTTCAAGAGAAGGCAGTCGTCGATAAAGAAGTCCAAAACTCTTTGTCTTAATCTGTCGTTCCTGAAGGAGGTACATAATGCCTGCACAGAAGGCCAGGGCAAAGATGGCATTACCTATGAAAATGGTGCTCACGTGCAGGATCAGCCAGAAACTCTGGGATAGCTGGCTAGTGGGAATTATTTTCCCCGGGATGGCAGATGAAAGGAGCATGAATATTACGGCGAGTGGTGAGACGAAAGTACCAAAAACGCGGATGTTAAATTTCAACTGGAAGGCGAGATAGCTACCCACAATGGCCCAGGCAAAAAGGGAAAAAGTCTGGGGCAAGGTGGTTACCGGCATTTGCCTTATTTGGCCCACAAGTAAGGCTAAACCGAGAGAGTGACAAAGAAATCCTGCTAAGAGAAAACCGTAGGCAATACGGTGAATGGTCACCTCAGTACGAACAACGTAGATAAGATAGCCTATGGTCCCCACTGAATAGAGCAAGGTAGTTATAAATGAGAGGATGACCAGCGACTCATTCACCACGAGATCTCCAACTCTTTCAGTGCATAGTTGGATCCGAGAACTTTCTGCAAAATGCTGTCCACAGCCGCAAAATCTCTTCTGCGCACTAGTTCAAGCAATTCCGATCTTACCAGGCTATCGAACTTTTCCTTGTTGGTCAGAGAGTCCTGACTCTCCCTGAGCAATCGGCTCCGCACCGCTCCCATTATCTCAAGGAAATCAGCGTACTCCTCCCCGAAACGGTGCTCCAGATCCTCACGGATTTGTCGCGCTAGCGCCGGGCTTTTCCCCGAAGTAGAGATAGCCAAAGTTAGAGCGCCCCGTTGGATCAAGGCGGGGAGGATGAAATTGCCCTCTTGAGGATAGTCAACCACGTTGCAAAGAAGTCCACGCTTTTCCGCATCTTTTGCTATTCGCCTGTTGAGCTCCAGATCGTCCGTAGCAGCGATTACCAGGCTACACCCTTCGAGATATTTTTCTTCATAGTGGTCCCCCAGCAGATCTACTACACCTTCTTCTATCTTCTCCTCCAGCCACTCCACCAACTCAAGAGAGACCAACGCCACCGAGGCCCCGCAGCTTAGAAGGGTCTTAACCTTCCGGGCCCCCACTTCTCCGCCACCCACCACCAGGCAAAGCCGGGTTTCTACTTTGAGGAAGATAGGGTAATAGCGCACAGATAAGAACTCACACCTAAAAAATAGGTCAGCGAGATCGGATGCCGGTGCCTCTCCTGCCCTCTAAAACCGTCGAGGGCCAAAACTTGGAATGAAGAAGGCATGCACTCTATACTACGTTTAATTCACAAAAATACCAATTCTGTCAACCCAAAGCAAGCAGAGAAATAAGTAGCAACAAGCTTGACGAAGAGTACCAATCATTTTAACATACCTAAAAATTCACTAGCCCGGCTATTTCGTCGAAGGGCGTCGCCAGACCGCTTGGTGAAACATCCAGGCTAAGCGTCAAGGTTGGCAAATGCTCCGATCTCTGCTCTTCTACATCATACTATTTCTAGCTACGGTCCTTTGCAGTCTTGGTGTCATCTGCACCGCCTTCGTAAGCCCCGCTAGCAACAGTACTCATTTGCTAGCTCGACTCTGGGCCCGGAGTCTGCTGTTTGCCGCTGGGGTGAAGGTTCAGATGGAGGGACTGGACAACATTAATCTGGAAGAAGCCTATGTATTTGCTGCCAACCATCAAAGTCAATTTGACATCTTCACGTTACTCGGACACCTTCCCACTCAGTTTCGCTGGCTGGCCAAGAAGGAGCTCTTCCGTATTCCCATATTGGGTGCTGCCATGAAAGGCGCTGGTTACATCCCCATCGACCGTAGCAATCGGAAAGAGGCCTTCAGGAGCATTGATCTGGCGGCAACCAGGGTTCGGGAGGGAACCTCTGTTGTTATCTTCCCGGAAGGAACTCGCAGCTTGGACGGCAAACTTCAGTCCTTCAAGAAGGGCGGCTTTTACCTTGCCATCAAATCCAAGCGTCCCATCGTGCCGGTAAGCATCAGTGGAGCTTTTTCAATTCTTCCCAAAAAGGGATTCAGAGTCCGCCCTCAACTGGTAAAGGTATATGTTGGCGAGCCTGTACCCACCAAGGATATCACCCCAGAGAACAGGAACTGGCTGATCTCCGAAATTCGCCGGAGAATTCAAGAAAAGCTACCTCCCCAGGAGAAAGGCCAACCTGAGCCTTTAAGGAGCCAGCCTCTTGAGGCGGACTCAGAAGCGTCATGAGCCATCAGCTATGTACTGATCAGATCTCCAGAAAGTTGTTGCTTCCAGGATTTGCTTGGTTGGCATAATAAAAGAGTTGGCTTGGCCAGGAAGCTCTTTATTTATGACGATACCATTTCTCCGTTGCCCGTTCCGATTTTCGCTGCTTCCTGCCCACTCCTTGGTGCGTAGCACGCGAAGGGCCGCAGTTGACACCGAATGTAACCTCTAGTATGAAGGGTGGAAAATTCGCAGCTTTCGGGACTCTGCCGAGACGGGGGCAGTAGATGTGTCTCTTTTTCCAAGGCAAGGCTGAGATATAGAAAGCGACAGATAGATATATGTTGTCCAGATTAGACCCTAAAGCAAGAGAAATTACCGCACTCTGCCTTTTGGGGCTGGGGCTCATGTTATTTCTCAGTTTAGTTAGTTATCACAGCAGTGATCCAACAATATTTACCGCTTCCGGTGATCAGCGTCCGCTTCAGAATGCAGTGGGAATTGTTGGGGCCAACGTTGCAGCTATCCTCTTGGTTGCCGTAGGAATAAGCGCCTATTGGTTGCCCGCCTTCCTTCTCCTCGGAGCTCTTTGGCTCTTTCTGCCTCGAGAAGGTTCGAATCCACTTTTTCTCGCTATTGGTTGCACCTTACTCATAGTTGCCTCAAGTGGCCTGGCCACGCTCTATTGGCCTGCGCTTAGACTCTGGGGCGAACCTTTGCCGGGAAGTGGAGGCATATTGGGGCTGGTACTGAAAAAGTACCTCCAATTCTATCTCAAGCCCATGGGAGCCTATCTCGTCCTCTGGCTGCTAGCCGCAGTGGCCATTCTCTTGACAACTTCAATCTCCCTTGCCAGCACAGCCGCTTCCCTGCAAACAGGACTGACAAAATTCTGGCAGCTTATTCAGAAGATCAGAAATCAGCGCCAGGGAAAAGAAGAGCCAAACCTTAGAGCCGCTGCCAGAGCTCCCGTGGTTAAGAAGCAAAAGGAGGAAAAGGCAGAGGTTCAGGAACATGAACAGGCCCAGTTCAGGTTCATGGAAGCGAATGGTGATTTTCGACTTCCAAGCGTCGCCCTTTTGGACCCTCCCGAGCAATCTGTAGAGACCACGGACCAGGATAGTCTGGTGATGAACTCCCGCATCCTGGAATAAAAACTTGCAGACTTCGGGGTGGAAGGAGAAGTCACTGAGGTTTCACCCGGACCAGTCATTACCATGTATGAATTTAAGCCGGCGCCGGGAATTAAGATAAGCAAAATTGTCAGTCTAGCCGATGACTTGGCCCTCGCCCTAAAAGCAGCAAGCATCCGAATTGTGGCGCCGATTCCCAAGAAAGGCACTTTAGGCA
>JARRNM010000004.1:0-50667 GCA_037384945.1 Deltaproteobacteria bacterium
CTGGGGGGCTGGTCCTCCGGCAGCAAGTATTCTCTGCTGGGTGGGCTGCGCGCCACGGCTCAGATGCTCAGTTATGAGGTGTTCATGGGGTTGTCGTTGATGGGGGTGGTGATCCTTGCCGGCTCATTCAACCTGAGTGACATCGTCGAGGCGCAGAGAAAAATGTGGTTCTGTATCCCTCAGTTTCTCGGCCTGATCATTTTCATAATCGCCGGCTTTGCAGAAACCCACAGGCTTCCCTTTGACCTGCCAGAGGCAGAGAGTGAACTAGTGGCCGGCTATCACAGCGAATATTCGGGGATGAAATTTGGCATGTTCTTCGTGGGTGAGTATCTTGGCATTACCCTGATTTCAGCGATGATCGTCACCCTGTTCTTCGGGGGTTGGCTGGGTCCGGTGTTGCCGCCCCTCGTCTGGTTCTTGCTCAAGACGCTGGTCTTTATCGTGGGATTCATCCTGGCCCGGGCCTCGCTCCCGCGGCCCCGCTACGATCAACTGATGTCCTATGGTTGGAAGGTGCTGCTTCCTCTGTCCTTGTTAAACCTGGTGGTCACCGGAGGGATCTTGTTGGCTGTCAACTGAGTGGTGAGGAGAAAATCGTGCTGAGTATTCTTAGAACCATCTGGACCGTATTGCTCCATATGTTTCACCGGCGAGAAACCGTTCAGTATCCTGAGGAAACGGTATATCTGCCACCCAGGTTCCGGGGCCGGATCATTCTCTCCCGGGATCCCGACGGAGAAGAACGTTGCGTGGCCTGTTATCTCTGCTCAGTAGCCTGTCCGGTTGACTGCATTGCTTTGCAGGCGACGGAGGATGAGCACGGCAGGCGGTATCCGGAATTTTTTCGCATCAATTTCTCCCGCTGTATCCTCTGTGGATTTTGTGAGGAGGCCTGTCCAACCTATGCCATCCAGCTGACGCCTGACTTTGAGCTCTGTGAATACAGCCGACCCAATCTGGTTTACGAAAAAGAGGATCTATTGATCAGCGGGCCCGGTAAATATCCGGGTTACAACTTTTATCGGGTGGCGGGATTAACCATCGGCGGCAAGGACAAAGGAGAGGCGGAGAATGAGGAGTCCCCGGTGGATGTGCACAGTCTATTGCCTTAAGGTCAGTTGTCAGTAGTCCGTGGTCCGTTGCGTGATTAAAGAGTTGGAGAATTAGAAAATTAGAGAATTAGATAATCAGCTTTCACAAAGGGTTAGGGGGAAGCTGCGAAACAACGAACATCTGAGCAACCGATATTCACTCTCTCAGCTTTGCGAGGGGTTGCATGAAGATATGGTGCTCACTAAACAGGAATCCTGCCAATTAATGGCGCGAATCATGCGCGTTGTGGAGTAGCTTCCCCGTGGCCCACATCTCACTAGAATCTTTTTGGGGAAACTCCTGGCTAAAGGTACACTTGGATTTCTGAGGGATGGCAAATGAACTTGGTGTTTTATATTTCGGCTTTGGTGGCAGTGGTTGCCACAGTTATGGTGATCACCCGTTTGAACGCGGTGCACGCCCTCCTTTACCTGATCGTCTCGCTGTTGTCAGTGGCCCTGATCTTCTTTGTCCTGGGGGCGCCTTTCGTCGCCGCACTGGAGGTCATCGTCTATGCCGGAGCCATTATGGTCCTCTTTGTTTTCGTGATCATGATGCTCAACCTGGGTCCCCAGACCGCTGAGCGGGAGCGCACCTGGCTGACACCGTCCATGTGGATCGGGCCGACGATTCTCACCCTCCTTTTGGCAGGTGAGCTGGTCTACTATATTCTCCGCGGTGGGGGACATCAGCTTATGGCGGTCAATCCGGTGGGACCCAAAGAGGTTGGCATTGCCCTCTTCGGCCCTTACCTGCTGGGTGTCGAACTTGCCTCCATGTTGCTCTTGGCCGGCCTGGTGGGAGCTTACCACCTGGGCCGACGTGAAGCGACAGGAGAGCTGGAAAAAAGAGAGGATGGATGATGCTGACAGTGCCGCTGGAACACGGGCTGCTTCTGGCAGGAGTACTCTTCCTCCTGGGCCTGCTGGGGCTTTTGGTTCGTCGTAACCTCATTTTTATGCTTCTCTGCATTGAAATAATGTTGAATGCTGCCGGCTTGGCCTTTGTGGTTGCAGGATCTTACTGGGGTCAGGCCGATGGCCAGATTATGTTCGTCTTTGTCCTGGCCATGACTGCGGCTGAGGTGTCAGTGGGACTGGCTCTGGTTCTTCAACTGCACCACAAATTAAAAACTGTGGATGGAGACGCGGCCAGCAGGATGAGGGGTTAAGATGTTCGATCTGTTATGGCTCATTCCAGCTCTTCCTTTCGCCGGCTTTGTGGTGTTGGCCTGCTGGTCGCCAGCAAAAAGGGCAGCGGCCGTCATCGGTGTCGGTTCGGTGGGATTGTCGGCCCTGCTGGCGGTAGGGCTGGCGATAACCTTTTTTGCCGTCCCACCGCCGGGCCAGGCCTACTCCCAGACCTTGTGGACCTGGATGACTGTCGCCGGATTCAACCCTCAGATCGCTCTCTACCTTGACGCCCTCTCTCTGCTCATGATCCTGGTAGTCACGGTGGTTGGTTTTCTCATCCACCTCTACTCCGCCGAATTCATGACCGCGGACCAAGGTTACAGCCGCTTCTTTGCTTATATGAATCTTTTTGTCGGCTCCATGCTCACTCTGGTCCTGGCAGACAACTTGTTGCTTCTCTATCTGGGCTGGGAAGGAGTGGGTCTATGCAGCTATCTTCTCATCGGTTTCTGGTACAGCGATCCGGCCAATGGCCGAGCCGCCCGCAAAGCTTTTGTGGTCACCCGCGTGGGCGATACCGCCATGGCCATTGGACTGTTCTTGCTCTTCACCAATCTGGGTACCTTGCAGATTCAGGAACTGATGGGCCGGGCCGTAGAACAATGGCCCCCCGGTTCAGGCTTGGCCGTTGCTGCTGCGGCTTTGCTTCTGGGCGGTGCTCTGGGGAAATCGGCTCAGCTCCCACTGCAAACCTGGTTGCCGGACGCCATGGCCGGTCCCACCCCGGTGAGTGCCCTCATTCATGCAGCCACCATGGTGACCGCCGGTGTTTACCTCATCGCTCGTACCCACGTACTCTTTTCCCTGGCACCCGCAGTACAGTGGGGTGTTGCGGTGATTGGGGCGGCCACCCTGCTGCTGGCAGGTTTCAGCGCTCTCACTCAATGGGATATCAAGCGTGTCCTGGCCTACTCGACCATCAGCCAGATCGGCTACATGTTTCTGGCTCTGGGCGTTGGAGCCTGGTCGGCTGCCATGTTTCACTTCATGACCCACGCCTTCTTCAAGGCGCTTCTGTTTCTCGGGGCCGGGGTGGTAATCCAGGCCCTGGACGAGGAACATAGCATCTTCAAGATGGGCGGCCTGCGGCGGCAGCTACCCTTCACCTTCTGGACTTTTCTCATCGCTTCCGGCTCTCTAGCGGCCTTACCGGTGGTAACGGCCGGTTTCTACAGCAAGGATCTCATCCTCTGGCGAGCATGGTCTTCACCCCTGGGAAGTCCCTGGCTGTGGGGTGCAGGGCTGACCGGTGCCTTGCTCACCTCCCTTTACACCTTTCGCATGGTCTTCATTGCTTTTTTTGGTGAGGTTAACCAGCGGGCAACCAAAAAGCCCGGCCTGCCCATGAAAATTCCCCTGGCCACCCTGGCAGCCCTTTCAGTGGTAGGAGGCTGGGTGGAACTGCCCAGTTTCCTGGGCAACCTGCCGCTGTTCTCGGACTTCCTCCACAGCGCTCTTCCGGCAGCTTCAACCCTTGCGGTCAAAGCGCCACAAGAGCCGGTGCTGGAGTTCATTGCCGCCGCGGTTTCCGTGGGGGGAATCATTCTGGCCTATCTTCTCTTCATGCCTGGGCGTGGATTCATCGAAAGACTGGCAAATACCTCCCTGGGAGCAACCTTACACCGGTGGTGGTTTGCAGATTGGGGCTTCGATTGGCTCTACGATACGTTTGTGGTCCTCCCCTACGCTTGGCTGGCGAACGTAGACCGGGACGACGTTATCGATTTCATCTATGATGGAATTGCCTGGGTAAATCAAATTGCCTACCGCGCCCTGAGTCGCACTCAGACGGGACGGCTACGCTAATACGCCATGTCCATCTCCATTGGCGCAACGGTAATTATCGCTATGGTGGTCTTCCTATGATACTCGTCTGGCTCGTGATTATTCCTTTTGCCGCCGGGGTTGTGGCCTGGTTCGTCGGCCGTTGGCATGCAAAGCTGCCACGGTGGATTTGTCTCATCGGCCTGGCCCTGACTCTGGTACTGATTCTCAACCTGTGGTGGGGAATGGGGCAGGAGATCGCCTTTTCCGGGAAAACTCCCTGGCTGGTGGAGATAAACCAACCATGGATCTCCTCTCTGGGCATCAGTTTCTATCTCGCCTTAGATGGGCTCAGCCTGCTGCTCATCTTGCTCAGCGCTTTTCTGGGAATGGCAGCGGTGGTGGTCTCTTGGCGCGAAATCCAGGAGCGGGTCGGCTTTTTCCACTTCAACCTCATGTGGACTCTGTCTGGCATTATAGGCGTATTCCTGGCCCTGGATCTGTTCTTGTTCTATTTTTTCTGGGAAATGATGCTGGTGCCCATGTATTTCCTCATAGCTCTCTGGGGGCACGAGAATAGGGTCTATGCCTCGGTCAAATTCTTTATTTTCACCCAGGTCAGCGGCCTCCTCATGCTCATGGGCATCCTGGGACTCTACTTCATTCATCACCACCTCAGCGGGGTGTACACCTTTAACTATACTGAGTTACTGTCCACACCCATGTCGCAGGTGGCAGCAAAGTGGCTGATGCTGGGGTTTCTGGTTGCCTTCGCCGTTAAGCTCCCGGTGGTGCCGGTCCATACCTGGCTGGCCGATGCCCATACCGAGGCGCCCACCGCCGGCAGCGTCATTCTTGCCGGCCTCTTGCTGAAAACCGGTGCCTATGGCTTGCTCCGCTTTGTAGTACCGCTATTTCCCCAGGCAGCGTTGGCCTTCGCTCCCATTGCCGGAGTTCTGGCGGTGGTTTCCATACTCTATGGAGCTCTGCTGGCCTTCGGCCAAACCGATCTCAAGCGCTTGGTGGCCTACACCAGCATCAGTCACATGGGTTTCGTTTTCCTGGGAATCTTTGCCTGGAACCAGTTGGCCCTTCAGGGAGTGGTGGTACAGATGGTCAGCCATGGTATCAGCACCGGCTCCCTCTTTATCCTGGCGGGAGCCCTTCAGGAGCGGATGCACACCCGTGATATGTCCCGCATGGGGGGGTTGTGGACCACCGTACCGAAGTTGGGGGGAGTGGCACTGTTTTTCGCCGTGGCCTCGCTGGGACTGCCTGGACTGGGAAACTTTGTCGGCGAGTTCTTGGTTTTGCTCGGCACATATAAAGTGAGTGTCCCCATTACGGTGCTGGCCACTTTGGGTCTCATCAGTGCAACCATTTACTCTCTCTGGCTGGTACAGCGGACCTTCCACGGTGCCAACAAGGAGGGTTGGAAGTTAGATGACCTCTCGGCCAGGGAAACAGCCACCATGGCGACCATGATTGCACTCATAGTCTGGCTGGGGATCTACCCGCAACCGCTGCTCAACACCTCCAGGCAGGCCCTAGCACAGCTGCAGCGCTACGCAGCCACCACCCAGATCGTGAGCCGGCCCGGTGAGATGGTTTCGCCTCTAACGGCGTATGGAGGGAAAGATATCGAACCACAAAGGGCAGGAAAAACATATGGCAAGTGAGCTGGAAGGTACCATGCCCTCTGCAATGAAACGGTTATCTGTGGTTCAAGCCAAGGTCCGACATAGGGAGTAAACCCATGACATCTGCTGAACTGATCACCTTGTTGCCCCTGATCATTTTGTCCGGTGGGGTGGTGGTAATTATGCTGCTAGTCGCCTTCTACAGAAATCACCCCCTGACCATGGCCTTGACCCTTGTCGTTTTGACTCTGGCATTCCTCAGCCTGACGAAGGGTTCCTCCTCGGAGTCGGTCCAGGTTACAAGTCTCCTTATCCTTGACCGCTTCGCCCTCTTTTATATGGGGTTGCTCTTTGCCGCTACCTTTGCCACCGTGGGGCTGGCTTACGGGTATTTAAAGGTTCGACAGGACAATCGGGAGGAATTCTACATACTTCTCCTCCTGGCGACTCTGGGGGCTGCGGTGCTGGTGGCCAGCACTCACTTCGCTAGCTTTTTCCTAGGGTTGGAAATTCTCAGCGTGGCCCTCTACGCGCTAATCGCCTACCCACGCTTGCGTGGAAACGCTCTCGAGGCAAGCCTGAAATATCTCATCCTGGCTGGTGCCTCCGCAGCCTTTCTGCTCTTCGGTATGGCACTCGTCTATGCCCGGTTGGGAACCATGGAATTCGCGCGGATTGCCGCCCTCTTCCAGAGCACTCTCCCCGAGGCCGGCTCACTCTGGGTACTCGTCGGCCTGGGAATGCTCATTGTCGGTATGGGCTTCAAACTGGCGGTGGTGCCGTTCCATCTGTGGACGCCCGATGTCTATGAAGGCGCCCCGGCTCCGGTAAGCGGATTTGTGGCCACTGTGTCCAAGGGTGCTGTGGTTGCCCTTCTGCTCCGTTTCTTTCTGCCCTTGGATTTTTCGGCCCACAGCTCTCTCTTTGCCGTCTTCTCCCTCATTGCCGTAGCATCCATGTGCATGGGCAACCTGCTGGCCCTGTTTCAAACCAATGTCAAGCGGATTCTCGCTTACTCATCCATCGCCCATCTGGGCTATCTCCTGGTGGCCTTTCTGGCAAGTGGCGATTTGGCGCTCACCGCGGTGGCCTTCTATCTGGTTGCCTACTTTGTGACCACTCTGGGCGGTTTCGGCGTCATTACCATAGTCTCCGGTGCAGAAAGAGATGCAGACCGGATTGAGGACTATCGAGGTCTGTTCTGGCACCGCCCATGGCTGGCCGGCGTCTTTACCGCAATGTTGCTTTCTCTGGCCGGCATTCCTCTCATCGCAGGTTTCATCGGCAAGTTCTACCTGGTACTGGCTGGAGTGGGCTCAGCCCTGTGGTTGCTCGTTGTCGTTTTGGTCATCACCAGTGGTATCGGGTTGTTCTATTATCTCCGGGTCCTTCTCCCCATGTATGAACATCCCTCCGGGGAAGGAGAAGCAGGTCCCCTTTCGCCCTCAATACCGGTGGTGGGAGGAGTGGTTGTCGCCGCGCTCACCCTGCTACTCTTCTGGTTGGGGGTGCTACCGGCGCCCCTTATGGAGATGATCCGTACCATGCTTGCCTAGCTAGTGGGGGCTTGGTTGCCCTCTGGGTCGGGTTGGTGAGTGATCTGCGGTCTTGTAGGACGAATTCGGACAAATATTTCCCATAATATCCTACACAAAAATCAGATAGATACCCCTGGCGAGGAGGAAGGGGAGTACTTATAAACATATATATCTAACTTTTTTAGGCTGATTGGGATAGAGCAATGATGCGACTCGGTATTGCCGCCGATCATGGTGGCTTTGAATTGAAGAGGGTGCTGCTAGCCAAATTGACAGCCGCTGGATACGAGATCGAGGATTTTGGGGCCTATCAGCTTACTGAGGGGGACGACTATCCGGACTTGGTGGTACCCCTAGCCCGGGCTGTGGCCCAAGGAAAGATCGAACGCGGCATTGCCATCTGCGGCAGCGGAGTGGGAGCCTGTGTGGTGGCCAACAAAATTTCCGGTATTCGGGGGGCACTCATAACCGACCCCTATTCGGCCCACCAGGGAGTGGAAGACGACGACATGAACCTCATCTGTCTCGGGGGCCGAGTAACCGGATCAGCCTTGGCCTGGGATCTGGTTCAGGCCTTTCTTGGGGCTCGGTTCAAGGGAAGCGAAAACTACCTGCGCCGTTTAAGGAAAGTGGCCGAGCTGGATAAGAAAAAATAGCAGATCACAACGAGGTGAAAACATAATGAACAAAAACAATCTCCTAAAAATAGAGGAATTCGGACAGAGCATCTGGCTGGATTACATTAGCCGTGGAATGATCCACTCCGGTGAGTTAAAGCGGTTCATCGAAGAAGATGGATTACGGGGGGTGACCTCCAACCCTAGCATTTTTGACGAGGCGATTGAAGGCAACCAGGACTACGAAGAGGACATCCAGGACATGGCCCGAGAGGGCAAGGGCGAGGAGGAAATCTATCAGGCCCTGACCGTAAAAGATGTGCAGATGGCTGCAGACGAATTTCGCCGGCTTTACGACGCCTCGGGTGGAACCCATGGCTTCGTCAGCCTCGAGGTCAATCCTCATTTGGCCTACAAGACAAAAGAAACCGTGGCGGAAGCCAGGGAACTCTGGAAGAGTTTGGATCGCCCCAATGTGTTTATCAAGGTGCCGGCCACCAAGGAGGGATTGCCCGCCATTCAACAGCTGATCAGCGAGGGGATAAATGTGAACGTCACCCTGCTTTTCGGCTTGCCCCGCTACCGAGAAGTAGCGGCGGCCTACATTGCCGGTTTGGAGGAACGGGCCGCCGCAGGCAAGCCGTTTGATAGGGTCTGCTCCGTGGCCAGTTTCTTTCTCAGCCGCATCGATGTGTTGCTTGACCCCAAACTGGAAGAGATCATGGCCGGGGGTGGGTCCAAACCGGAAACCGCCCGCAAATTGCATGGTCAGGTGGCCATCGCCAGCGCCAAACAGGCGTATCAGATTTACAAGGAGATCTTCGGCCAGAAAAAATTCCGGAGATTAGCCGACAAAGGTGGTCGTAGTCAACGGGTACTCTGGGCCAGTACCAGCACAAAAAACCCCGATTATTCTGATGTCAAGTACGTGGAACCACTGATCGGACCGGAAACCGTCAATACACTTCCCCTGAAGACTCTCAAAGCCTACCGGGATCATGGAAATCCGCAGGCGAGATTGGAACAGGGGCTGGAAGAAGCAGGCAAGGTGCTGGAATTGCTGCCCGAGGTAGATATGGATATCGATAAGGTGACCCAGCAACTGGAGGAAGAGGGGGTTGAAAAGTTCAATAAACCCTATGACCGGTTGCTGAACACCCTGGCGACAAAACGAGCCCGGGCGCTGGGGGAAGAACCGCAACCCCGGAAAGCGGCTCCTGCTAGATAACCAAAAAGAACAACCGTGCTGCAAGGTTCCCCTGTGGTCTGCCAAGACTCTAAGTCACCATTGGGAGGATAGGTATGAAAGAATACAGGGCGGGTGCCCTGTTCTTAGATATCGGTAACGTTCTGTTGACCAACGGCTGGGACCACAGCATGCGCCGAAGGGCGGCGCAGAAGTTTGCTCTGGACTATGAGGAGATGAATGAACGGCACCACCTGACCTTCGATACCTATGAAGAAGGCAAACTGAGTTTGGCTGAATATCTGGGACGGGTGGTGTTCTATAGACCCCGCTCATTTTCTCCTGAAGACTTCAGAGACTTCATCTTCGCCCAGTCAAAACCCAAGCCGGATATGATCCAGCTGGTGCAAGAACTCAAGGAACGATACGGGCTGAAGACAGCGGCGGTGAGCAACGAAGGCCGTGAGTTGACCCTCTATCGCGTCAAGAAATTCAAGTTGAGCAGCTTTATCGATTTCTTTATCTCATCCTGCTTTGTTCATTTGCGCAAGCCGGATGAAGATATCTACCGGCTGGCTCTGGACTGTGCCCAGGTGGAGGCAGAACAGGTGGTCTATATCGATGATCGGCCGATGTTTGTCGAGGTTGCGCGTGCCCTGGGGATAAACGGTATCCACCATAGAGATCTTGTCTCAACCCGCCAGGCGCTGGCGAATTTCGGCTTGAAGACATGAAGGCTAGCCCGGATATTTCATGAATCGCCTGCTGCGACCACGGATATGGCCGTCCTCCCTGGCGTCCTCGGCTGTCGGCTCCTGCGACGTACCGTTCAGGTACGCCTCGGAACCAATCCCGCGGTAGCGCGGGACGGCTGCCAGGTGGCACGCCCATCTTCGCGGTCTCGCGACAGCAATTCATGAAATACCCGGGCTAAGGGAGGCTCTGGTTATGGGAAACAAGCAATGTGATTTTGGCTTGATCGGCCTGGGAGTCATGGGTCGCAATTTTCTGCTCAACGTGGCCGATCATGGCTTCGCACTCACAGGATACGATTTGGATGTGGAAAAGGCCAAGGAGTTGAACAAGGAAAAATCGAATAGACATGATATCCATCCTGCCGAGGATCTGGCCGATTTCATTGCTAATCTGCGGCGGCCGCGGGTGATCATGATGCTGGTTCCGGCCGGCAAACCGGTGGATTCCGTCCTCGAGGAGATAGCACCCCGACTCGATGAGGGAGATTTAATCATCGACAGCGGAAACTCGCACTTTAAAGACACCGATCGCCGCAGCGAAAAGCTTGCGGACCATGGCTTGCTTTTTATGGGGATGGGGATGTCCGGTGGTGAGCACGGAGCCCGTCATGGCCCGAGCATTATGCCTGGAGGCCCGCGGGAGGGCTATGGGCGAGTAGAAGACATCTTGAGCCGGGCGGCGGCCCAGGTTAACGGAGAGCCCTGCGTGGCCTACCTGGGAAAGGGGTCGGCTGGCCACTACGTCAAGATGGTGCACAACGGCATCGAATATGGGATCATGGAACTCATCGCCGAAACCTACGATCTCATGAAAAGAGGCCTGGGATTATCTGCCCATGACCTGCAAGGTGTTTACCACGGTTGGAGTAACCAGGAACTGGCGAGTTATCTGGTGGAAATAACCGCCGACATTTTTGCCACAACAGATGAAAATACGAGCCAACCGCTGGTGGAGGTCATCTTGGATGCGGCCAAACAGAAAGGAACCGGCAAGTGGACCGAATGGGATGCCACGGATCTGCAGGTGCCCACCCCCACCATCGATGCGGCGGTAACCATGCGCAATCTATCGACCTTGAAGGGGGAGCGGCAACAGGCAGCCGAATGGTTGCGGGGGCCTGCTGTAACCTATGACGGAGATCAGGAGAAATTTGTCGGACAATTGAAGGATGGACTTTACAGCGGCATGATTCTTACGTACGCTCAAGGTATGGCGCTTCTGCGGGTAGCGTCAAACCATTATGGCTACGAATTGGATCTGGCAACCGTCGCTCGCATTTGGCGTGGCGGGTGTATCATTCGCGCCGGCCTGCTGGAGGATATCCGTGCGGTATTCAGCAGCAGTCCCGACCTGCCGAATCTCCTGCTGAACCGGGATTTCGCCCAAGAGGTGATGGTCCGCCAGGATCAACTGAGAGCGGTGGTCTCTACGGCTATCCAGATGGGTTTGCCGGTTCCGGCCCTGGCTGAATCGCTTAGCTACTTTGACGGTTACCGCAGTGCTCGCTTGCCTGCCAATCTGATCCAGGCCCAGAGGGATTACTTCGGCTCTCATACCTACGAACGAACCGACAGAGAAGGGACCTTTCACACCCAGTGGCGGAAGAGTTGAGGAGAACGGTATGGAAATGAATGTTAGGCCTGAGTCCACGGTCTTTCTGATTTTCGGGGCGGCCGGCGATCTCACCTGGAGGAAATTGATTCCCGCCCTGTACAATCTTTATCTGGATGACTGGTTGCCGAAAAGGTTCATGGTGCTGGGGCTGGACCGCGTCGAGATTGAGGACGAAAAGTTCCGCGACCATCTCCGTGATGGGGTGGAAAAGAACTCGCGGCGGCACAAGGTGGATGAGGACCGGTGGTCACCCTTCGCCGAAAATCTATTCTTCACCAACGGCGATTTCGGGGATGACAAATTTTTTGGCAAATTGGCCAAGAAGCTGGCAGAGATTGATAAGAGTTGGGATGAGCCGGCCAATAGAATCTTCTACCTCGCCGTTCCTCCCACTCTGGTGGAAAATATAGTGCAGAAGCTGGGCAAGGCCAAGCTGAACCAGGATAGTCAAAGGTCACGCATTGTAGCGGAAAAACCCTTCGGTCGGGATCTAGACTCTGCCGAGAAGCTCAACCAGACGCTGACTGCGATCTTTCGTGAATCTCAAATCTATCGGATCGATCATTACCTGGGCAAGGAGACGGTGCAGAATATTTTGGCCTTCCGTTTCGGCAATGCGCTTTTTGAACCACTGTGGAACCGTCACTACATCGATCACGTGCAGATTACCGTGGCGGAGTCGGTGGGCGTGGAGCACCGCGGCGGTTACTATGACCAGGCAGGCGCCCTCCGCGACATGATTCAGAATCACCTCATCCAAGTTCTCTGCCTCATCGCCATGGAAGCCCCTGTCTCATTCAACGGCAATGAAATTCGCAATAAGAAGGTGGATGTGCTCCACGCAATTCGCCCCATTCCCTTTGACCAGGTAAACAGTTTCGCTGTTCGCGGCCAGTACGCACCCGGCTGGATAGAGGGCGAGCACGTGATTTCATATCGACAAGAGCCGGACGTTGCTCTGAATTCATTGACGGAAACCTATGCGGCCCTGAAACTCTTTGTCGACAATTGGCGCTGGCAGGGGGTTCCCTTCTACCTGCGCACCGGCAAGCGGCTGCCGGCCAAGGTCTCCGAAGTAGCCATTCAGTTTCGCCCGGTGCCGCACCAAACCTTTCCCGCTGCTGCCTTGATGGATTGGCGTCCCAACCGGTTGTTGCTGGCAATCCAGCCGCAAGAGGGAATTTTTCTGCGCTTTGAAGTCAAGCATCCCGGGCTGACCATGCAGTTGTCGCCGGTGTTGATGCAGTTCTACTACCGAGAGGCTTTTCAGGCCGAGCCCCCCGAAGCATATGAGACCTTGCTCCTGGATGTTATGCGGGGTGATACCGCGCTGTTCATGAGAGCGGATCAAACGGAAGCCGCCTGGCAGGTGCTGGCGCCCATCCTGCAAACATGGGAGAAGATAAAACCTCTTGGCTTTCCCAACTATCAGGCGGGCACCTGGGGGCCGGAGGAGGGGGAAATTTTAATCGCCCAGGACGGTCGTAGTTGGGTAATGCCCACCCACCTGCAGTGCCAGGAAAACTTGGCAGCCTGTCATATTGCTCCCGACCCGGGCACTTAGCCCGGATATCTGATCAATCTCCAACCGCAAAATACAGTCTCTGGTGAGGCGGGATAAGGTATGTACCTTATTGAGCAGTACCAGCCCATAATCTAAACATAAAGAAGATCTTTCAAATCCTTTATAGGCTCAGAGCCATGCCCCAAAGAGATGGGGAACACCTCTGGATATATCCCTAGTCCCGGTAAATACGCCGCAAGCAATTTCTTATGGAGGAATTCACCCAGAGGGTTGGCAAATAAACCTGAGATAGTTTCTCAGTGGTGCAGGCTGAACCCTTAAGGCTTAGATAAGGCAATAAGACAGAGAGCATTTCTTTGGTGACTAAGGAGAAAAAGGGGGGAATCACATGGCCAAAACGGTTCTGTATGTCCTGGTGGGATTGTTTTTGGGGATCACGCTGTTGGAGGCACGGGGTAATGCGGGCAGTGAATACGCTGAGGGAAAGAACCTCTACGTGAGCAAGTGCAAGATTTGCCACGGTATCAAAGGAGACGGCAAGGGGCCGGCGGCTTTCGCCCTCAACCCCAAGCCACAAAATTTCACCGATCCCGCCTTTTGGCAAAAGGATGTGGAGGAGAAGATTACCACTACCATCACCAAGGGCAAGGGATCAATGCCGGCATTTCAGTTAAAGCCCGGCGAGATCAAGGCCATTATCTACTACATTTCCCATACCTTTAAACCCGGCAGTAGTTCCGGTCCCTGAATTCAGGCAGAGGATCTGTATTGTGCCAGAGCCAGCCCGACCTTGGATGGCTAAGCTGAGGTGATTACCGGTGGACGGAGAAAACCACCGTGAGGGTCCAGGCTTTCCCCCGGTACCAAAAAGGAAAAGTGACGCTGGGGTCTCAGGACTGAGAGCAGGGGCAAACAATAACCGAGGTGCTGTGAGGACTTACTGGCGCTATACCCACCGTCACCTCAGAGCTCGCTTCAAGGCGAGTTGGAGAGGAGGGAGGAATCATGTTTAGAGGTAAATTCATCAAGCTTATTTCCGTCCTCGGCGTCCTAGGGTTGTTGCTGCTCTTCCCAGCAGAACCTGCCCAGGCGGTGCCGAGCTTTGCCCGGCAAACAGGTATGGCCTGCAATCTCTGTCACACCGCCTTCCCTGAGCTCACCTCATTCGGCAGATCTTTCAAGGCCAGCGGCTACACCCTTACCCAGATGAAACAGATAACCGCCGGCGCCAATGCGGCGAAACTGGAGCTCAATGATATCCTGCCCCTGTCTCTCATGGTTCAGACATCGTATACCAGAACCGACGACAAGCAACCCGGCACCCAGAACAACAATGTGGAGTTTCCTCAACAGCTCAGTTTGTTTCTGGCGGGGGAGATAACCGACCATGTGGGCTCTTTCATCCAGACCACCTATACCCAAGAAGACGACAACCTGAGCATGGACAATAGCGACATCCGCTTCGCAGACCAGTCTACACTGGCGGGCAAGGAGATAATTTACGGTTTGACCCTCAACAACAACCCAACCGTGGCAGATCTGTGGAACAGTACCCCGGCTTGGTCTTTTCCCTATGCCTCAGCGGACTCGGTGCCAACGCCCGCAGCTGGCGCCTTGATTGACGGAACCTTGGGCCAGGCAGTGGCCGGGTTGGGAGCTTACGCCCTCTGGGACGATCATCTCTATGCCGATGTCACAGCCTACCGCACGGCCGAGATGGGACAATTGGAGCCAACAGAGGCCAGCGACGACACCATCGAGAATGTGGCTCCTTACTGGCGTCTGGCCTGGCAGCATAAATGGGGAGACAACTATCTCGAATTGGGCCACTACGGTCTCTACGCCCAACTCTATCCGCAGGGCATATCCGGCCAAACGGACAAGTATACCGACATCGCTTTCGATCTCACCTACGAGCGCAAGTTCGGCACTGATATGCTCACGGTCCACGGCACCTACATATACGAGGATCAGGATCTGGACGCCAGCCACGCTGCTGGAGATGCACAGAATCAGTCCAACGACCTCAACACCTTGCGCTTCGACGCCCACTATTACTTTGATGGCAGTGTAGTGCTTTCGCTGGCCTACTTTATGATCCGAGGGGATTCGGATAACCTACTCTACAGCCCGGACCAGCTGGATGGCAGCAGAAACGGCAGCCCTGACAGCGACGGCATGATTGCCGAGGTTGGCTACTACCCGTGGCAAAATGTCCGCCTCTCCCTGCAATATACCGCCTACTTTCAGTTTAACGGTTCCAGCAACAACTACGATGGTTTCGGCCGCGACGCCTCGGACAACAATACCCTGTACGCCTTGGTCTGGCTGGTATGGTGATAGCTTGCCATGGTAGGCCCCGGGGCCATCCGGTTTTCTCGAGGTTGGGTTAGGGGAGTTAGGTGTCCCAGTAAAAACCCGTCACAGGAGGTATGATGCTCATGCTGAAGGGGCTAGGGCGAACTTTTGCCTACACTCTGCTCATCCTTGCGATTCTGCCCCTTCTGGCCACATCCGCTGCCGAGGGGGGAGATGAGGAAACTGCCGCCCTGACTAAGCAAATTGAGGAACTGCAGCAACAGGTGGAGCTTTTGGATGCAAGGGTGAAAGAGTTGGAACGGCGATTGTCTGCTGAGCCCGCAAAAGGGGTTCAGGATCGGGGAAACACCGTGAAGAATTCTCCTGGAGCAGGAGAGGAGGAACCTCAGGGCCGGTCAGCGGAGGGGAAGGCAGAAAACCCCCCAGCGGAATCCCCCTCAGGGGTGGATAAAGAAAAACCGTCCATCTCTCAACGCTGGCGAACCCTTGAGCGAGGAATGACAGCGGAGGCGGTGGAGGCTCTACTGGGTCTTCCCCAGCGGGTCATCGAAGTGGATGACAAGATAGTATGGTACTACCGTTACCCAAACGTTGGCGCCGGCTCCGTGCTGTTCAATCCAGATAAGCGGGTTTCCGGCTGGCAAAAACCGCCCTTTCATGGATGGTGGTGATCTGGGCGGCCAGGTGGAGAAGGTTGGCGTCCACAAACAGGGGGAACTGTGAGGATATGAGCGGTCTCACCCTGTGAGCAATGGCGATTTTTAAGGAGAGAATGAACCATGTTTAATTCAGTATACGAGTTTCTCGGGAAGATAGGCTATCATCATCCCATCCACCCCACTGAGGTTCATATGCCCATTGGCATGGTCGTAGGGGCTTTGGGCTTTACCCTGCTGGCCCTGATCTTCCGCTGGAAAAACTTGCGGCTTACAGCACACCTGTGCATTATCTTTGGCTGTGCTTTTATTCTGCCTACCATGCTCTTTGGATTCATGGACTGGCAACACTTCTATGGAGGAGCCTGGTTGTTCCCCATCAAGGTGAAGCTCATCCTGGCTCCTACCCTTCTGGTGCTCACCTTCATTGCCTACGTGGTCGGTCGAAAGGTTGGAGTAGAGTCCAAAATTGTTATTTTGCTCTATAGCATCTGCTTCTGTCTGGTGGTCAGCCTGGGATATTTCGGCGGACAGCTGGTCTACGGAAATAGGACACCTCCTGCGGTTAAAGCATACCGAGCCGGTGCCAAGATATTCAAAGGCAATTGCAGCGGTTGTCACCCCAATGGGGGCAATGCTATCGTTCCTAACCTGCCCCTGATAAAGGCCCCACAACTGGAAGCACTCGAACTCTTCCGTGCTTTTATTCGGAAACCCGAAATGCCAGACGGCTCGAAAGGGGTCATGCCTCCATTTCCCCCGGCAAAAATTTCCCCTGAGCAGGCACGAGAACTCTACGAGTACATCTATCACGTCCTGAAAAACCCCACGAGGCAATGAGGGGAAGAGCCGGAGAACAGATATTTGCCACCTGGTGCGCAGGGGCGGTCACCGAATCGGGGCCGGCAATGATCACCAGAGTGTCAGTGAATCCCAAGAATTCAAAATCTACGAAAGGTATATTCATGTGCTTAACCAGTGGTACCGGCGAGGCTGACAGAAGGATAGGGGGAGAATTGGGCCGGAAGGGGAATTTGCTTGAGGTCTCTGTGTTCCTCTCGCTTATTCTGCCCTCCATGGTGCTGTCCTTCTTCGTGGTCAAGCAAGGAGGCCTGAGTTTTGCTCTCACCGCGGTTGCCACCATCTTTCGCGATGTCGGTTTGTTGGCTTTGATTCTCTTCTTCCTCTGGCGCAATGGCGAGAGGGTGATCAGGGTCGGCTGGACTTTCCATCGAGGCTGGAAAGAATTCGCTATCGGTATAGGACTGTTTATTCCACTGTATGTCAGTGCCAGCTTTCTTGAAAAAATCTTACAAAGAGTCGGGTTCTCAGTTCCCTCCACCCCGCTGCCTTCGTTCCTCACCACCAAAGGTGTGGGAGAACTTGTTCTGGCCGTCATTTTGGTGATAATCATTGCAGTGGTGGAGGAAACAATATTCCGTGGCTACCTAATTCTGCGCTTCAAGGCCCTGGCTGACAGTCCCATTCTCCTGGCACTGATCTCAGCGGTGATCTTCTCCCTCGGTCACGGCTATGAAGGCACTGCCGGGGTGATTACTGTAGGCTTTATGGGTTTTGTTTTTGCCCTGATTTACCTGTGGAGGCAGAGTTTGGTGGCACCAATCGTCATGCACTTCCTGCAGGACTTCATCGGCATTGTCCTGGCGCCACTTCTGGGGTAAAGGGAGGGAGGCTTTTACTCACAACTCTTACACCCTGAGAGAAGCAGGGACAAGGTGAACAAGAACAGGAGTGTCCCCAAAAATATTTTACAGACATCGGCCACGGGGAAGCTACTCCACAACGCGTATGATTCGCGGCATCAATTGGCAGGATTCCTATTTAGTGTGCACCATATCTTCATGCAGGCCCTCTCGAGGCTGAGAGAGTGAAGAGCGGTTGCTCAGATGCTCGTTGTTTCGCAGCTTCCCCTTTTGGCCTTTGCTGATGTCTCTTCCTCACGAGGAGGTGACAGGGGAAGCTCTGGAGCAGAGCGCATCTGGAGCATCCGCTCGGTACCACCCAGTGCAGTTCGGTACTCTTAGGGTGGCACCCCGGTAAGATGAATTTTCCCACGAAGACGAAGCCTTTAATTATGAGAAGGGCAGCGACTATGCGCTCTGCAGAAGAGTTTTCCCTGTCTTAGGGCAAAGGCGGCCGGCCACAGCTGGGCTAGAAGTGACTCCGCCGCAGGCGGATGAGCCCCTCGAACGACAGAAGAGACATCAGCAAGTCCATTTTCATTTACTCACAAATGCAAAATGGCTACTGAACAGACGTTACAAGAATGGTCCAATTATTTTTGGGGAAACTCGTGGAAGAAGAAGGACAACCGTGACCTACGATCGCATCACTCGCTGGCTTCACGCCGGTATCGCCCTGGCAGTGGTGGTCCAGCTAGTCTCCAGCCAGGTGATGGCAGTTCCTCAACCCGGACATCTGGTCAACAAAACTGATGTCACCTTTTTTTCAGTACACCGGTGGTCGGGATTGTGTGTCCTCGGCCTGTTGGTTCTTCACTGGCTCTGGGGTTTGGCCGACCACGTGGCCTACGGCTGGGGACATCTCTTTCCCTGGTTTTCAGGGCCGTGCCTGAGAAAGCTCCTCTCTGCTCTGGAAGCCATGCCCGCCTGGCTGCTGGGGAAACTGCCGGCGGAGAGCGACGAAACCATTCCACTGGCTGGGGCTGTTCACGGCCTGGGGTTAGTGGTGGCCACGGCCATGGCCCTCACCGGCTCGCTCATCTTTTTTGGTATGCCTTCCCAGGGTTCCATGAGTGGCTACATTGGTGTGGTGAGAAACATCCACGGTTTCATCGCCAATTTCATCTGGGCCTATTTCATCGGTCACGTGGGTATGGCGGTTATCCACCAGTGGCGAGGAGAGTCCCTCATAGGCAATATGTTCAACCTGAGGGCCAAGTAAATCGGGTAGGAAGTAAATGAAATTCTTGTATAGAGGGACGGCTGGAGATGTGGCAGGGAAACTGTGGTAAGTTAGGATTTTTTGTTTTGCTCTTCCTGATAACCTTCGGCTGCGCCTATCCGATTTCCGAAAATCTGCGCCAGGAGGCCCAAAAAAATCTGAGCTTTTCCATGGTCTTCCAAGATCCCCTGGCTTACAAGGGAGCAATTGTTATTTGGGGTGGGAAAATCATCAAGACCTTCAACCGCAAGCACGGCACCGAGATCTTGGTGCTGCAGACCCCATTAAACTGGAGAGAAAGACCGGAGGAGGAAGAGTCTTCCCGCGGTCGTTTCATCGCCAAGAGCCCGATCTACCTGGATGCTGCCGTTTACAGGGCCGGAAGGAAGGTCACCGTAGCCGGTGAAGTATCCGGGAAAGAGACCCTCCCTGTGGGTGAAATAGAATATACCTACCCGGTGGTCATGATCAGAGAGATTCATCTTTGGCCGAAAGAAAAGGCCTATTACTATCCGCCACCCGATTACTACTGGGGCTGGGGACTCTACCCTCCTCCCTACCCCTATGGCTGGTGGCATGGGGACGAAGATGAGGGACGACACGAGGAAGGCGAAAGGGAGGAAGACCACCATCATAGACATTAATCAGCAAACCTCACTGGCAGAGCCAGTTGTTTCTCTCAAGTTCCCAGCAGCTCTGCACTTGCAACCACCCTCTCTCCCTGAACTTGCAGGAGCCCCACCCTTCCTATAGGGCGAGCCACTGGGGCGAATGAAATAAACTCTTTCCTCGGCAATCCTCTGTAGGACGAAGACCTACAGGAGAAGCCGCCAAGTTCCTACAACAAAATCCGACAAGCACTGATAGTAAAGTCCGTTGGCATACCTATAATATTTTGAGGAAAAGATGGAACAAATGGCCTCGGAGAGAGGACAACAAGATAAGATAATGATGCAGTTCCAGTCCGGATATTCCATGAATTCATGCCTCGGCGTGACTGCGACCACGGATATGGCCGTTTTTCTCTCTGAGCTGGAGGCTCTCCGAGCCGGAAGCCTGGCGTCCTCGGATGTCGGCCCCTGCGACGTACCGTTCAGGTGCGGTTCGGCTTCGATTTCGGATTTCGGATTTTTGACTACGAATGTTGACAACTAACTTGACAGTTCGTATTTCGCCATTGGCTCTCAGGTTCTATGGAGTTTTTCAGCAGATTTTCATTCCGCAATCCGCATTCCGCAATCGTCGATCAGGTGGCCCGCCCGCCTCGCCTGAGCGAGCAGGCCCGCCCATCTTCGCGGTCTCGCGACAGTGATTCATGAAGTATCCGGGATAACAGGAGAAAGCCCGCGCCAAGCTAGCTCGGATCATCCTAAAATTTCTCTGTTTCCCTATGGTGATAAAATAGGAACCGAAAAGGGTTAAACAGGCAGGGACATGGATTATAAAAACTCCCGCAGACGTCAGATCGATATTGAAAACAAGGCCAAATTGTTGAAGGCGGCTTATGTCTCCAGCCTGACGCTACTTTTTTTGTTGATGGTTTTCACGCCGTACCTGGTCGGGAGTGGTTTGTTCCTGAGAGCAAGGCTGATAGTTGGTGAGGAGATTGCTGAGGGTGTCCTAATCGCCCTGCTGCTGCTGGCCGGTTATTTCGCTTCAATAGTCTACAAGAAGGAACTCGACAAGTACGCCAGAGAGCTGGAGGAGTTGGCAGCAAAAAAAGACACCTTAGAGAATGAACTGAACGAAGCTTTCTGTTATATCGGCGCAGTGAACGTCCAGCTTCTTGAAATTAAATCGGTTCTCACAGGGCAGAAAAGGTATCCCGAGAGCAAGAGAGATTTTAAGAAGATTGAGAGTTTATTTGCCCGCCAGGCTCTGGGGATTGCCAATGTGGACTGGGTCGTCTTGAGGATCGTCAACCCTGAGACCCTCAGGACCTTGCAAGAACATAGTGAAGCAAGGGGTAAGGCACGCTTGCGCAAGCACAATATCAGCAACAAGGCAGTTGTGAGTAACGAAGCCGTTGCTGACTATTCTGTGGTTACCTCGGAGCAGGAAAATCTAACCATTAAAGCGTTCTGCATTCTACCCACTAAGGAATTGGCGGAAAGTCAACAGATTCTCATCCGGGCTATCGTCAGCGAGTTGGAGATGCTCTTCATTCTTCTCAGGTGCGAGTATTATAAGGAGGGTTTTCTGAAAAAGAAGTCGAGGCAGGAGTTTGTACAGGGAGTGAGATGGTCAAGCAAAAAGCGTTAGCTGATATAATAAGAGAGCGGTTGGGAAAACTCCTGTCACTGCCAAGATTGACGCATAGTTGCGAGGGGTGTTCAATCTACTTTTGTTGGACTTCTGAAACCAGAATAAGGAGACAACCATGCAAACTGCTCCACTGGTAGGTACGGAGACTGGGATTCGGGTCAATGAATTCATACGGAGTGTATATAACTGGATGGCTATTGGTCTTGGACTTACAGGAATTGTGGCATTTTATGTGTCCAACAGCCAATATCTGATCCAGCTGATTTTTGGAAACCAGCTGTTGTTTTTCGCTCTGATCATTGGGGAAGTCGTGCTCGTCTTTTCCATCGCCGCAAGGGTTCAGAAAATGCAGGCCTCAACAGCGACCGGACTCTTTGTACTGTACGCAGTCTTAAATGGTGCGACCCTGTCATTCGTTTTTCTTGTCTACACCAGAACATCCATTACCTCAGTATTTTTTATCTGCGGTGCAACTTTCATGGCGTGCAGCATCTACGGGATGACCACAAAACGAGACTTGACCTCCCTTGGTGGTTTCTTGATGATGGGGCTTATCGGGATTGTTATCGCCTCGGTGGTAAACATCTTTGTTCGCAGTAACCAAATGAGTATGATCATCAGTTATATTGGCGTTCTCGTTTTTGTAGGTCTGACCGCCTATGACACTCAGAAACTCAAAACCATGGCACTGTCTGTACCTGATGGCTCGGAAGGGGGGATGGTGCGAAAGAACGCCATTCTGGGTGCGCTGGCTCTTTACCTTGATTTCATCAACCTTTTTCTCATGCTGCTGAGAATCTTCGGTTCAAGGAGAGACTAGTGCTGTCCGGAAAGACAATCTGACTCAAGTAAGGTAAAGCTGGCATTGAGGTTGGTTGTGGAGCACTCCCTGAAAGAGACTTGTGGGCAAGGGGGTGGAGGAAGAAGAACCAATGAACGTCGCCGAGTTCGCCTTCAGGGAGGATAGGAGCAGGTCAAGAAAAATCTCCGTGGTTGTCGGCTTGCTGGCTCTGAGCGCTATGGTCTACTACGCTGTGCCAATACGTCAGACCATGCTAGAGGGGTTGCTGACCCGCTCGTTCTACTTTCCCATTTTTCTTGCCGGTCTGTGGTTTGGTTTCCGGGGGGGAGTTGCTGTAGCACTGCTGGCAACCTTGATCTGCTCACCCCATGTGGTCATGGAAATCGGGCGGAATCAGACTATCTTTTCCGATGAATTGCTCGAACTCCTTCTGTTCAATCTTGTGGGTCCAATCGTGGGTGGACTATCCGACAGGGAGCGACGTCAACGGTCTAAAAACGAGGAACTGCAGACTCTGGCGGCTCTGGGTGAGGCGGCCTCATCAGTAGCTCATGAAATGAAAAACATCGTTATTCCCATGCGAGGGTTCATCCGGCGGATGCGGCAGATTAGCCAGTTGGACCCTAACGCCGCTTCCTGCCTGGAGATTGTCGAGAAGGAGTCCGCCAGGCTGGACAGGATGACCCAAGACATGCTCTCCTTTGCCCGCAACCCCTCGGTACAGAAGGAACAGGTGGATGTGAGGTCACTGGTGGAGGAGGTACGCCGCGCCTTGCATGAAGAGTTTCGTACCAAAGGGGTTCAGCTGCTGTGCAGGTGCGATGGCGAAGAGCAGTTGGTGCTGCTCAATCGGGATCGGGTACACCTCGTCCTGGTGAATTTGCTGTACAACGCGCTCCATGCCTCCACGGCGGGGAAGGAGGTTAGACTGCTAACCTGCCGTTATCAGGACTTCCTCAGAATCGTCATAGAGGATTCCGGTGTGGGTATCCCCCAGGAATCTCTGGAACGGATCTTTCAACCGTTCTTCACCACCATGCCAAAGGGAACTGGCCTGGGACTGGCGATCACTCAGAGGGTAGTAGAGGAACACCGGGGGAAGATACAGGTGGAGAGCGAAGAGGGTTTGGGCACACGGGTCACTCTGGACTTTCCCGCACCCGGGGACCAAGTACAAAAGTTAGCACCGATTATGGGCGACCTTTAATTGTGCCGCACCGTCTACAAAGGGAATAATGTGGCCCAGCTATTTGCCCCCCTTCTCTGGATGCTCTCGTCTTCCTTTTCTGTACCACCGGTGCAAAATCCACAAGGCGGTTCCCAGAAAGGCGATTGCCAGGATCGTCCAGGTCTCGTATCTCTGGAAGTCGCGAAAGAGGACCGCCAGAGCTATGCCGAATACGTAACCAGAGATTCCCAGCAGGGCGGTGTAAACTGCAGCGCTAAGGGTGTTAAGCATTAAGAATTTGGCGGTTTTAACCTGGCTGGTGCCGAGCACGATAAGGCTGATGGCTCTAATTCCGTAGAGAAAACGGAAGCCGATGATAAACAGACTATCGTAAACTTCGAATAACTTCTGAACCCTGGTGACCTTGGGCTGCCAGGAAGGGTGTTTCCGCAGCAGATCTCTGCCCTTGAGACGCCCCATGGAAAAGTAGAAGAGATCGGCGGTCAGACATCCGGCCAGTCCTATAAGAATGACCAGGGGTAGATTGAGATATCCCCGGTGAGCCACAAACCCCCCCAGGATAAGCACTATTTCACCCTGGAGGAAACCTCCCACAAGCATAGCCCAATACCCGTAGGCCTGTATGTAGGGGACGAGATTCACCCTGATGAAACTCCGGAAAGAAAAGAAGATTACCACCCGCCGGTCCGACCCCGGCACGTTCACCTATAATCATAAGCATCAGTGCATTGTAACTGCAACGTTTTTTTGCAGACGGGGGGAGGTTGGAACCATGGCATCTCCCTGATCAGGAATTTTTCTTGAGACTATTTGTAGGACGAAGACCGACAGCAAAATCCGCCAAGTTCCTACAGCAAAATCCGCCAAGCTCTGATAGCGCAGGACCATTTTCATGGGTATATTATTAGCTATCTGAGAGACTATTTAGGTCCCCAGAGAGAGTGGTCACGATCGAGGATTAAAGAGGAGGAGCATAGAGTGAACGACATAAAACGCATTCTGGCGGTGTGCAGAGCAACCAAGTACTGCGATAAGGCGGTTCATTACGGCATTTCACTGGCCAAACAAAATGGAGCCAAGCTCTACGTTCTCCATGTATTTGACGATCCTTTTGGCTTGGAGGCTTGGTCCTTACCCGTAGTTTCTTGGAAACAGATACAAAAGGAATATAAGCGAATGCAGCAGAAGACCCGCATCGATATAGATAAGATAATCGAAGGAGAGCAAAGTGCAGATATGGCTATCGAGGTGACGCTCAAGGATGGGCATCCCGCTGAGAAAATCTTGGATTTTGTGAAAGAGAATAAAATTGATCTTCTCATCATGCTTGCCCATGAAGAGGGCCGGTTGGAATATCTCCTTTTCGGTCACAGCATCGACAAGATCATTCGGAAACTTCCCTGCACCGTTCTGTTGGTGAAACAAGAGCCTGGACGTGCTGGTTAGCCAATTGTGCGAGGAACTATATAAGATAAAGAAAGGTATAACTTCCATCAACTTTCTACCTAAAAAGAAGGAAAACAAAATGAATCCCCTTGTAGTTGGAGTTTTCACCGATGCCCTCAAAGCAGAGCACGTACGTCTGGATCTTCTGAAAATGCAAAAAGAGGGTTTGATAGATCTGGATGAGGTTGTGGTCGCAGTGCGAGAAACCACAGGCAAAATAGTACTCCACCATGCCACCCACCTCACCATACCCTGCGCCTTGACCGGCGGATTCCTGGGAACCTTGGTGGGTGTCATTTTGCTGAACCCGGTGTTGGCCGTCTTGGGTTTGGCAGCTGGCACGGCACTGGGAGCCGCTTCGTGTTCATTGACTGATATCGGAGTGGACGATAAGTTTGTGGAAGACCTGACTGAACATCTGAAGCCCGGTACCTCCGCCCTCTTCGCCCTGGTAAAAGGTGGAGGGGTGGATAGAGTTGTTGAGAAACTCAAGGAATCCGGCGGCAGAGTATTTCAGACATCCCTCTCCCACACGGATCAAGCTAAACTCGAGGAGGCACTGGACGAGGTGACACGGAACCTCGACACTGAGGCTGCAGCAAGAGCGGATGAGGAGAAGCGAAGATAGACAACACCATGGATGAACACCATCTGATCATTAAAGAGGGGCTGGTCTGATTTTTATGGGTCAAGGCGATAAGATCTTTCTGGGGAGGAAAAGGACGATGAAAAGATGGATATTAATTGGACCGATTGTGCTTCTGGTGGGACTGCTAACTCTGGATACGGTTTACGGACAACCCATGGGTCCTGGCGGTGGGGGACCACCACCATACGGTCACCACCAGCACGGCTGGTACTGTCCATATTGCGGCAGGTGGTCCGGATATGGGTACTCCATGGGACCAGGAATGATGGGTCCGGGATATGGGTACCCCATGGGACCAGGAATGATGGGTCCCGGATACGGCTACGGGCCTCAATACCAACAACCCCAGAAGCCTATGACTAAGAAGGATGCCGAGGCCCTCGTGGAAAACTACTTGAATGCCACCCACAACCCCAATTTGAAGTCGGGAGAGGTAAAAGATGAAGGGTCAGCCTTCGAGGTGGCTATAGTAACCAAGGATAATTCCCTTGTGGATCGAATCCTGGTGGACAAACGCACCGGCTGGATGAGATCCGTTTATTAATCTGTGGCGCTCTCTCGGGAAGTTGGGGTAAAATGCTGAGAGCTCCGGTAGTTAAGTTTAAGGTGATAGATGATGAACCAATACCTCCATATCTTGAAAGATCTACCTACTCAGTGGCGTGGTTACTGGGGCAACATGGGCCCCGGTGCGATGAATTGGGGATACGGCACGAACTGGCTGGGCACTCTTATTTGGCTGGCCATCCTCATTGCCGTGGTTGTGTCCATCATCGCCCTGGTCAGATGGATGACAGTCTCCGGCAGGAGCAGCAGCAGTGGGTCTCATCAGATCTCGGATTCCGCCATGGAGATTCTGAGACGCCGCTATGCAAAAGGAGAGATCACCAAAGAGCAGTTTACCGCGATGAAGCATGATCTGGAAGAGTAACAGCAAGGAGAATTAAAGGAAAGTCTCAAAGAGAATAACCGATGCACTACATTCCTCTTAGTTTGCCTTTCTTCATGGCCTTTGTTTTTCTGTTTGCCCTCGTAATAGTACTGGTCGAGATTGGCATACTCAAATATGCATACGAACAAATAGGTGTGAGCCGCCGCTACATGTTTGCCCTCCTGCTAGTGTCCATTTTGGGCAGTTATGTGAATATCCCGGTGGCGGAGTTACCTGCTGAACATCTGCATTCGGGTCAGGTGGTTACCTTCTTCGGTATGCAGTATGTTGTCCCCTTAGTGATAGATTCGCCGCGGACAATTGTCGCACTCAACCTCGGAGGCGCTATTATCCCGATCCTGCTTTCAGCTTATCTTATCCTGAAAAATAAGATGTTCGTCAAAAGCCTCATAGCAGTGAGCATTGTAACTATAGTGGTTCACCAGTTGGCACATGCCGTTCCGGGCGTGGGCATAGCTGAGCCCACCTTCGTGCCACCTCTGGTAACTGTTGCAGTAGTACTTCTTATTTCCCGGCGTCAGGCCGCGCCTCTGGCCTATGTGGCAGGCAGTTTGGGAACCTTAATCGGGGCTGATCTCCTAAATCTGGGAAAGATTCAAGGACTTGGTGCCCCTATTGCCTCGATTGGTGGAGCGGGAACCTTTGACGGCATTTTCTTGACAGGGATTCTGGCTGTGCTGCTGGCCAGCATGCTGACGCCAAGGAAACCTGCTCCTTCGGCTGGTAAGAACAAGCCGAGGCCGGAAGGAGGAGCTTAGTTGCGGCCGGGAGAGGTCTGCCATCACGCACCCCTCAGATAAGCCACCACAAACCAAAGTTGTCCCCAGCCATTGTTGGACAAAGTCGGAAGCCAGTGAACATTGATTGAGGACAGCACTACTACCTGATGGCTTCGCAGACATAGTGGTTTATTCCATGAAGACATGGGGAGCGATCTCCAAGGTCGCTCCCCAGCACCTTCCTCCTATCCAGTGGGGCAAAGCCCCCTTTCCCTTCCCGGTTGCGTGTAACCCCTTTACCTGAATAGAGGAGCTGAAGAAAGGTCCTCTAATGGAGTCCCAAGAACTACCACCCCCCATGGTACCGCAATCCAGGACCAAAAGACCAATTTTAAGTAGCCGCTAGAATAAAGAGTTTTTCATTACCCTTCTTTGCAGGAATAACCATAGAATTGCTCCATGTAGTTCATTACCCTGCGCCGGGCCAGTTCTTAACTTCTGTAGAAATGCTCGCGCCTATTGGGGCTGGGACCTGGGATGATGGGACCAACGGTTGACTCTTGTGCCCCTTGAGTCCCCGTGCTAAAATTGCTTCCATTTTGCAGTCTTTGCCGCAGCATATCAGATGGCGGAGAAACCGATCTCCTCAGTGCGAGTTCCAGCAGATTTCTCTAATAGGGAAGATAGACTGCAGGTGTTATGATAAACATACGATCGGCCTTCTGGGCCCTTACATTCCTACTATTTTTGGGGGGATTGGGTATTCCCGTCCCCGAGAACCCGACTCTTATAGGTGGAGGGTACCTTCTTCATGAGCAGATTAGCTCGCCAATTACCAGTCTTTGCGTGTGGTATCTGGCCATCATGGCCGGGGATTCGTTGCTCTTTGCCTCAGCCTATTGGCTTTTCAGCAGACCAGCTCTCTCAGCGCTCCTGGACCGATATGTTGGCCGAAAAAGGACTGAAGAATATCGGAACGCATTCGCCAGGCGGGCCGGCTTGACCCTGTTTCTGGCACGATTTACCTTTGGCATCCGTGCTCTTGTTTACCTGGCAGCCGGGGCAGCACGATATCCCTGGCGGAGATTTCTGACAGTGGATGGTGTGTCTGTGGCCCTTCAGGTACTTTTGTTTGTGGGAGTAGGCTACTACGCCGGGAAGCAAACCAGCTGGGCGCAGACCGCCGGAGAGAAAATCGCCTTAGTCTTGGGCATATGCGGGTTGGGCGGTATCATGATCAGCTGCATATTTTCAGTTCTGCTGAGAAAGTTGTCAAGGCACAACCAGGAGGAGAAAGAGGGGGAAACAAGAAGGAAAGAGTGATCTTCCCTGAATCCAATAGCCAGGAGGCAGTCTCTGTTTTCGAAATTCGAATTTCGAAATGCGAAATTAAGAATCCTCTGATTTATGACCTCTGATCTCTTCATATTTTGGTGCCCAGTGCTTAGTCCCTAGTGCCTAGTTGCAATGGCTGCCAGTTGCCCGCTGCTAGCTGAAAGTCTCGTCTTCCCGTTTCTCCGCGTCTCCATGTCGTCAGGTGGTGCCTACTGCTTAGTGCCTAGTAGAATCTAGTCCTGGTGCTCCTTGATTTTCTTCAGGTGGTCGATTGCCCAACCGATTCGAGGCTTCTTACCGATCCGGGATTTTGCTTCTTCCAGAGTGCTTAGCAGGTCTACTCGATTCCGCTTGCCGATAACCAAACCAGCCCAATCCACCACTGCAGGTTCTTCAGACTCCAAGAATTCCACCAGCAATTCGTCGACCCCGGGTACGTCGAAATTGCTCAGCATATTGATAAAGCCCACCTTGAGCGGATCAAATTCCTTATCTCGACTAAAAACCTCGCGGATATGGGGAAGCACATCAGCCCCCAGTCCCTCGAGATGTTTGAGGCAAGCCTCAGACACGTAATGGTAGTTAAACATGGTAATCTCCATGAGACTGCGAATGGCTGAACCGGTGGAGTAGTGTGCAAGTATTTCAGGAACGAACAGAGCAGCCCAGGAAAATCGGCTCATAATCTGTAGCAGGTAGGGAAGGGCGTCAGGTCCAACTGCCTTGAGTTGCTCTACCGTCGGGGTCAGAGCCTCTCGCCTTTGCTCCAGCCCCTTCTCTTGCTGTTTGGGAAAACGCTTAAGATCATCGGCGCTTTGGAGCTCATCAATCAGTCGGCTAATCTCAGGATCCGGGGCCTCGGGCAGTAGCCTGCTGTAGTCTTTAGCCTTTAAGGCTATCCAGTATTTCTCCAACCAGGTCTCAGGGGAATAAAAGTGAACCGCTCCACCATGGTCACCCTCTGGCAGCCGTTGGTGACGACCATGTTCAATGAAAAAGGTTTTTTCCTCCTTGGCCACCTTCCAGCGGCTGCGGCAGATAACAGTGGCCTCATCATGTTGACCAGTAGCCAGGTAGGCAGTGGATAGGGTGTCGTGGATTCGGTCATCCTCGGGATAGGTTGAGAGGAGATTGCTGGCATAGCTGATTGCCTCTTCATAGTTGCTTGCGGCGAGAAGATCGAATCCTTTTACCACGTATTCAGGTGGGCCCTCCTCTTCAGCTTCAGGCTCCTGAAAATCCATACTGGAGCGCAAAAGGTCTTTGGCCTTTTCATGCTTCCGCAGACAACATTTCTTGTACTTCTTGCCAGAGCCGCATGGACAAGGTTCATTGCGACCGATCTTGCGCTTGGCGGCTTCGCCCAGCAGTCTCTGCTGGTAGGTTTGCTCAGCAAAAGATTTGCTGAGAGCAACCAACTGTTCAGGGCTCACCTCCAGGTTCCGGGCGATCTCCTCCGGGTTGCCTCCCTCTAGAACCTGGAGTATACCGTCCATTATCTCTTTGTTGGGTTTCTCCTGTTTATGCATGTCGCTCATCATACAAGTCCCAATGCCATACAGCGGAAGGGAATTAGAAGATTAGGAAATCATGGAATGGAATAGTCGCAGACTGCTGTCAAAAGGCTTCACTCTACTAAAAACAGAATTCCCTAATTCCCTAATCACTTTGCGTGGAGGCGTAAAGGTATCGTAGGCACCGGTAAAAGTCAACGAATTAGCGAAATAATGCACAATTTAAGGTGGCAAAAAAGAGACAGGATGCTTATACTAAACACATAACGCTGGAGGCTGGTGAATTCAGGTAAAGAAAGGACTTGTTCATGTCTATGGAGAAACCAAGAAATCCGTTCATCGTGAACTTTTGTGAAGCACTAATAGAGAAAAGAGGACTCGAACTCAGCGAAGAGAAAAAAGAGAAAGAACTCGAGAGGATGTACAATCTTTACGAAACCATGCTTGGTCGAAAAATGGTGGAGGCCCTGCCGGCCGAAAAAAAGGCTCAGTATATGGGCCTCATGAAGAATTTAGATCAGTTGAGTTTCGAGAAGATAGGGGAAATTTTTGCAGACGGTGTGCCTGACCCCCAGGTGGTCATGAAAGAGACCTTAGAGGAGTTTTCAGATATATATCTGAAAAATCGCTGATCCTGAAAGATTAGGTAATTAGATGTATAAAAGGAGTTAAGTGATGACCAAAGAAGAGCGGCCCAGGTGCCCTCACTGTGGGGAACCAATGCTCAAGTGGCAGCCGCCGAGGCAAAATACCTGGACCGAGCCATATCAGTACATCTGCTTCAATGATGAATGTAGCTACTATATCGACGGTTGGGAATATATGGAGAAAACCCGGGAGTCCAAGACCTCATACAGGTGTCGCTACAACCCGAGAAATAACCTTTGTGATCCCATCCCTGTTTGGACCAAACATGATTTGAAGGACGGGATCATTGAATGAGGCCTGAGGCCTCATTCAGTTGGCAGCTGACAGCAGGCAGCTGGCAGCGAGATCGAGAGAGACTACAAAATATTAAAGCCAGGCGCTTGGTGTCAGGCGGAAGGAGAGTCATCAGCTTGAATTTGTGCAAGGGTTTTCTTGTCAATATGGAAGAGGCTCAGGAGCCTGCTTTCAAAGACAAACTTGTTGAACATATCCAGATTGTAGCAGGCCATGAAATACATCCTGAGCTTTTCATCAGTTATGGGAGGAGGGGTGTTATTCTCTTTCCCGGACTGATTTATCGCCATCCACAGACCGTTCATCTCGTTGTAAGACTCTAATCCCTGGTCCGCCAGCCACTCCTTGTCAGTCCACTCTTTTGCTTCCTGGAAGCCAAGACAGTGTGGTTCTTTCAGCAGAAAGTGTTGTTCCTTCACCCTGCCGCCGACGTATTTGGCAGCTCGCGCCACAGGATAAAGACGGCAAGCGCCCGGTCTATCCTGGTAAACAGTACACCCCTGGTCCGCCAGAAAAGGGCAAGTCTTCTTGGAATCGTTTTTCATCTTGAGCATCAGCATTGGTAAACCGCAATTGTGTCTAATCTGGTCAGTGGTGTAGCGATCCAAGAATTCACCAGAGGGGATAGCCAACCTGTTTTTTAGACGCAAGACGTCATAGGGGGTAAGGGCAAGATCGAGATCGCAGCAGCATCTAGTGAAGCAAGAAACACCAGGGTGGCAAGCAAAGGAGAATTTGCCGTCCCTAATGGGCTCCATGTTGCTTCTTTCCAAATCTTTCCTATCTACAATATTGTCTGTCATCGGTCTGCTAGCGCCCTTTCAGCCACAGTCCTCAGCCAGGTGAAGGCAAATTCCAAGAGGGCAAGATCGTCGCTTTTCAATTTGTCCCGATCAACTGGGGGCTGTTCCAACATTTCGTACAATTTTTCCTCGAAGACCACCTCTCTGAAGCGGTCCAAGTCGTAACAAGCAAGATAAAAGATGTCCAAACCCCTAGGATATTCTTTTCTCCATCTTGTCAGCCTCTTGTCTTCGGTAACCTCGGCAAAACGCTGGTTCCATTCTGCATATGGTTGAAGACCCTGATCTTCAAACCAGTCTCGCAGACGCCAGACCCTATTATCATCGAGACCCAGACAGCGGCTCGAGTCTACCATGGGAGAAAAACCTTCACCATCTGAACTATTATCCAGGGGATACATGCGGCAAGACCAGGGACGATGTTCATAAATTTTGCAGCCCTCTTTCCCCACCAAATAGCAACGCTCTTCCTTTTCTGCATCCATCCTGAATTGAACAGCTGGTAGAGCGGTCTCGGGAGCTATGAGAGTTTTAGTGTATTGCTTGAGAAAGTCAGTGCTGGAAATCTTGAGACGATTTTTCATCTGAATAATGTCGTAAGGTGTGAGTAGAATGTTTACATTCTGGCAACACCGGGTAAAGCAGTCGATTTGAGGGTTGCAACTGAAATGAAAGGTATCTTCCAACCCTAATATCCTTTGGTTCTCGCTCATAAGCCGGTCTCTTTTTCTCTGTCTGGTTTTTCAATCCAGGTAGTCTAAACACTTGAGCCACCGGTGGGAGGGTGCTTAATCTCCAGTGGTTTTTCTCCTGCCGAGCATGACATTGAAGGTGCGGAATTTGGGGCTCGTACGCACGTATTTCTCAACGAGATTTAGGGTTGCCTGATCCGCACAGAGGATGTCTGGAATTTGGCAGTGTTTATTACACTTGTCGCAGTTGTAGCCCTCATCCAGTTGATTGCCGCATGAACAATAGGGCTCCATCACCAGTTGTCCATCCTCGAGGCGAGCATAAAAGGCTCCGAGGGCTACAGAGTTATTATCCTTGGAAGTGTCTCTCATTTTCATCTCTCCTCAGCGGTAATAGATCAAGTAAAGATACAACTACTGGTATCACTGGAGCGTTCGTCGAGCTGTCAATGGCAAACATCCAGTTTGAGATAAAATTAACAAAGTATTATAACCTGCCTTTCGCAAAATAACCAGCAGTCTTTACCAGATAGTCCTTTCAATAAGCGTGGCAGGCTCTTGTGGAGTACTGGAGCACTGGAGTGATGGAGTGATGGAATGATGGAGTAATGATAGGGAGTTATTCAAATTGCAGCTCAGGTCTTTGCATTTTCCAATATTCCAATACCCCACTACTCCAATACTCCAACAGGGTCCCGCATCGAGCAAAGACCCTAGAAGCTCACTTTTGGTACAGCTTGAAAGCAGGTCGTGTATGGCTTGGATAATTTTCTCCTTGACATAAGTGGAAGTAATCATATCAATAGGGTACAAAAATCGATTTGACTCAAGAGATGATCTTGAATACAGGGAGGGGATATGGAGCGAACACTGTCTATAGTTAAACCAGATGGAGTGGAAAAGGGGGTTATTGGAGAGGTTATCAAGCGATTTGAGAACAACGGTCTGAGATTAGTTGCCATGAAAATGGTTCGGATGAACAAGGAGCAAGCCAAGGGTTTCTATTATGTCCACCGTGAGCGGCCGTTCTATGACAGTCTAACTGATTTCATAAGCAGTGGTCCCGCTGTGGTAATAGTGTTAGAGGGTGATAATGCCATTGCCAAAAATAGAAAACTCATGGGGGCCACAGACTACCGTGAGGCAGCAGAGGGAACAATCCGGCGAGACTTTGCCACCGACATCGAGAGGAACATAGTTCACGGTTCGGACGGGCCTGAAACAGCCGCCTTTGAAATATCCTATTTCTTCAATGAACTGGAGATTTGCGCATAATCTGGGTATCTGGCGCCGACTGCTTAGGAAAGTCAGGAAGCTAGGGGTAAAACGCTATAATATTGAGGAAGCGAGACGAGAGGACGGGCGAGACGAGCGAGACGGGAAAAATTCATTGTTTTTTCAGCTCGGCATCTCGTCTCGCTCGACTTCCAGTCTCGCAACGCGAAGCGCGGTGCGCTTCGCGTCATGCTATGCTTTTTGCTTGAAGCCCCGATCTGCTCGGATAGTCTCGTAGGCCGCATTTATGAGAGTCATCCTCTGTCCATGGGTCCTCTGTATGGATTGGTCCTTGAGGACGAAGCGATCGGGATGGTGCTTTTTTGCCAGGCGGCGATAAGCGGCCCTGATTTCCTCTTCGGAGGACCCAGGGGAAAGCTGGAGTATGGCATAGCAAGAGGCTGTATCCAGTTGGGGCGACGGTCCTCTATAGCGGGATTTTACTGTCCGCCATTGAGCTGGAGTCAGGCTCAAGGCCCCGGCAATTTCGTCTAGAACCGCCAGTTGCTCTCTTTCGAGAGGACAGTTGATGAGCAACGACAGGGTTGCCAGAATTTCTAAGAGACGCATACGCATCTGGGTATCAGAGTGGCCCTTGAAAGTTTTTGCCATGGCAAAAATATCTAGCTCCACTTCTAGCAGCCGCTGAAGAAGTTCGTCCGCCAGCTGTTCATCTTCCTTATCCAATCTGAATATTCTGGAGAGGAAAAGGACTATTTCTCTCCGTTCCTCGGCAGAGACGGTGTGATTCACTTTCAATAACAGGGTAGTGAATCCCAGGAGGTTGGCTATCAAACAGGTGTTTACCGAAGGGAAATTTCACCCGAGAGACGCATAGGGCATAGAGCATGGAGCATAGAGCCCCAATTTCGAAATTCGAGATTACCTATGTGCTGTCCTCTGTCCTATGTACTCAGTCCTCTGTCGTCTGACCTCTGATGTCCGACCTCTGACTTCTGAACCCCGTCTCGCTCGTCTCGCCCGACCTCTCGTCTCGCATTACCCCCTGCCCTTTGTACCCTTTGTGATCCAGGATTAAAAGAAACGGTGGAGACAAATTTGCTTGACACTCTTTCGAGGCGATGTTAGCTTGCCCAAGAAAATTTGAAGCCTTTGAAATCAAAGGGGATTTTAGCAGGATGTGAGGTGTGATGCAAGCACGGGGCATGGAGCAAGGAATAAGGTTTCAGTGTTCAGGTTTCAGGCTCTTTGTTTTTTCATCCTGACACCTGAAACCTGACACCTCGAGACTTGGTGCCCAGTGGTGGAAGGATTGCTCACTAGATGTAACCCTGGCAGTCGGGAACTGGTTTACTGGGAACCCTTACGACTGATTCGTGTCTTAATCTAAAAAGGGGGGAGGACCATAGAAGATGAAAATGTTGATGCTCGCGGCAGTAGCAACGGCATGGGCTGCTCCTACTGGCGCCAACCCTGGCAGCAGCATCATTCATATGGTATTGGGTGCTGGTACGGTAGTAAAGCTGGTGCTGATCATACTGGTTCTACTGTCGGTCTCTTGTTGGGCGATTATTTTCCTGAAATATAAATTATTTAGACGAGTTTCCAAAGAGAGTTCACGCTTTCTCAATCTATTTTGGAACAGCAGGAGTCTAGTTGCGGTATTTCGCGAAGCCAAGAAGCTGGAGGAAAGTCCCTTAGCCGAGATTTTTCGGGTGGGCTACATGGAACTCGGCCGACTGAGCAAATCCAGTGATCGTGAAAAAACCGATAACCCCGGTGATCTAGACCTGCAGACGGCATGGATCGACAATATGGAACGCGCTCTGCGCAGTGCTGTTAACGGTGAGTTGCAAAGGCTGGAGAAAGCTTTGTCATTGTTGGCCACTACGGGAAACGCCGCCCCCTTTATCGGCCTCTTTGGCACGGTGTGGGGCATAATGGTTGCTTTTCAGGGTATCGGCCTCAAAGGCTCGGCAACTTTGGCTGTTGTGGCCCCTGGTATTTCCGAGGCGCTCATAGCGACTGCTGCCGGTCTGGCTGCAGCCATTCCTGCCGTAGTGGCCTTTAACCATTTTACCAACAAGGTGCGCAACCAGGAGACGGAAATGGTCAATTTCTCCAATGATTTTTTAAACATCGTCAAGAGAGATATGGTAAGACGTGCTGGCCGCATGGTGGTCAGCGAGAATCCGGCAGCAGACAGCGCACCAGCAGAGGATTGAGCAACCCTTACTAGGCACTAGGCAGTAAGCACTAAGCCCCATGACAAATCAACTCGCTAGTTCTTTATGTGCCTAGTGTTGAGTAGAACGAAAAATTGTTTTGCGGTTGGAATTTGCAGACCGACCAAAGATCAGCAGAGGTCTATTCATGGAACTGAACAGTGGCAGCCGCAGGCTGATGTCTGAAATAAACGTTACGCCCTTTGTTGATGTAATGTTGGTGCTTCTCATCATCTTCATGGTTACTGCACCCATGATGATGCAAGGAGTAGACGTTAATCTGCCGCATACCACGACTTCGCCCATCGCTTCAGAAGAAGAGCGGTTGGTGATCTCTATTACAGGGAAGCGAGAAATCTACCTGAACGAATACAAGATCTCCCTGGAAACATTGCAGAGAAAACTGGAAACAATCTATCAGAACCGTCCGGATAGGGCTGTGTTCCTCCGTGCTGACAAGGCCTTACCCTATGGATTCGTTATGGAAGTGATGGCGGCGTTGCGGCAGAGCGGCATGAAAAGAATAGGGATGGTTACCGAACCGTTGGTAGAGATCAAGTAAGTTGAATGCCATCTCAGTGGTGACTTTTCAAGAGTCAATCATGATTGCAGATGCAGTTTACCGCACAAGATTGCGTACTTATTCAGATAAGAGATTGATGTCTTTGATGCTGGCTTTTTCGTTAATTCTGCATGGCGGAGTGGTTTTGCTGGCCTTGAGCAAGTGGGGATTTTCCAGAGGCAAATTTCCGCTGGGACCAGTCTACTCAGTGGAACTGGTTAGTCTCCCTCAGACCAAGACGGCAAAATATCCGGCTTTTGGCCGTAAGACAAGAGCCGTTTCCCGCAGCCAGGCGATTCCTATCAAACGGTTCAATCCCAGCGAGCAGTCCCTGACGCTGAAGAAGAAACAGCGTACTTCAGCGGTTGCCAGCGAACCAGAAGAAGTAAAGCTGGCCGAAGAGATTATGAGCAAAATCGAGCGTCATCCGCCCCCAGCTCAAGCAGAGGTGTCGCCAATAAAGGAAGAACCGCAGCCAAAGGTTGCCACGAGTCAAAAGAGTGTTTCTCTGGTAAAGGTTGGTGAGATGAAAGGGGGTGAACTGAGTCAAGCCTTGATGCTCTACCGAGCCCTGGTAAACGAAAAAATTGAAAGCAATTGGGCCTTGCCCGAGCGGTGGAGTCAGGGAAAAGGCAAGCTTGAGGCGGTGGTGGTGGTTCGAGTTCGCAGAGATGGCACCGTCTTCGATATTCAATTTGAACAAAAGTCCGGGGATTCTTACTTCGATGACTCGGTGCTGAAGGCAGTTCTCAAATCTAAACCATTTCCGCCTTTTCCAGATATCTATAGTCCCAGTGAAGAAGAGATCGTCATCCGGTTTGCACCTGAAAAAGTGAGCTTCTAAGCAGATGAATTGTCGCTATTCTTTAACCCGGCTTGTGATGGTTCTTGGTTTACTTATCGTTACTCTTATCATCTTCCAGGTTAGACCAGCTGGAGGCCGGATTTACATCGATATCAACTCACCCCTGCAAGAAAAGATCCCCATAGCCGTACCCGCTTTTCGCTTTGAGGGAGGAGAGGTTACCGGTCTGCCCTTGTCGGAAAAAATGGCGGATATATTGAGCAATGCTCTGTCTTTTAGCGGTCTTTTTCAGGTGTTAAATCCGGCGGTATTTCTCCAGGATCCTGACAAAATGGGAATAGCCCAAGAGGAAATAAAGTTCTCCGATTGGAGATTTCTCGGGGCAGATCTGCTGGTGCGAGGGAGTTACCATGTTCAGGGCGGGCGGTTTGAGCTGGTGGTTAATCTTTTTGACATAATCAACCAGAAACTCCTGCTCAGTAGGACTTATCATAATTCGGTGGCCTCTGCCAGGGACACAATTCTCACATTCGCAGACGAGTTGATGCTGGAGCTCACGGGCGAACTCGGGATTTTCCATACACAAATAGCCTTTGTCGGTGATGCAACGGGTCAAAAAGAAATCTACCTGGCTGACTTTGATGGCTCGAACATTCGCCAGTTGACCAAGAATCACAGTATGAATCTCTCGCCTAATTGGTCGGCCGACGGAAAGCAAATATCTTTTGTGGGTTATGAGCATGAAAATCCCGATATTTATACAATCGATCTCATTAGCAAGAGCATAAAGCGCATTAGCATGCGGCCGGGTTTGAATATTGCCCCTGACTATCACCCCGATGGAGGTAAGCTGGCTGCCACCTTGAGCTTTACTGGAAATCCCGAACTCTACCTTTTGGATGCCCGGGGTCAGATACTGAAGCAATTGACCGTTAGCTGGGCCATCGATGTCTCCTCCTCCTGGTCTCCAGATGGCAGCAAGCTCGCCTATGTCTCCAATCGAGCTGGCAAACCCCAGATTTACCTGTTGGATATCGACAAGGGGACCACGACCAGGTTGACCTTCGAGGGGGACTACAATACTTCACCCGCTTGGTCTCCCAGGGGGGATCGGATACTATATTCTGGCCTACATGATGGAAAGTTTGATATTTTTATGATAAGTCCGGATGGTAGAGATCTGAGGCAGTTGACCGGGGGCGAGGGCAATAACGAAGATCCATGCTGGTCTCCTGATGGGAGGTTGATTCTTTTTCAGTCAGATCGTCAGAGGACCAAGACCCTGTGGCTTATGCAGGCAAATGGTTCCAATCAGAGGAGGCTGCGCCTTGACCTCAGGGGCTCCCAGACAGAGCCGGCCTGGTCTCCGCGATTGACGAAAACGGTACCTTAGTAGTATAAAGGGATCGACAGGAAAAAGGCTGGCTTATATCTTTGTGTATCTCTCGCCCAGCCGCTTAATTAGGTTGAATTTGGTTAGGTTTTTGCATTGGGCGTTAGGAACCGTTGACAAGGAGAGGAGGTTAGGGAGGCATGCAAAAGAGGAAAGCGTGGATTTTTGGTGCATTAATGTTGGCGATGCTCTTGGTGCTGAGTGTTTCGTGCGCCAAGAAAAAGGTGACAATGGAAGCCCAACCTATGGAAGAGGGGATGACTGCAGAGCAGGCGCAGGCTCAGCAGGAGGCTGAGGCTGAAGCAGCTCGCCGGGAAGCTGAAATGGCCAAGAAGAGCGCTGCGGAGCAACAGCGTGAAGAGGCGGCCATGATGGCTGAAGAAGCCAGGAAGCGTGCCTTTGAGGAGGAACTAATCCATTTTGACTTCGATAAATACAATCTCAAGCCGGAGGCCATGATGATTCTGGATGAGAAAGCGACCTACTTGCGCGACCATCCGGAAGTGCGCGTCCTGATTGAGGGACACTGTGACGATCGCGGCACCAACGAGTATAACCTTGCCTTGGGTGACCGACGGGCTAACAGTGCCAAGAGTTATTTAGTCAGATCAGGGGTGATGGAGAGTCGAATCACCACTATTTCCTATGGTGAAGAGCAACCCCTATGCACGGAACAGACAGAGTCCTGCTGGGCGAGGAACCGACGGGACGCGTTCCAGATTCGCTAAATATCTGCTCGATCCACTTTATTACTTTGCCGGATAAGACGGCCATGGGGGCCAGCTCAGGCTAGATGGAGGTGAGGCCGAGGCTGGCCCCTGTTTGGTGAAATCGAAAGTCTTGCCCACAGACCAACTCGTTTCACTGGGCTCGACCAAGCAGAAGGTTCGCCGCCTCGGCAGAGAGATAATAGGTCTGAGGTTGCTTTCGATCTTCCAAGGGATCGAGGGTGGGGAATACTATTTCATACGCACGAGTGTGCATCAATGCACATGAGAGTGGAAATTTTTGCCTGCCCTGCGGCAGAGTGCTCAGACCAAAGATTAGACTTTCCAAGAATTCATTCCTCGCTATCTGCCATCTGGTACTTTTAACACTCTCCCGGCGCTGCAGAGAATGGCAGAATGCACACTGTGGTGCTCTCGCCTTCTCACTGCCAGCAAATCTCAGAAATGTTTTGGCCCAAGCAGATAGGAGCGTATTAACGGCAACCAGGAGGATAGGAGATGAATAAGCTTGCATCCACTGACATGGGCAAGAGGATCTTGGGTCTTGGCTTGCTGGAATTACTGCTGGCGTGTTTTTTCCTTGGAGGGTGCGCCACTCAGAAAGATGTATCCCTGCTGCAAAGGCAGATCTGGACTGCCCGTCGCGACCTGGACAAGAGCAAAACGCAGATGGCTCAAATGCAAAAAGCCTTAGACGAGAAATTGGCAGCCCTTGACTCCGACCAGCAGCCGCTTCGGAAGAATCAAGCAGAGCTAGGGGCGCAACTGGATCGGATAGAATTGGACCTGGGTCGGTTAAGCGGTCAGGTGGAAGAAGCCTCGGCAATGTATACCAAAAGCGAGGAACGCATTAGTGAGATTCAGCAGAATCAGATGGAATCGATGCTGGAGATTCGCAAGAATGTGGAGGATCTTCAGCGAGCTGTGAATACAATGGCCGGTTACCTTGGACTTCAGGAGCTGACAATTAGTTCCAAGCCGAACAGCCAGACAGAAAAACAAGCTGGCAAAACCGAGTCTTCTGCCTCCACCGCAAAAACCGCCAGTAAGCAGCCAGCCTCGAGCGCTGAGGAACATTATGACCAGGCCCTTCAGCTATTTCGCAGTGGCCAGTACGATGCAGCCAGGGATGAATTCAAGAGCTATCTGCAAAAATATCCAAAATCCGATCTGACCGACAACGCGCAATTCTGGCTGGGGGAGTGCTATTATGCGGAAAAGAGTTATGGGGAAGCCATAGCTGCCTATGAAAAAACGATTAAAGAATTCCCCAAAAGTGATAAGGTGAGCAGCGCCATGCTCAAGCAGGGAATGGCCTTTTTGGCACTTGGGGACAGCACTGCCGGAAAAATTCTCCTGAAGAAGGTTGTAAAAGAATATCCCAATAGCAGTCAGGCAAAAATTGCCAGAAGCAAGCTGGCCCGGACTAAGTAACCAACGTTATCAGCAAAGGACGAAAAGCCGTGGGGCAACCTAGGCACGGGCCGGAGGCCAGTCAGTTACCGTGGGTCATTTCCCCGCAAAGTACACAAAGAACCCGAAGAATTTCAATTTGAGATTGCTGAATGTAGTCTGCAGATTGCGAAACCTTCAAGCGGTTACTTGTGGCAATCTGCAATCTTAAAGCTAAAATCCCAAATATCCTTTTGTGGCCTTTGTCACTTGTACGGTTCCTCTTCCCCCATCTGCTCCTGAGTGCAGAATCTTGCTCCCAGCAGGTATGACGAATGATACTATCGATTGTCGATTTCCCGGCCAAGATTCAGCCATTACAAACTCTTATATCATCAACTATGAATCAAGTCCTTTTGAGTGCTCAGGGAATGAACTCCTCCCCGTCAATCCCCCCATCGCTGATCGTCCGAGGGTTGAATCGGGGCAACTAAACATCAGTCACCTGGAGCCCACGGCTTTCGGGTTCATCCGGTAGATTCACAGTCCACCTCCTAGTCAGCATCTGGCTGAGCAAGCCCCACCACAAACAGACTGTTTAATTTCCCATCCAGTTATTTGGCATGGATCATGCTAATTTTCTCAAACTGAATGGTCTCGATCCTCCTCCACTGGTTCCATAGAGGCGGCAAATCTTCTTAGAAACCAGATTGGAGGGAGAGGAGAGCTGCAAGCCCCCGTTGCAAGCATGAACATTCTGATAGATTTGGTCTAACTACAAAGAGAGGAAAAGGTCATGAAAAAATATGCCTTTCTGGGATTACTCATACCACTTACCCTGTTTTCCGGCTGTCTCGAACTGCCAATGATGAAAAGTTCCCCTAAAAAGACAGAACAGGGCTTATATACCAAGGTTCCAGCGGCAATGCAGGCTGGGGTGCGGGAAGCAGAGTACGACCTCAAAAAGGCAAAAGCCCAGGTGGATTTGGCTTCCGAGAAAGTGAAGCTTGCCCAGATGCAAGAAGAGATGGCCACTCTTGAGAAGAATTATGCAGAGTTTGAGATGAAGATGGCCGAAACCCTGGTCAAAGAGGCGGAGTTGGGGCTGGAGAGAAAGAAGCTGGAAGCGGTAGATAACTCCAATCTGGGCAACAAGGAAGAGAATATAAAGCGCATAGCAGACCTGAGGAAGCAGGAACTCAACGTGGAGTCCGACCATATTCAAATTAAGGCTGAATTGGATATTCTGAACATTAAGATACTGACATTCGATTTACCAATAGATAGCTTTAGCACAAGGGGGTGACATATGATGCACCCTCTTTTCTTCATGTTTCCGGTTGCCAGAGAATTATGGAACTGTAACAGCAAGCTTTTCATGAAAATTTCTCCCTATGATCAAACTTAAGCGCACCTGAGTTTTTGAATTTAAGCCCAGAAGGAGAGGACCTATGAATTACAGCAAAGCCCCGATGTTGTTGATCGCCCTGGCGCTGTTGTTCCTCACCGCCTGCTCCGCCAAGATCTACGGTACGGTGCGGCTCGTGGATGAGGACATGAAGCCGATCCCCGACGACAATCCTAAAGGTACCGTGGTAAACATGATCAATACCTCCGTCAGTGTGGAGACTGCCTCTCACTCGGTGGTAGCAAATGAGGAGGGCAAATTCGAGTCTGAGGAAGAAACAATAACTCCAGGCACCTACAAGGTTGAGGCCAGCAGGATTGGTTATCAGACGGAAACGCAGACTGTGAAGATAGGGGATAGCACAAGCAAGAAGCTGGAGTTTGCCCTCAAGAGAATTCCCGAAGGCAAGCGCAGATCTATTGCCGGCGCCAGCTCCGATGCAGACAAAATCATTAATCCTGGAGAAGTCAACATACAGCCGCCTGGGATCTAAGGTCGATGAATCTGAAACCGATGAGCACGGTTCAGATCATAGGGGTGGTGTCAGCTGGGATCCCGTCAATTGGCTGGGAGGTATTAGCAATGGTCAAACAAATGCTGAAAGGGTTGTTCTTCCTTTCTTTGTCGATTCTCGTCTTTAGTTGCGGTGTTGGCCAGAAGGCGGAGCTTGAGGTGAAGGTACAGGCTACCCTGGATGGTGAGCCGGCGTCCGAGGCCAGGGTGCTCATAGATGGGGCGCAAGTGGGCCTAACCGACAACAAAGGAAATCTCACTCAAAAGATATGGAGGCAGCCTGGGAAAGAGGTCTCAGTGGAGATTCTCCTGGAGGCTCCCGGGTATCAGGTCGAGCCCTGGAAGGATTCCTTCGTGGTGAAGTTGCCCCAGGGTGGGGCCACGGAGAGCTATGCCATCGAGGCTTCCCTGAAAGCCACCAAGTATTTTACCCTGGCTGTTTCAGACGAGGGAGAGCCCCTGGAGAATGTCTCGGTAATAATCAATGGCAAAAAGAGGGGCAAGACAAACGAGGCTGGAGAGTATGTCCATACCTATGAGAGCATGCCCAAAAAGGGGATGAGTTTCAACCTTGCCAAGGAAGGATACACCTCCTGGCGCAAGAAAGTGAGAGTAAAGCCGGGTCAGACCATAGTGGCTTCTCTTGCCAGAAAAAGAGAAGTGGCAAAGGCTGAAGCTGCGCCGTCCGCTGGGAAGAAGCACCCGGTGTCAGAGGCATCAGCCAGTCAAAGCCGGTCAACGAAAAAACCACCAAGGGTCCAGAAAGGAAAAATCGCCAGAGTCTTTGTCTCAGCATTGACTGAAACCTATGGGGTCACGGAAGGAATTCCAGGCGTGGTGGTGAGTGTCGATGATAAGCAGGTGGGCAAGACCAATAGAGAGGGTAAGTTCACCTATGTTTATGGGGGCGAAGCGCATGGAGAGGTGGGACTGAAACTCACTGCTCCAGGCCATATTCCGGCGGAGTGGAAGACGAGGGTCAAGCTACGAGGCAAGCAGAGCATCGAGAGAATTTTCTATCCCCTTAAGCCCAAACCGATCAGGGTGGGTCTTTACGGCTATGTGAACAACACCCCCGAGGAGGACCTGGCCGATGTTGTGGGCACCATCGAAAAGGCCATAGGCGACAATCTTTTCATTTACGGCAGTTTTGTCGAGGTGCCAAAGGCAAAACTCCGGCAAGTAATGCTGGATGCTGGCCTCGATTTAGAGACCATGTCAACAAAAGGGTGGCGCCAGACGAAACTGATCGATGCGGTGGATATGATCATCTCAGGAAGTGTCACCCAGAATGATCAAGTAATAACTATAGAGAGCACGGTGAACTTCTCTGATGGCAGCACGCTGCTGAGTCAAATAAACAAAGTCATGAAGAAAAAGCAGGTAGAGGACACCATCAAATTGGTGGTCAACAATATCATAGAACAATTTCCTTTCGAGGGCACCGTTGTCGCCACTGAACAAAATCGTTATCAAATAAATCTAGGAAGACTCGACTATAAGATAAGACGTGGCAACGAGTTCAACTACATGACTGTCGAGCCAGGCGCTCCAGGCAAAAACGGACTCGCTTATCAGCAAGCCGGGTTGCTTGTGGTCAATGACAATGAAGAAAATTCATCCTGGGCCGAACTGGCGAACTTGAAAGACAATGAGCAAATAGGGGTGGGGGCCAAAGTCGTTAGAAGGGTATATCTCGAGGATATGGCAAGGGATTCCTTTGTCTTGGCAGTCAGGGCTGGCTCCCCAACCAATTCACGACCACTCTGGGGAGTGAACGTCTACCTGGATAACACCTGGGTGGGAACCACCGGTTCGGATGGGACCGCGGTCCTACCCGTACGTCTGCACACGGAGCACGATCTGCTCCTCTCTCGCTATGGTTACGAACCACTCCAAGACAAGCTCAAGGTTGAGGCAAGCAACGAAGTCAAAGAGTTTTCCCTGGACGTGGCCAATGCATTGTTCAAGGTGGATTCCGAACCTTCGGGGGCGGCCGTCTTTGTCGATGGTGTTGAGGTGGGTAAAACCCCGCTTCTCGAAGGCACCCTGGTAAACTTCGGCTTCCGTAAAGTTAAGCTTTCGGCGGGCGGCGAATATCGCGACTGGGAAAAAGTGTTGGAATTCAATGAATCGACCGTGGATCGTACGGGGACGAATAGGATTGTGCTCGTCAAAGATTATCTGAAAATTGGCAGAATGGCAGAGCAGAATGGCAACATCGATGAGGCCATCGCGGCTTACGGTAGTACCGAAAGAGGCCATCCGGACTACTCAGATGCTCACCACAGACTCGCTCAGCTCTACCTGGATGAAAAAGGGGATTATGATGCGGCCATCCGTGAGTTCGAAAACGTGCTGTCTCTGCCTGAAAACAAGCAGATAATCTATAAGCAATTTGCTGTAACCTACACCAATTTGGGTCATGCTTACTATGAAAAAGCGAATCAACTCATTCACACAGACAAACAAGCTGCCGCGGCGAACTACGCCAAGGCAGTTGAAAAGCTGAAAATAGCAAAGCAAAACACTCGGTTTTTCCCAAATAAATATTATCAAGAGGCGGTGCATGACACCTATTACTACCAGGCCATGTCCTATCACAAGCTCTTTTTACTTACAAAGAAAAAGTCAATTCTCGATAGGGCCGATCTGGCCTGGAAAGAGTACTTTGACTTTTTCCCCAAAGAACTAGAGGGAAAGAGTGAATTTACCAAGATTCGTCAATCGTCGAGAAAATACTGGGCCCAGCTGAAAGACCTGAAGTAGAAGGAGAAGACTCGTTTGCTAGCAAAGGTAGTCCGATGTCTGGGCCTCATGTTTGTGCTGTCTGCCTTGGTAACCACCGGGGTTGGGGCTGGTGATACTCCTCAACCTCAGGCTGCCGCCGAGATGACTGCTGAACAACCAGGGGTCTTCGAGGTTTCAACGCCAGCTGGTAAAACAACACCGCAGCAGACTGAACTGGACAGAGGCAAGAGTGAGAGCAAGAAAGTGGATTCCGAGGAGGAGGATGAGACCAGCAATATACGGGATGATCTCCCTGCGGCGGAGCTGGAAGCAGAAGAGGGACCGGAAAAGGCAGGCGAAGCTCCAAGTGTAGTCGGGGAATCCATTGAAAATCAGCCAGGAGAAAACACTAGTGGACCCGGTGAGCCGTCAGCAGACTCCGAGGTAAAGGAGAGTCCCGAAGGGGGGGAGCTTCAAGGAGACCGGGATGATGAGGTTGTTGCAAGAGTTGGTACTCAAGGAGAGCGGGTGGAAGAGGATTTTCCCCAGCCGGAGCTGAAACAAAAGAAACCTGCTGCAATTGAACCACTGCGGGTTCAAGCGCTCACGGCCATGGAGCTTGGTGCCAATGACTCCAATCCTTCGTGGTCCCCCTCGGGAGAACTGCTGGCCTTTGAGCGAAGTACCAGTGACAGAAGGGAGATTATTGTCTGCCGAAAGGACGGCACGGTTGTCCAAAAAATCTATTTCCGTCCGGCTCCGGAAGCTGAGGAAATGGATATCTTATTTCCCGGCGTGCTTGATGAAGCAAGCTATAACGCCGGCATCACCTGGTCTCCCGATGAAAAGAGTTTGGTGTTCATGAGCAATGGGGGTCGAGGAAACTATGACCTTTACCTGATTCCCGAACTCGGAAAGGACACTACCATAAGACTGACCGAGAACAGTGAGAAAGACAGTCACCCACACTGGTCACCCGTTGCCCGTGAGCTGGTGTTTGTCTCCGGTCGAACGGGTAAGGCTGATCTATTCCTCCTGAAGCTGGAGACGGGAGAGACGATAAAATTAACTCGAGGGATGAAATCATACCTTTATCCCCAGTGGTCTCCAGACGGCAGGAAGCTTGTAATGATCTATGGAAGCAATGATAACCATGATGTTTTTCTCATGGAGGACGTCAGCAAACCAATGGAGACCATAAGGCCCCTCACTGGCTGGGCCTATGATGATCTGCGACCGGTCTGGTCACCGGACGGCAAAAAAATAGCCTTCTATACCAATTACAACCCAGAGAACGACCCGAAAGTGTGGTCCATCGCTGTAGTTGGAGTGGAAGGCTCGGAGCCAGGGGATCTCGCCAATCTGGCTGACAAGATTGTGGCCACCAACGTGGTCCCCGATATTGAGCGAGGGGTTGCCTGGATGCCGGATAGCAAGAGGATCATCTACGTACAAAAGGACGAACAGGCCTTTAACCCCATCCACCTGGCCGACATTGAGGCAAAGACAGACTTTGCCATAAACACCGGCACTAAAATGAACCATGATGTGGTCATCTCACTACATGGCGTCCTGGCATACCGGGCCCAAGTTGAACAGTGGGACCGTATTTATGTTGCTGAGTTGAAAGAATAAATGATGCGCGCAAACCTAAAAAAGGGATTGTTTGTCTGTTGTCTCATGGCACTGGTGCTGACAGCCTCGTTGTCTGAGGCAGTCGACCCCATAGGGCGGGGTATGCAGTCCTACAACAACCACCACTATGAAGACGCTGCTGCCACCCTTTTGGCCCACCTGAGTGTCGTCGAAGCCGGCCAGCAAGGAAAGCTCAATCTCGGCCTCGGAATGACCTTTTTGGCCTGCGCTCAAGTCTACCAAGAACTTCATCGGACAGCACTGTCTGTGCAGGTGGATTACCTCGGCAAGCTCTTGACCTCCGACCAGAAAGACGGCAGCCACTATGCCAAGCTGTATTTGGGTCGATCCCTGTTAGATTCGGGGAAACCGGCCGAGGCGTCAGTTTTATTGCGGGAATGCATAAGGGATAAGAAAATTGAGCCAAGAGATAGATCCTTGGCGCAAATTGCTCTGGCCAGGGCTTGTTATCTCCAGGGCAGGTACAAGGAGGCCGCTGAACTCTGGAGCACTGCGGATACAAAAGACCCGGAAGTGTTGTCGGAACTTGCGGCCGCCTACAGCAGGCTGGGACTGGCGGAGAAGAAACCCTTGGCAATGTGCGACCAGGTTGGCCAACTGCTAAAGCAAACCCAACAGCATGGTTCAATCCGGTTGGCAAACAACCTCATTACCGTATATGCCAGGGAAGGACAGATTGATAAAGGGTTACACTTGATCAAAAGCACGGAACTGAGCGGCTTTTTCCATGAAGAGACTTTGGGAAAAAACAAGAGTGTCCGCTTTTACGAGCCATCTTTACTGGATAATCTAGCGGTTCTTTATGGCAGAGCCAGTCTGGAATATCTGGAAAAAGCAGCAACAGATGAAAAAATAAAAGGAGTGGCACAGTACTACCTGGCTGAGGCTGAGGCCCGATTCGGCACCGTCGCCCAATCCATTAAGATTCTCGATGAGGCACTTACATCGGGACTGCTACCCTCATCCTATAGAGAAAAAGCGGAGCTCTTTTGCACGGTTGCTCGTTTTCGGCAGAACTCCGGACCGCAGTCGCAGATCCATTGGGTGAATGCTACCTGGCAGCAAAAAGGGCCTCAGGTACTGGCGGATACGCTGCTGCTATGCAACAGACTCGATCTCGAGTGTTCGGCCATCGCCAAAAAGGCAACTACTCTGGTCGGGGCCATGGATGGAAAGAGATCCGCGAGGTTGAATTATGCTCTTGGCAGGTATTATCTGCGGAAAGGAAAATACCAACGAGCTATAGCATGCATGGAAACGGTAAGGGACAAGAGCAACAAGAATAAGATCGAACAGAATGATCCGCTCATGCTGATCAATCTGGCGGAGGCCTATTATCGGTCCAAGAAATTCTCCGAGGCATTGGAGATTTATTTCGGCATGGGTAAACAGTTTCCGGCATTACGGCAAATACAAGTCTTCATGCAGGGCGTCTACGCCATGGAGCAGAAGAGCGCCGGGGATGCCAGACTTTATTAGTTCACTTATGTCGGCGCTGATTTTTATAGTCGGGCCGAAGAGAGATATAGCAAAAAGAGCAACATTTATTTGAGAATGGGACAAAGAAGCTTATCGCTTGAGGAGGCGATTATGAGAAGGATAGCGACTGCTTTTTTTATTGTTTCTCTGGCTGTTTTTGTCACGCTCCTGCCCCCAGCAGCGGCGGCTCCCAAAAACGACGGCTTTCCTCAGGGAGGATCGCTGAATTATGGTGAGTACGGCAGGCCGGCGACATTGGATCCTATAACCAGCAACGATATGATTGCATTGCGAATCAGCGAACTCATTTTCAACGGCCTGGTGACCATAGATGAAAAGCAGGAGATCGTCCCGGATTTGGCCGAGCGCTGGGATATTTCCGCTGACGGCCTGACCTATACTTTCTACCTGCGCCAGGACGTGACCTGGCATGCAAAGGAAGGGGAAGAGCCGCGGCCCTTTACCGCTGACGACGTCGTCTTTACCTACAATATCATGATGCATCCGCAAACCATCACCCCACTCAAGGTCCGCTATGAGTTTATCCAAAGTGTGGTCAAGCTTGATGATTACACCGTGCAGTTTAATTTGAAACGACCAATTCTAAACGGGCTGGCCAAATTTACTTTCAAGATAATCCCGCAGCATGGGCCGGAAAATAAGGAATTTCTCACCAGGGAAGACCCTTTTGTCCACCAGCCCATAGGCACAGGTCCCTATATGCTCAAGAATGTCACCGCCGACGGAGAAGTTATCCTGGTGGCAAACGATAACTACTACCGTGGCCGCCCTCACCTTGACAAGTTCGTGGCGCGACCCTTCGCCGACCAGAATATCATGAGCCAGGCCCTGATGTTCAATGCCATCGACATGATTGTCCTGGTAAACCCGCGGGATATCCCGCAGATACAGGGCGACAAACGTTTGGTCCTGCAGCCGTACAATGCTTTGTCTTATTCCTTTTTTGGCTATAACTTCCGCAATCCTCTGCTGGCGGATAAAAGGGTTCGGCAGGCAATCACCTATGCGGTAAACCGGCAGGAAATGCTCGAATCATTCTTTAATGGCCAGGGCACCATCATTTCCGGTCCCTTTGCCCCAGGGAGCTGGGCCTATAACCTTGATGTTGAGCCTCTGCCTTTCGATCCGCAAAAGGCGATTAGTCTGTTGGAGGAAGCCGGATTCAGCAAAGGGGACGACGGTATAATGCAGAAAGATGGGAAGAGGTTGTCGTTGACCTTGAAAGTTCCCATAGAGAAAGAGAGCGAAGCGGTAAAACGAGTTGTCCTGGCGTTCCAGAATTATCTCAGCAAAATCGGCGTAAAGATAAATGGGGAGTTCGAGGAATGGCAGGCTTGGAAAGAGGACGTCTTTCTCAAACACGACTTCGATGTGGTATTTGCCTCCTGGGTCTTTGATGACTCAGCCGACATCACTTCCCTGTTTCACTCGTCGGAGATCGGCCCCTGGAGGAACAATTTCGGCGGCTATTCTAATCCTGAAATAGACAGTCTTATCGTGGAAAGTAAGCTGACCCTCGACCACGAGAAGCGGAGAACCATTTACCGCAAACTCCACGCCCTGTTGGCGGAGGAATGTCCCTACACTTTCCTGTGGACCCTGACGAATTATGCGGCTTATCATCACAAACTGCGTCATGTGGCCATCCACCCATACAAGTTTTTCTCCTTTGCCGACATGTGGTACGTACCGGAGGAAGAGCAACGCTAGTTCTTGCTGTGACAAGTCCGTGCACAGGGGCCCTCCCTTAAGGAGGGCCCCGTTTAATCTGAGCCATGAGACTATCCTTCATAAGACCTGTGGCTAGGCAGCTTTTCAGGGAGCTTGCTCTCACGGCAGCGCTCCTCCTGGGCGTGAGCTTCGTAGTCTTCCTCGTCCTCTATTTCTCCCCGGGGGACCCGTTCAGCCTGCTGCTGGAAGGACAGATGGTCACGGCTGAGGCGCAGCAACAGTTGCATACGGCTCTGGGGGTGCCCGAGCACTGGTACTTCCAGTATCTTCTCTGGCTGGGAAACATGGTGCAGGGCAATTTCGGCGCCTCCATCCGCACCGGGCTTCCGGTTCTGCCGGAGATTGTCCGGGTGGGAATCAACACCCTATATCTGACTTTAGGTTCCATGGTGGTGACCCTGCTTATTGCAGTGCCCATCGCCCTGTGGCCGGCAAAGAGGGGAGAGACCCCGCTCAACTGGCCCTTTACCATGTTTGCCTACCTGGTTTCAGCCCTGCCGGTTTTCTGGTTGGGATATGTGTTCATCTACTTCTTTATCCACCAATTCAAGATCTTTCCCATCCTTTATGGCAATTCCGCCGAGCGGCAGTTGACCCCACTTTTCTTCCTCCTGCCCATCCTGGTGCTGGGGATCAGTAACGGCACCCTCAG
>JARRNM010000005.1:0-29683 GCA_037384945.1 Deltaproteobacteria bacterium
AAAGTTAAAAAAAGCTGTGAACCTCACCCTCTAGTACCGCCCCTTCTTCCCAATCGAGAAAACGAGTATTTATGTGGGCCTCTAAATTAGCTGAGTTTTTTACTCTCAGTCGATTGGTCACCTCAATTTCACCCTGAATCTTACCGGCGACAATCAAGTCCTTAGCTTTTACCTTTCCCTTCACTACCCCCTCAGGGTAAATGTGAAGAGAACCTGAGGTTATTATGGTACCCTCAAAGCGGCCAGCCACAAAAAGATCCTTTTCGCACTCTATGTTTCCTATGAGCACACTGCCTTGGCCAACAACGTTCATCAACCACCCCTTGTCTGGCTGAGTAGTGAATCTTTAGGTATAGGCAGGACAAAGCCTAGCCGTCGCCGGCTCGACTCTTCTTCAAAAGTTCTCGGCAGTTTTCCCAGATGACGCAGTGAGTGCGATGCTTGCAATATAATTCGGGGTCACTACAGAGTACACCTTTGGCCACGCACTCCTCGCAGTAGCCATATTCGCATTTCTCGCAATAAAGCACACTCTCTCGGTCCGGGTGAAATCGGCAATTATATTTGGCTACCATGGCGGATGCAGAGTACTCAAAAAATGGGTGCACGTCAAGAATCGGGCTCACTTTGTTCGCCCCATGGGGCATAGAGCATGGAGCATAGAGTGAAAGATCCTAACACGTTCGGCTCCTGCCTCCATCCTCGGTGCAAGGCCAGAGCCATTTTGTATGACCATTTCGGTAAACTTGTTTATAATATCCCCACAACAAGTTAACTGGAAAAGGCGCTATACCACCACTTGGGAGAAGTGGATGAAAACTGAGCACCGTAAACCAAAGCCGCCATGGCTCAGAAAAAGGCTTGTCTCCAACTCCTCGACGAGGGAAGTCAACAACCTACTCCAGGGGCTCGCCCTGCACACAGTATGTCAGGAAGCCCACTGCCCCAACCAGTTGGAATGTTTTGGAAGCCACACGGCCACTTTCATGATCCTGGGCGATCATTGCACTCGTAACTGCGCCTTCTGTGCCGTAACCAGCGGATCACCGGAACCACTGGATCCTGATGAGCTCAACCGGGTGGCGCAGGCCGTTTCACACCTAGGACTAAAATACGTGGTGCTTACCTCGGTAACTCGTGATGATCTTCCTGATGGCGGTGCTACTCACTTCGCCGCAACTGTCAAGGCGATCCGGAAGATCGGCCATGAGATCTTCGTCGAGGTTTTGATCCCAGATTTCAAGGGGTCTGTCCAAGCTCTGGCCACGGTGCTGGCCGCTGCTCCTGCGGTTCTGAATCATAACCTGGAAACGGTACAACGATTGTACCCGGCCGTCCGCCCCCAGGCTGACTACGATCGATCTCTGCACCTACTGGCGGAGGTAAAGCGTTTGGCCCCCGACACTGTGAGCAAGAGTGGGTTTATGGTGGGGCTGGGCGAAAAAGGTGAGGAAGTCAGCACTCTAATGGGTGATCTTCGGAAAGTAGGATGTGACCTCATCACCATCGGCCAATATCTCCGTCCATCCAAAGACCATCATCCCCTGATAGAATATGTATCCCCTAACCTTTTTCAGGCCTACAAAACGGAAGCTCAGGCCCTTGGCTTCCTTGGCGTGGCCTCCGGCCCTTACGTTAGAAGCTCCTACCAGGCAGAAAAGCTTTTTAAACAAGCGATGAAGGTGAAGGCAGGGTAACCTAGAGGTGAACAAGTCTGTAATGCTCTTGCCAACTTCGACGTCCGTGGTCCGTTGTTCAAACCGTTCAAGCCGTTGAAATCGTTCAAATCGTCCATCACAGAGGTCAAAAGTCGGAGATCAGAGATCAGCTTTTCCTCTGACCTCAGACATCTGATCTCTGACCTCTGAGTTCTGCCTACTAGCTCCTGACTCCTGTCTTCTTTACCTTATGCCTTGCGCCCTGTGCCTTTCGCCATCAACTCTATGCCCTATGCTCTATGCTCTATGCCATCTCAGATCTCACATTTACGACGCTGAGCAACTGCGGACTGGTCCGGTTTTCCAAAAGGGCGAAATCGCCCGAAGTTGTTCTATTATGGGAGGCATTACCTCCAGAATGTAATCAATTTCTTCCTCAGTGTTGTACGTACTCAAGCTGAAGCGAATGGATCCGTGGGCCGCGGTAAAGGGAACTCCCATGGCTCGCAGCACATGTGACGGCTCCAAAGATCCTGAGGTGCAGGCAGACCCGGACGAGGCACATATTCCCTTGTCGCTAAGCTTCAAAAGAATAGACTCTCCTTCCACATATTCGAAGCTAATACTCGAAGTGTTGGGTAGTCGTTGCTCACTATCCCCGTTGATCATACTATTTTCTATCTTTTCCAGGAGTCCATTCTCCAGCTTGTCTCGCAGGTTTTTAACCCGCAGATTCTCCTCTTCCAGGTTGGCGGCTGCCAACTCGCAAGCCTTGCCCAGTCCGATTATGTAAGGGACATTTTCTGTTCCACCCCGGCGGCCTTCCTCCTGGTGACCCCCGACGACAAAGGGAGCAAAACGAGTACCCCTGCGAACATAGAGCACTCCTATTCCCTTGGGCGCATGAAGCTTGTGCCCTGAAAGACTCAGCATATCTATTTGGCTCTCGGCCAGGTTGATTGGGATTTTGCCCACCGCTTGGACTGCATCCGTATGGAAAACGATTCCACGGCTCTCGGCCAAGGCTGCGATCTCTTCTACGGGGAAGAGAACTCCGGTCTCGTTATTGGCCCACATCACACTAACTATGGCGGTGTCATCTGTCATAGCGCGAGACACTTCTTCCAGGGAAACAAGGCCTTGCCGGTTTACCGGCAACTCGGTTACCCGGTATCCCTCCCTTTTAAGCTGGGCCACCAGGTTTTTTACCGCAGGATGTTCCACCCGGGTGGTTAACAGGTGTCTTTTCTCCGGGTTGCACTGGAGGGCACTCATAATCGCTGCGTTATCACTCTCGGTTCCACAGCTGGTAAAGATTATCTCTTGCGGTTGTGCTCCCAAAAGAGCGGCTACCCGTTCCCTGGCTTCTTCCACTTTTCGCTGCACCTGTCCACCAAAGAAATGCATGCTCGATGGATTGCCGTAAAGCTCAGTAAAATATGGAGTCATTTCCTCAAAGACCTCGGGAGCCACTCTGGTTGTGGCATTGTTATCCACATAAATGGTCTTCATTGGGCAACCTCCTCAACCACCAGGGTATCAGTAACAAGCTCACGGAGTTTACTCTCCACGTAGTGCTTCAGAGTGATATCCGAGGCCACACAGGTTGCGCAGGCTCCTCTCAGGGATACCAAAACCCTGTCACCGACGATGTCCACCAGTTCAATACTTCCGCCATCCTTGGCCAAAGTAGGCTGGATCTCTTTCTCAAGGGTCTCCTCAATGAGTTTCATTTTTTGAATATTGCTTAGCCTGGGTTTGGCAGGTTTTTCGGGTTTTGCTGCCGCCCCCGCCTGACCCATAATTTCTTCGAGAATAGCTTCGATGCGCTCGTGACAGGCCCCACAACCTCCGCCCGCCTTGGTGTAATCGGTTACCTGTTCCAAGGTGGTGAGACTGTTATGTTGGATGGCGTCCACTATTTCCTTCTCGCTAACCCCAAAACACTCACAGACAATGTCGGAGTCTTCCTTGGGAAGTTTTTCTCCGCGGTAATTGGCTATGGCGGCTCGCAGTGCCTCCTGCCCCATAACAGAACAGTGCATCTTTTTGTCAGGCAGTCCGCCGAGGAACTCTACTATGTCCTGATTGGTTATTTTTTCTGCCTCCTCCAAGGTCCTGCCCATAATCATCTCAGTAAGGGCGGATGAAGAGGCGATGGCGCTGGCACAGCCAAAGGTCTGGAATTTAGCGTCAATGATATGTCCTCCGTCATCAAGTTTAAAGGTTAGCTTAAGGGCATCACCGCATGATAGCGAACCAACTTCACCCACCCCGTCGGCATCCTCAACCTCACCGACATTTTTGGGGTTGTTAAAAAGCTCTTTTACTTTGTCTGTATAAACCCACATGGAGCAACCTCCCACAAAACCTTCATTTTTTCTGACTCTAATTAGGCGGTCTCGTGCCTTCTTCTGACCAACTAAAGTTAACTCTCCAACCTCAAGATTACAAGTACGCAGAAGCTTCAAGTGTCTAAAATGAGCTAAAATGTCTAAAGTTGTAAGAATTGACATTACCTTAGTGTTCTGTTTATGTGGCAAGAACTGACCTGAGAGTCAATGGCTTAATAGTAGGGAGTAAATGGTTACCTTAGAACCCCCAGACTATAGCGGCATATTTCTCGAGCCAAACAGGATTCGTTACCAAGAGATTGACCCGCCTCTCAGGAATCTGATTAGGCTTGTCAACTGCCAGTCATGGATCAGAACATATGGCTGCTGCGCCGGTCCGGCCCACCATGGAGAGGATGCCGGTCCTGAACACAACTTCTTCATAGGCCTCTTCGTTAATGAAGCGTCTGTGGGGATCGCTCAAGTGCGAAGGTGGCTGGACGAGGCCAATCGGTTCAATGGCTCAACCGGGTTGCGGGCGGTAATTGATGAGGTCGACAAACACCCTTATGGTCAAGGCATGGTTCATGGCTGTAAGGCTTACCGCCTCACGGCCCACCGGATCCGCCAAGGTGCTGATCCCCTGCCGCCCCAGATTTACCTTCGCTTGATAAAGTGTTTGGAAATTGCTTGGGAAAAAGTCTTTGGATGACCGCCCCGGATGTTTCATGAATCACTTGCTGCGACCGTGGATATAGCAGTCCTTCCGTGCGTCCTCGGGTGTCGCACCCTGCGACGTACCGTTCAGGTACGCCTCGGGTTCAATCCCGCGATACCGCGGGACGGTTGCCCGGTGGCACTCCCATCTTCACGGTCTCGCGACAGTAATTCATAAAACATCCGGGGCAGGGAAGCCAAAGTTGCTGTTTTTTTGCCTCAATCTGCAACCTATACGCAACCATTTTCCACATTTTGCTAAGGAGTCGAAGATGTCCCGCCCAAGCCTGATGAAGAGCTGGCACCTTTCTCTTCTAGGTTGACGCCAAGATATGGTGGCAGGATCTAAAGGGGAAAAGTTTAGATTAAAGTATGTGAAATTTCGGCAATGTGTGCCGGCTGCCGGCAGACCGCCACGGGACAAAAGAGGCCGGTGCCGATCGCTGTCCACCGCGTTTTGGTGAAGGTTCTCTTGAGACATCTTTCGTTGCCTGAGCGACTGACACGCATAGAAGGAGCGCAGCCCCCTCCCGCGAGAGGAGAAGGGGGCTGCGCAGGCCGAACGCGAGGTATCGTAGGCTACTTCTTCTTCTTGAACAGCTTCAGATCGATGGCGTCAGCCATCGCCTTGTATCCGACGTCGTTCGGGTGCAGGTGATCCCCGCTGTCGTATTCCGGCAGAAACTGCGCCGGATCAGCCGGGTTGCGCGTCGCGCGGTCGAAGTCTATCACCGCGTCGAACTCACCTGAGGTGCGGATCCAGGCGTTGACAGCCTGCCGGTCGTCCTCGGCCGGCGGGTTGTCGTAGCCGGAGCCCTTGATTGGAGTCAGTGTCGCACCGTAGACCTTGATGTCATGTTCGTGGGAGCGGGCAATGATCTGGCGGTATCCGGCAATGATGTCCCCAGGGGTAACGAACGGCCCGGTTCCACGGGCGCTATTGCCAATGTCGTTGATGCCGATGAGCAGAATCATGAACTTCACCTCCGGCTTCGACAGCACGTCGCGGTCGAAACGTGTCAGCGTCGGCACACCGGCCTCGCCGCTGTAGATGCGGTTACCCGAAATGCCCTCGTCCAGCACCCCAATGTCGCGTAGGCTGTGGTCATCCTGCAGCCGCTCGGCCAGAAAGTTCGGCCAGCGGCTGTTGGTATTGGGCGTCGACCGGGTGCCATCGGTAATCGAGTCACCAAGAGCGACGACGGCGGCCGACGACTTCTCTGCGACAACCTCGACACCGCCCAGAAAGAAATAGTTCAGGTACTCATCAGTGGGCGAGGGCAAGGAGACATCGCCAGTGAAGTCACCGCCGGCTGGAACGACGTAGGTGGTCTGCAGGCCTACCCTGTGAAGCGTGATACTGGTGGTTTCGTCGGGCAGATAGATGCTGATGGCGAGGTCGGACAGCGGCGGCACCTTGAGTAACACCGGGTCGCTTACTGCTGGCGCGCCGTAGGCGAGCATGACCGAGGTCTCGCCGTCGAACGTGAGCTGGCGGCTGGTTCCCGGCACAATGCTATCGTCACCGGCGGACAGGGCGACCCGCGCCGCACCGATCACCAGCGTCTCTTCGCCGAACTCGTTCGAGAGGCGCACCCGCAGTACTTTGCCGTCGACGCTGGTGTGCACGATCTGCCGGATCGTCGTCTGTGCAGGGAATATCACTGGCGTATCCCGCGGGCGCACAAACTGCGGGCTGGTGGCCCAGGTGCCGACCCAATGCTGGTTGGTGGCCCAGGTGCCGACCCAGTGCCGGCTGGAGGCTTTGCCTTTCGCAGAGACGGCTTGAGGAAGCGCAAAGCCGGAGATCAATAGCGCGGTGACCATTAGGCAGATCAACGACGATCTCCGGAGCATTGACCCTAAAGTCCTCTTAGAACCTTTCCTAACGATAAAAAGAGAAAAAATGTTCTTCATGACTTAACCCTCCTTTTTCAGTCAGCCCCATGTAGTTCCAGACAAGCATCGCAGGGGCAAAGAGATAGGGCAATGACGTGCACGCTGACTTCAAGTCTCGTGCAGGCCGCGTACGCTGCCATTCTGATTAGGCAGACGTCACGCCGCACATTCAATTTTTCACTTTATACTGCACTCATTAGACTGATGACGCTGCATGAGAAATTGCAAGCCAATAATAGCCCCCAAAAGGCATAAGGCCTCCTTGGAGGCTTTGTATCGGCATTTTCTGCAAACTCCACCACATGACTAGCTCCCAAATATTAAGAGTTATGAGTTCAGCAGGTGATTTCCGGACGAACCGGAGCACAGTAAAGAATTCAGGAGTATGCGCCTTTGAGCATGCGCCAGAAAAGTACTTTTCGTTGCTATTATGATAACTAGGGGCTTGGATCAGGACTATACGAAAAACCACCATTTTGGTAGGAATTTTTATTTTAATTAGTGGATTTTTTCAACAGGTAACCAATTTGGGAGAAAACTGGGTGGGCAGCCCGGATGGGTTTGAGTGAGTATAGGGTCCAGTAGTCTGAACTCACCCTAACCACTAACAACAACTTTATAGTTTATCCCTTAATTTACACTTCCACAGGATATGCTCAGGCACAAGATATTGAGGTGCATGCAATCTCTTCCTCGGTGAATACCATTGGTCAACCATCCAGTTCAGATTCAAAATTTTACAGGTAATTAACGCAAAAATCCGCAACCTATACGCAACCAACAAACAAAAAAGGATTAGCCTAATCGGCTAACCCTTTGATTTTACTGGCGGGAGCGACGAGACTCGAACTCGCGACCTCCGGCGTGACAGGCCGGCGTTCTAACCAAACTGAACTACGCCCCCAGATAAAGACTTGCAACCAGCGATCTTCCCGTCAGGTGACTGACGGGGCGTTCTAACCAAACTGAACTACGCCCCCCTATATCTCCCCAATAATCATCGGACCTCTCTTACTAACTTAGTCAAGACTCCTTGTCAAGTAAATTCCCCGCCTCTCCGGTCTGGACCTATTACCTTGATTTTCCCTGAAAAACTCATCTTAGATAGAACAGGTTGACAAGGAGAGAGCCGAAAGCAATGGAACCCAAAATTATCAACCGCGACCAACGCCCTGTCTCAAGGAGGCAGAAGAGCCAAGAGGTTTTCAAGGTCCTCTACCGCCTCCTGCGATAATCTCGCTTTTTGCTTCTCTTACTGACTGTACATGAGTTCAGCCATGGTAACCAGTCGATCACCTAGAAGGTTGCTGTACGACCCCAGTTCATTATCGTACCATCCGTAGATAACCGCTTTTGTCATTGGCACTACCACCCATGTTTCCGGAATTCATTTTAAGACGTCCTCGGGGAGTAATTGCGAAAGATCGAAGGTAAGCGTCGCTGTCCTGGTATGGGTCTCGGGACCTTCGATAGTGGCAGCTACCCGGTAGAAACCGATAATATCACTCGAGACATTTTGCTCCTCGGAGTAACGCAGGTAACCCCCGCCTATTTGAGCTGCATAACGGCGGTAGACGTCGTTGATCCGCTTCCGGTCCACCCAGGGTTTGTCGGGGACTTCCTGAAGATTGACTACTAAAATAATCAGCGAACCGGTACTTACCGGAATGCGCACCGACTCTGCAATGAATGGAATCTGCCTCATTTCAGGGAGCACTTGCCCTAGGGCCTCCGCCGCCCCGGTGGAGGTTAAGATGATATTGTTGAATATGCTCCTGTTCTTCCTGAGGTCCTTGGCCCCTCCTTGCGGTAAATGGTCAAGCACCTGCTGAGAGCTGGTACTGGCATGCACTGTTGCCATAGAGATAGATAAGAAACGTTTTACCCCGAAGCTGTCGATGAGGGGCTTTAGCATAAAAGCCAGGCAGGTGGTTGTGCACGAGGCATGACTGACAATCACGTGGTGGGCTGGATCGTAATCGATCTCATTGATTCCCATAATGGTCGTAACCGCATCGTCAGGCAGGGCTCTGGACTTGTCGGAGATTTTGAACGGTGCTGAGACCACAACCTTCCTAGCCCCTGCCGCCAGGTGACCGCGTAGGGAGCCTTTATCTGCGTCTGCAGGAACCGTGGGATCCCGGAACTGCCCGGTGGTGTCCAGCACTAACTCCACCTTATGGTCGAGCCAGCTTATATCCCGTGGATTACGGTGTCGGCGGAGGATAGTCACCGGAGTCCCGTTGATCACCATGCGCTCCTTTTTCTCGTCTAGATCCTCAATTACCCGTTGGGCCCGACATCCGTAGAGGTAGTTGTGTAAAGCACCATAGACTGAGTCTTTTTCGATGAACAGTGCAATATCTTCCAGGCGAGTACCGGCCTGCCGACCTATGTTTACTACCACCTCGGCAAAATAGCGTCGTTCCACCTGATGCCAGAGGCTCAATTTTCCGATCCGACCCAAGCCGTTAATACCTAGTTTCGTGGGAGAGGGCTCAGAAACAACTTCAAAACTTGGCTGCCCATTCATCACAGTTTTCCTCCGATTTTATAATTTCACCGCCATAGAAGATCCTTAGCCAGCACCAAAGAATCTCAACAGTTCTCTTACTCCTTCTATCACGCTATGCCGTGTCAAGCAGACCTCGTAAGTTCAGAGGCCTCCCCTAAGCTAAGACATTTTCGCTGATGGTGACAAGTGTAATGTACAGGTTAGCCCAAAGATCGAGGAATAAAGGTTGTCCTCCGGAGAACATCGGTAGAGTATGTATCCGGCTATTGATACACTTCTACAGTCTTGATCGGGTATCGACCATGGTGAACCGACCCACTTCGGCCATCAATGCTTAGCAAATCTCCTGCCCGTATTTCATGGCCACCAATAAAGCAACAAGACTCACGCTCCCACACCTGAAGTTCCATGCAGCCCACCACGCTCGTCTTTTCTAGCTGGTAAGCAACGATGGCCGCATGGGAGGTGGTTCCTCCCCTGGCGCTGAGAATAGCATCAGCTGCCGAGATCTCTTTTATGTCGTCCGGCACGGTGTCGGATCGTATAAGGATCAAAGGGTCGCCGGGATACTGACGGCGATAGTACTCTATCTCTTTCAGATTAAATACCGCCCTGCCACTCAGCGCACCTCCGCTCACCCCGATCCCACTGGCTAGATAGGCCTTGTCTTGCTTGATACTAGGGGTAAAGACCGAGTAACTCCGTCTCACTCGAAGGGTCATATCTCTCACTTGTAGAATAAACAACTCCTCCTCGGTGTTACTTTGGAAGGTGAATTCCATTTCTTGAGGCCCCCAGCCCTGCTCATAGATGAGCTTCTCCGCGATCTGGCGAAGCCTGGAGAAGATCTGAGGAAATTGACCTTCCAGGGAAATCGGTTCTTTGCGCCCCTCTTCACGCCTCTGCTCTTCTGAAAGCGGCAGGGTCTTTACCAACCCTCCCACCACATCCTCTCCTTGGTTGCCTAAAGTGAAGTCACCCCAGAGGCTAATCTGGTCATCAGTTCTTCTCGGGTTGTGAGTAAGCGCAACGCCCGATCCAGAGTTAATGTCAAGATTGCCATAGACCATAGCCTGAACGGTTACCGCTGTCCCCCAATTGTCCGAAATACCCATGATTTCCCGATAATTTTTGGCCTTCTTACTGTACCAGGACCGCATGACCTGAAATATGGCGACCCTCAGTTGCTCATCGAGGTCGTCGGGAACAGACACGCCGCGGTCAGCCAATACCTGCCTATAATTGTCAACCAATTGTCTAATTTCCTCTGTGCTAAACTCCCTCTTGAGCTGGCGATTGTAACGTGCCTTATGCGTGTTCATAATAGCGTCAAAGGTATCACGCTCAATGTCAAAGGCCATGCCCCAGGACTGGAGAAATCGTCGATAGCAATCCCAGGCGAACCATGGCTCACCGGTTTGTTGAATGAGTCCTTCCACAACCTCCTGGTTAATTCCCAAATTCAAAAGGGTGTTCATCATTCCTGGCATAGATACGGCGGCACCACTGCGCGCAGAAAGGAGTAACGGCCTCGAGGGAGAACCCAAAATACATCCTGTGGCTTCCTCGAGGTAAGCCTTATGTTCATCTACCCGATGAAGAAAGTCCTGGTCAGATGCCCCGTATTCTCTGCAGACCTGATGGCAGCGAAAGAACTCAGTGGTCACGATAAAGCCCGGTGGCACAGCTATACCTTGTTCTGCGAGGAGTACAAGGTTGTACCCCTTGTTGCCCAAGTGAATAAGATCCTGGGTCAAAGGATTGGGCTGATGAATCCGAGAGATGGCTTGGTTGGGGTCATAGCTCATTAATAGGTCCAGATGTCCCGAGCTCAGTACCTGTCTCTGCTTAATCAAGGTGTTGAGAACGCGACTTACGAAAGTGTCAAAGCACTGAAGGCCCAGGATACCCGCCACTAAATTGCGCAGAAAGGTCTCCGCGACTTTGTTGATGAATTCTGTTTGGCTCTGAGTCTTTTTGCCGCGCTGATATTTTGCCAGCAGCTGCTGGGGTCCTATTTGGCTTATGATCAACTGCAAGTTATCGTAATGGAGATCGTGACAGTAGTGGTTGATGATTGCCTTGATGGCCTCGGAAAACCCCTTGAAGATATCAATGTACTGTGAGTAACTGAAACGCCTGATCTTCAGCGCTTCAGCCAGAAGTCCGAGCTGTTTTTTCAAGCGCTTGGAAGTGATGCCCTCGATCTCCAAGGCCCCGACAAAGAGAACGAGATATTTGTTAATTTGAACAATGGCAGCTCGGGTGACGATACCCAGGTTCATTTGGGCAACCGACTCTTCAAAGAGGGTATTGGCCAGGGTTTCCAACCGCAGACTGAGGCCCAAAGCGTCAAATTTCGGCTCATTATAAGAGCCGTACATGGAGGGAATATTCGCCGCAATGTGACGTTTTCGATAGATATTTTCTACTCCAATGGACTCCTGCTCTGACAGAATGATGTCTTTGAGACTTTGGAGGTAGCTGAGGATGGCATGGAGTTTGGCGTAGATGTCGGTCTCTTCCAAGGCTTTGATCAGGCTGTCCGGGTTCGGCATACCTATTCGTTCACCCCTTTCTAGGTGACTCCTAATTTCACGGGCGTTAAGTTCGTACTTTTCCGCGAGCAGCCGGTGAAAGCGAATTAGTAATAGTGTTCGCTTTTTTTCCTGTTCGGAAACTTGTGACATCTTTGCAAGTTGCATTTCAACCTGGGAGAGGTCCAGCTCCAGCAATTCTTTCTCGTCTCTCAGGCTGTTCTCCTTCATAAGAAATTGACAGATCTGCTGTATTTCCTCAAAGAAAGGACCACTAACAGAAACTTGCTGGAAAACCTCTTCGGGCAAGAAAACCCTTAGCAGTGCTTTATCCCCAATGCACCAGAACCGGATGATCTGCCGAATGAAATTCAGCAGGAGGGGGTTGCTTTCCACGTGGCTTTGCTTGCGGAGAAAGTGGATCAACCGATCCTGGCGATGGGAAAGCTCGTCGATCTCAGTGGATACATCGCGCAACAAACCTTCAGCTCCAATTTCATTAAAGTATACTGGGAAGGTCTTGGCGAGTTGCTTGACCAAGCTGTAGACCGGGAGAATCGGACTGTTTAGCAGGCGACTTATGTCCTTTTGAAAGAGATCGGTATCCTGAATATAGACACCCCCGAGGGAAAGGTTGACCAGTAGGGCCGAGAGAAGACGGGAGTTCTGTTTTGGGTCTGTCTCTATTAGTTCAAGCCAAACGCGAATGTTGGGCAGGTGAGCCGGATTGATCAGAACCTGCCAGTCTTCATTAACTCCCCCTGCTTGGGGGAGCTCGAAGCCGAGTGAAATAGCAGAGTCAAGGTAATGGTTGATGAGGCGGGGGATGGAGGTTTTTATAATCTCCTTTCCAACAGTAAGCACGCAGGATAATATATTCTGTGGATATAGTTTCTTGCCTCGGGCAAATACGGCAAAAGTGCGGGATAAAAATGATATCAGCCTCTCGGGTGATTCCCTCTGAATAATCTGGCCCACCGTGCGATCGATTTCTCTAAAAGCCTCTTCATGGATGCTTCTAAGGCCCTTAGTTTCCACAATCTTATACAACATGAGCACCTTGACGTAAGGGTCCTGTTGACCTAGGAGCTCTGGCAGTTTCCGATAATGGTTGACGATGTCCATGAAGTCAGGAAACTCGCTCAGCACCCTGGCGAGGTCACCATTTGCTGCTCCTTTCGTTATCTTTTCGACCTCTTCGTTCAGACCTCGGAGGCTTTCATGGGCAAGCGGATGGAAGTATTGGTTGTGAGTGTCGCTCCTGCACCAATCAATTGCCTGGTCTTGAAACCACTCCCGCGGGTCTTCCTGTCTTAACCAGTATTGATAGGTGCTACACAAGGCCTTCTTCAGGAGGGAGCAATAGGAGGTGAAATCAAGTCCTGTTTGCTGCGATAAGCTTAGCAAAGCGGTTATCTTTTTCAGAGAGTGAAAGCTGCTGACAAGAAAGAAGAATTCCCCTTCCCGCATATTCACCATTTCTACAAAGATTTCATTGAGGACTCTGACATACTCTTGGGGAATCGACTCCACCTCACGTGCCAGGTGCTGGAGAAACAGTATGAGGTTGTTCGCCGCCTGACCTTGCACAGCAGGACGGTTTCCCTCACGGATAGCCTCCATGAAAACCCCGGCTACCAGTCGGCACACCTGAGGACCCTGACTGTGGGCAAGGTAAATGGGAAAGTTCTGCAGTCCATATCGCCGCATTTCTCCGACGACGAAATCCCAGTTTCGGTACGGATGGTTTAGCTCCGCCAGGAGATTTTCCGTCTGTTGGAGCAGCCCGACATAGTCTAAAACCACAGTTCGCATGGCCTCGTATTTCGGGTCAATGTGCACAGCAACCCGGGTAGTTTCCAGGTTGATTCGCAAAGCTTCCGATTTCAGTTCTTCCCTTGCCACTGTTCCACTACCTCCGGTCTTCTTTATCTAGATTAAAAATCAGGACGACCTCCTTCAGATAGGGATTTGGAACTGAGCGAATCGCGGTCTTAAGAGGGGTGCAGGATAAAAGAACCAGGAGAAGTCAGAGAAGTATTCTTCAAATGAGATCGGGCAATCATCGGATATCATTCCACTTGATCATCATACCATTATTTTTCCATGTCAGGAATACGTACTTGCCAAGCTCGCCACCCAGAAAGAGGAGCATCCTCTCTCACAGTCACCTTCCTCAGGTGTAAGGTCGAACCTCGAGTCTCATCGTCCCCGCCACAATAGAAAAACCCGCCCTTCCAGGTGGTTATTTCACTTGGTGACCTCGCAGACCCTTTTTTGTTCTCAGCTATTACCTTGATTTTCCCTGTAAAACTCATTATAGATGGAACTGGCTGACAAGCAGAGAGTTAAAGGCAATGGAACCCAAGATTATCAAGCGCGACCAGCACCATGTCTCAAGGACGCAGATGAGCCAAGAGGTTCTCAAGGTCCTCTACAGACTCCATGGCACTGGACATCTGGCCTACCTTTGTGGCGGGGGAGTGCGCGATCTTCTGCTGGGACGGGAAATCGACGATTATGACGTTGCCACTGATGCTGAACCCAAAAGACTGAAAGAGATTTTCGCCAACTGTAGACTTGTGGGGCGCCGCTTTCGTATTGCCCATATCATGTTTAGAGGTGGCAAGATCATAGAAGTCTCTACCTTCCGCAAGCAGGGCGAGGAGGAAAATTCAGAAGAAAACGACGGCAACAGCCTCCTGATCAAGCGGGACAACACCTTTGGCTCCCCTGTTGATGATGCTTTTCGCCGTGATTTCACCATAAACGCTCTCTACTACAATGTGGCAGATTTCTCGATTATCGATTACGTTGAAGGTAGAGAGGATCTACAGGCCCGGCTTATCCGCGCCATTGGCGAGCCGGACATACGCTTTCAAGAAGATCCCATCCGTATTCTGCGTGGCATAAGGCTAGCGGCAACTTTAGGTTTCCAGGTGGAGGAATCAACTTGGGAAGCAATGAAACGCCAAGGCCATCACATTTTGGAGTGTTCGGTCTCGCGCATTCGCGAGGAGATAATGAAAATCCTTCGTCGCCAGGCCAGCCGCGATGGTTTCCACTTCCTCATCCGTGCAGGTATTTTAGAGGTTCTCTTTCCCAAGTTGGAGGAGTTCAGACTGGCACATGCTGAAAGCAAAACCTCTGCGGAGGATGCCATTCTCCGGCATCTGGCCGTTCTCGAAGATCTCCGTGCCAAGAATTATGAACTTCCAGACTATTTGCTATTGGCCACCCTGATCGCAGCCCCAGTTAGAGAGCTATTTGCAGCCCTTCCACCTGATCACGATGTGGGAAAGTCTTTGCATGAATATTTGGAGGCAAATTTTAAGCCCTTGGCCTTCCCTAGGATCGTTCGTGCCAAAGTGCATCTCTTGCATCTGGCCCTTCGTTACATGGTGGCCGAAAAACGAAGAAAAAGGCGGAGGAGCTTGCGCCGCAGTCCGATTTTTCCTGATGCTCTTAAGCTTCTGGAAATCCACTGTTTAGCTACAAATCTACATTGGTCTGTTTTGCGTCGCTGGCAAACTACCCCAGTGAATGGTCGGCACCGCCGTCGAAAAACAAGGGGACGTTAATAAAAGAGATGCAATAAGTAAAGTGATAACATCTAGCTACAGAGCACACAGTCATGGATAAATTCGAAACAAATTTAAGGCGGATGTGAGATCTGAGATATGAGATGTGGGATAATAAGACCCAGAGAAAGATGATAAATCTCACATCCCACATCTCACATCCGTGGTTCAGCTGCCCTACCCGTGTAATTGTAAGAGAGGACCTCATGAAAAAAACCGGCGTCTTTTACCATCCAAGTTTCAGCCGCAGAAGTTATCTCACCCAGGGAGCCAGGCTGGAGAATTTTCCTCAAGCAATCGACTATCTACTAGCCCGGGAAAATGTGATTCTCTACGAATCCCCACCCATTGAGGAAGAGTGGATTCTTAAGGTGCATACGGCCGATCTCATAAGGGGTGTGGAGAGAGATCCACTGTGTTCCACTGCTTGGCACTCCGTTGGTGGCGTGGTCTTGGCGGGAGAAAAAATCTGCACCGGGGAGCTCTATAACGCTTTTGCCCTCATTGGCGCCGGCGGCCATCATTCCGGCAGAAATTACTTTGGCGGCTTTTGTTGCTTTAATGATGTGGTGATTACCATCACCTATTTACGAGAAATTCATCAGGTACAGCGCTTTGCCATTTTGGATACAGATGCCCATCATGGCGATGGCACTCGGGACCTCCTCAAAAATGACCCCGACGTGCTTCATGTCTGCTTTTGCAGCATAGAATCCTCCTCAGCAGACGACACTAAAGTGGACGTTGTCTCGCCTGGAGGCTATTGGGGATCTTGGGGCAAAGGCGGTAGGGATGTGGACCAACTCTATGCCAATAAGGTGGTAGAGGAGTTCGGCCCTCGTGTGGCTGATTTCAAACCTGACCTCATCTTCTGGTATTTCGGCTTTGATACACACAAAGGTGACTATGGCAGCTTGGGTCTCAGCGAGAGATGTTATGTGGACATTGCCCGCTTTATGAGAAAGACGGCAGAAGAGATCACCGACGGCCGCCTGGAAGTGGTACTAGGTGGCGGTTCCCGCACTGACCTTGCCACAGCACTTATCCCACCCATTATCGAAGTCCTGGCCGACTAGTTCGGTCGTGCCACATTACTTTTTCTATCTTTTACCATTTTGGTGTCATTAGGCTACGCCGTCATTAAGTCATTCGGGCTTGCACCCGTCATTAGGTAGCCAGATCACAATGAATGACAGCGGAGCATAATGACTCAGTGACCACGAGTGACGCGAAGCACTGTTCTGCACGATTTTTGCATCGTATCTAGACGCTGGCCATGCGTCGGCATTGAGATGGAAATGCAAAAAATAATGGAGATAAAGGGTGAAAGTTCCGGAATTGTGTAAGACATGTAAATACGTTACTATTCTTGCCCATGGAATGCGCTGTCGGAAGAAGATGCGTGCTCGTTACGCCAACGGCAAACTTTCCTGTGTCAAGTACCGCATGTCCAAACGCTATCAGACTGCTTCCTTTTTTGGTTAAGAACTCTGCACTCTCTGCGCCTTCTTCTGGAGAAACTTATTCCCTCAGCTTTCCCACGGTAACCATGTAGAGCACGGTTTCCTCCTCACCGTCCACATCTATAAGTTCATTCATTTCATCGTCATAAAAAGCGCCTATGGGACAGGATCCAAAACCTAGAGCGGTGGCCGCCAACTGCACATTCTGGCACACATGGCCCAGATCCATGGGAATATACCTCACCGCTCGTTCGCGATACTTTTCCATGCACCTGAGCATCATGGCGGTCCAGATGATAACCACAGCCGCCTTCCGAACCACCGGTTGACCCAGGGCGGCAGCGGTAATTATTCGATTGAAATCGCCCTCCTTCAGCCTGGCTAATCCGAATTCGGCAACATTGAAATGATAAATTCCCTGGGACAAACCCTCTACCATGTTAACGCACAGATAAGTCTCGAAAGGATAAAGTGCCCCTGCTGACGGCGCCGTTCTGAGCAAATAGATGCCTGCCCTTGCTGTCACCCCTTGAGCCGCCCACAGTATTTTTGCTAGTTCCTCCCCACTGAGTGGTTCATGGGTGGTATCTCGTTCGGATCTTCTCCTGGCCAGGCACTGCCACAGGTCGGCGGCTTGGCTGAAATCCGGTTGTGACAAAGGCAAGAGTTCGGCCTCGAGGTATGTTTTGAACCTGCCTGGTGAGGGTATGGCACCAAGGTCGTCTCTGGGGGCCCGCTGTCGCGAGTACTTGGTTCCTTGCACATAGGTGAAGGCTAATCCTTTCTTGTATTCCGCCACGCCTTTCTCCTTTCATATATCATTGTTGTTTCAGTTAAGATATCTAGGCAAAAGACCATGAAGCAAGAAAGATTGAACCACGGAGACACAGAGGACACGGAGGATACCATGTTTACCCTGGCCGGGAGACGACGGCCAGGGTAAAAAGCCATCGCCCTAGGCGAAGGAGTTTTCTGTCCGGAGTCGAGCGTAGTCTCTGCTTCAACGCTTGAGCGACACCACCCGGAGCAGAGAGCCGGGGGAGCGCTAAGCTGTTTTGTCCGATCGCCGTCTCCCGATCGGACAACAAAGTCCTCACTCTGTGCCCTCTGTGCCTCTGTGGTGAACCCAACAATGAGACTTCCGCTAAATCTGCTCCTGTCGAGCAAATGCCTGCCTAGTGAGTTGGTCTAAAAACTTTGGATACTCAGGATCTAGGATGCGGACCTGGGCCCTCCCATCTTCACCCTCCTCGACCAGCAAATCCCCCTGGGCCATCCACTGAATACACTGAGAGTAGAGTGCATATTCGAGCTCCATTCCCCGCCTGCGTATCTTATCAACAGTGTCGCTCGGCCAGATGGGATATGTTGCCTGGGCAATTATAGGTCCGGTGTCTTCTCCCTCATCGACAAAATGGACGGTGATGCCACCGAAACGGCAGCCATAAGCAAAAGTGTCTCCATACCCATCGGAGCCCGGAAAAGCGGGTAGGAGGGCCGGGTGAATATTCATGATCCCGTAGCGTCCCTCCTTGTTGTAGTGGCCAATGAAATAGGGTGAGATCAACCGCATAAACCCGGCCATGCAGATGAGTTCGGGGGCCAGGGGCTCCAATATTTCGATGATTTCCTGCTCAGCCAAGACTAGACGGGCTAAGCGATCACGAATTTTCTCTGGAGGATGACCGTGAAAGATCCTCTGTCGTTCCATCACCTCATCAAATTGGCTGGGAAGCCTGCTCTCATCAACTTTGGGAAACGATTTTTTGCCGTATTTGGTGTAATCCACGACTGCCGTGGAAATTCCGTGCTTTTGAGCGCGGGTCAACCCGTATGCCTCTGGGTTGTTGCTCACCACCACGCCGATCTCCACATCTAATTCACCGGCCTCAATCCGATCAATAATGGCCTGGAGATTCGTTCCCCCACCCGATATAAGTACCGCCAGCTTGAGCCTTGTGCTCCTCGTTCTCACCCTTATTCTCTCCTGAGTTGTGCGAGCACCCTTTCAAGTTCTTCTCGTTGCCCTGTCTTATCAAGATGGCCGAGGGATACAAAGGCGTCCAGTATGAAACCTAGATTATCTTGCTTGCTTTGGAACACCTCCATGAGCATTGCTACTATCACACTCTGCTTACCACCGAATGCAGCCTGAAACTCATTTCCTGATTTGCGCTCCGATCTTGGATTTTCAGCAATCATTAAAAAATTTTCAACGTCGTGGCTCTGCAGCGTCTCCACAGCTTCCCTCAAAAAATCACTGCTTGTATCTCCCATCCCCTTATCTCCTTATCTCAAATTGGTCTGTGATGAATCTCCCGGTATCTTGCAAAATATTTTGCTTTTCCCGTGGTCATCTCTGATTTAACCTGGACGGCAAAAATTGCTTTATATTCATTCCTCAAAACCCTGTCACCCGAAATTCAACGGGCAATCAACCCTCCTGCCATAATGCCTTAACGAGGTATGTCCGGAGAGTAGTTCGAGATGAGGAGTCGACAGAGCTTAGCACAGGAGGAATGGGAGAGTAAATATCGCGTTGACACCTTCTGGGAAATGCAGCTATTTTGGATACAATAGCTGGTCCATGCTCACTCGGGGAGCGAAGAAGAAATTGGGGGTGTAAGGATGCTGCCGCCCAACGAAGCCATTGAGAGATTCAAAGAGGCAGTAAAGGAGATGCCTGAAAACGCCGAGATATGGTGCAGTTGGGCAGTAGCATTGGCAGCCTTGCAGCAGTTCGAGGAGGCAGTGGAGAAATTTGCCGAAGCGATAAAACATAAACCGGATTTTGCCATTGCCTGGTATGGCTGTGGATCGGCATTGATCGCTCTGGGCCGGGAGGAAGAAGCTGCTGAGAAAATCAAAAAGGCAGTAGAAATTGCTCCCGATCTGGTCAAGGAGTGGAGGGGACCTGAGTGTTTTGCTTGAGAACAAATACCCTATGTAAAGTCAGCATAATTACCCTCGGAAAATTACAGGGACAAACGTTTCGCGCAGGAGGCTGATCCAGAATAAGGAGTTTCGGTCACTTCGTAGATATAGTAAAGCCTCAAGTAATTGTAGTATATGTAGTTGATCGTCGGCACAAAAGTTGCCTTGGCAAAAGCAGGGGGCAACGAGCTGAGCATTCCCCTTTTCATTACTTCCTCTCCCACACATTTATGAATTAATACAGAACCTGCTAAATCTATCCAGTGGCTTTCTAAAACCTCTGGGAAGTGGAATATGAGAGCAATGCCCTCGTCAACAGTTAAAGCAAATCTTCCTTCATCGGTGAAGGTCTTTACACACTTCTTGGGTGTTGTATTTTTCATATTGTGGCCGGTTTCCACATCTACGAGAAGATAGGGTTTTTCCGGAGTCGACACCCCTTTGGCGTTCTCAAACCACTCTGGTTTGATGATATGCTCCAGTTGCCTGTCATCCATACTTTCTCTTATCTTTTCGAGCTGGTAGCTTAGAGGCACAACGCTGTGAGGTACAACAATCAAGAGGGGGATACGGCTCTCTTCTCCCTGTGTATCTTTGATATTCTCAGCGAGTAACTGCTTTAAGGGCATGAGGTGACGGTTGACGAATTCACTCGCGCTCAGACCAGTGGGGAGATTAAGATTTCTTTCCATAATGGTCTTTATTTGTTTAGCAAAAAGCTCTTCGAAATTATCCACGACGTCTCCATGCCTTTTTCTTCTAAATGGTATCATCTGAGGAGAAAAAACGTTTTCGCCATTTCGAGAGCCTAGTAGCTCGGATTGGACTTCTCTTGTTTTGACGTTGACATCTTTTCTCTGTTCTGACTATTCTGATTATAGCAGCTTTTATTCTGTAGTTGGTCCGAGCCCAGAATACCTAAATCCTGTATTTCCGCGCCTCTTACGCAAACACTCCCGAAAAATTTGAAACCAATGAGAAGGAAATTCTCTTGTCTGTGTGGCTGCATTCTACTTTGTAAGGCTGGCACTTGAAAACAGGTTCCCGCTCCAACTTCGAGTACATTGAAAAGGAGGGCAACCATGAGCGCCAGATTCGCCACGAGGAATGACATTGACAAAGTATTGGAAATAGAAGGTCTGTCATTCTTGCAGCCGTGGGATCGGCATATTTTCGAACTGGCATTAGATGACATATTTCTCGTCTTTGACGACCAAGATATCCTGGGCTACTCAATTGCCGTTTGTTGCTCAGAGAATATCAGAGCTACCATAATGAAAATGGGTGTCCACCCTGAGCACAGACAAAAAGGTGTAGCCACAGTGCTAATCAAGCAAATCTTGGAAATACTGAAGGATAAAAAGATCAAAGATGTCTGTTTGAATGTCGAAATAACAAGAAAACCGGCAATAGCTCTGTATGAAAAATTCGGTTTCGAGATTATCCAGACAATTCACCTGGATTATGAAGATGAGCTTGCCGATGATGCCTTCTATATAATGAAGTTAGATCTTGCCGAAAGATAGAGTCTGGAACACTTTCGACCTTTCGCTTATTAAAAACATCAATGATCTCGTCTAGTGTGTTACGATGAAAGATGTTACATTCCTATTCGATATCGTGTACTTTAGCTGTGCGAGTGAAGAAGGCAGGCTAAGAAGGGTTGGAGAAAATGTGGATGGTCACACTTCCAAACGGTGTTGACATTGATGTTTCCGGCGGCCTGAGAGTCTTAGAGATCGACAATTGCTTTTATGTGGTGGGGCAGGAAATGCTGATTCCGGTGAATAGCCGGGAGGAAGGTCGAGCAGAAATCAGGAAGTTCAAACACAATGAGTGTTGAAGACCGCCGGTTACTACCGGGCGAGTAGTAGTAAACAACCAAGAAGGCCCAGGTGAAACGACACGTTCCTGAACCTACCCCCTGGGAGTGTATGGTCTCAGAGGTGTGGACTACAAATTTCTGAATTTCAGGGCCCCACTACATCCAGGGGGGCCCTGGCAGCATGCTAGAATTTAATCTCAAAAGGCTCGATTTTTTTATTGCACCGGCTGCAGATGTACTCGGTTTCCCTGACATCATCAGCAGAATATGAATCCGTTATTCCCCTCTGCGCTGAGATCATTTCTTCCATTTTAAGGCAATCCCTGCAAACGACCTCATCTCCAACCTGAACCGCCGAAAAAACGTCTGGCATTGTCTAATCCTCCTTCTCTTTGATCGTTGTCGACGAAGGACAATAGTCGTCTATTGAAAAAAATGTTGGCTTGCCTGGTCTCGTATATTAGTGAAGTTTAGCACAATCTCTACCAGGTTGCAAAGAGAAAAATATTCTTGGAGGGCGAGCGATGGCAGGGAGGGACGTTTACCCTACTCCTCTCATGCGGGTAAATGCTATAAATAAAACCAGAGAATAAAGGTTGTCTGCTAGCCATCCAGATTGGCTGGTGCTATAATGATTGCCTGCATTGCTGTTGACAGTGAAATATTCACTAGGAGCGTGCTATGTCCATGTGGCTTTATGATGATACAAGGGAGATGGAAGACTTTCAGAACTATCAAAAGGAAGTCCGCCGCATTGAGAGAGAATACCTTGAAATCAGGGTCCTTCTCCGCGATGCTGAGGCAGATTATCAAAAAGATCCTGAAAACGAATATCTCACAGCTAAGGTAAAATATCTGCAAAAGAGGTTGACGGGTTTGGAGAGCAAAGCAGCCCGGCTTGCGGCTGACCATCCGCTGGAGATCTCCCTTTTTGCACCGCCTCACGGATAGGTGAGTTCGCCCGCATTTATCACCCACCCTTTTTCAGCGTTAGACAGATTGTTACTCATGTCATATGGTGTAAACCCTGGGGCAACCCACTCCCCCAAAGAATTTGAAAAGATTGCAAAGCTATTGCTGGCTCACCGGCGTGGCAAGTGGAACAAACCCCTTGCAGCAGACGAGTTGTTGGAAATAGGCAGAGAAGCATTTGAGCCTTTATTTCATCAACCACCCCTTGGCCCCATACCGGAGCACCTCAGGCCCAATATGTCAGTGCACGGTTGTGTTGTTGAATATGAGGAACAGTTTGAAGAACTTGAACGGTGGAAAGTCCACAAGCTGGAATTGTGGTTGAAAGACAATCTTGGAAACAAGTTTACTGCTGGAAAGGATGTCTATGAGCTTTCTCTAAGAAGGGGAAAACCCAGTGCTCCGGATAAGTATTGGTTAAAGCCAGTATAATACAGAGTCGGGAAAGTTAAGAAGCCATTAGCATAGCCTGTGACTTTCAATATCAACCAATTCTAACCGCGCCACCCTTAGAAAAGGCTCACTGAAGTAAAGATCGGAGTGATGGTTGTTTCAAAATCCCCCCAACCCCCCTTTAATAAGGGGGGGAACTTTATGTAATTACTTCGAAATATCCCCCTTTCGTAAAGGGGGATTAAGGGCGATTTATGTCTCCCCAGGAAATGCATCAAACCAATTCAGAAATTAACAATTGATACGCAAAGCTGAAGTATACTACCTGCTCAGAAGCAGGTGGTTTTTCAAACTAACCAAGGAGGAAAAAGTGGCACAAGCAAATTCAGGTGATAGAGTGGTAGTTCACTATAACGGAACCTTGGAGGATGGTACGGTCTTTAGTTCGACCTATGAGGAAGATGAACCGTTTGAATTTACCATTGGAGAGGAAAACGTCCTGCCCAGTTTTCAAAATGCTGTAATCGGCATGAATGAAGGCGAGACAAAGACTATTTCAGTTCCGCCAGAAGACGGTTATGGGGAGCACAAGAAAGAATTTGTCCTAAAAATGGAGAGGGCCCAGGCCCCACCCGATCTCGAATTTGAAGAAGGAAAGAGGCTGCACATTCGTTTGAACGATGGAACAATAAGGGTGGTAACTGTACTGGCCATTACCGAAGACAGCGTAATTTTAGACGCAAATGACCCACTGGCAGGAAAGACTCTTACATTCGAAATTGAACTTATTGAAGTAAGGCCGGATGAAGGAGGGTAAACTTAATTGAAACCCTTTGCTGCCCCCTGGAGCAGAGGGGCCAATTAGTGGATCAATGTACCTCGAGGTCTGTGTCGTGACTCAGGCAATCCCAATTGCCTCGGGGATCGCATTCGTGGCAGTGGTAGTGCTCACCGTATAAAAGCCTGTGTTTGTAATCAACCGCCTCGTCTAGAAGGATCCGGGCTCCGCAGTGAGCGCAGACAACATATTTTGTCTTCTCTTTATCCATTAGGCGGTGAGCATATGATGTTGATCATTCTGCACTTTCTTGGGGTTCTTTAGGCTTGTGCATGGGCAGCCCATAGATAGTATCAATGTAGTATTCAAAATTCTCAGGACCTGACTCTTCCACTTCTTGCCTGAATTTCTTGCAAATCTCCAAACCTTTTTCTTTGGCGCCTTCGGGAAAACCTTCCTCATCGGACAAATACCGCTTTTCGATCTCGTCGAGCTTGTTCATGAACTCTTCGTAGGTTATTTCCTCTATTGCCATGGGTGTTCCTCAACCTTGCGAATCTCTCATTCAGAGGCTTTCTGTTCGTTTTCAACTTCAGCTATGGCTTTTCTCGCCTCTGCAATGAGATCGTAAAAGGCGTCAGATTGATAGGTATCAAAACCACCACATCCCATGTCAGCGGCTTTGTCAAAAACATACTCTTTGTCGATATAGGTTACCAGAGCCTTGGCAGACTCGAAGAGTTCCGAAAACTCGTCCTCCATCTGTTTCTCCTCCTCTAAAAATTTTAACATCCAGCTTTTTAAAATCCCCCCAAAGAACCTGTCCGAAAAGCTCAGAATTCCCTCCCCTTTGTCGAAGATTCCGCTGTCCTTTACCGGGGACGGCGGAGGGTTAGCCTGCCCGCCATCGCGAAACTGCTCGCTCAGGCGAGGCGGGCGGGGATGGGGGTGATCCCCCTAATCTGAAACGTCCTGCTTTGTTTGTTCCTGCCCCTTGTCTATTTGATCTTTGAATCTGTCCATAAACTCCGTTCTGAAGGGTTCTATGTCCATGGCTTCATCATATTTGCCCATAAAGTAGAGGGCCATACCTTTGAACACTTGGGCTTCCTTGATCTCCGGATCTATGGCCAGTGCATCATCGAAGTATTTCAGACTCTCACTGAATTTTTGCAGCCCCAGCATGGCGTGGCCTTTGGCTGTGAGGGCGTGAACGTTTTGGCCTTCCTTCGCCAGAATCTGATCAAGAATTTCAATAGCCTCTTCACACCGACCCATGTCGTTAAGGGCAAAGGCCTTCAGCTGTAGAGATGACAATTTGTCCGGTCTCAGGGCGAGTTCCTTGTCGCAACAATACACAACCTCCTCCAAAAGACCCCTTTCAGCCAACAAGCTCGCACCCTCCATCCAGGTAGTCTTGGATTCAGGCTCTATCTCTATGACCTTCATCATCACGCCCTCGTAGGTTTGCTCGACGGCGACCCTGCCGTCGCCCGCAACGGGGACACCATGGCCGGGGAGTATGTGTTCAATGTCTCTCTTCAGCAGCTGCTTGAGCCCGTACAGGTAATAATCCAACCTCCCCCCTGCGTTCTTGTCCACATCCGCCATGGCGTGGGGCAGCACGGTGTCCCCGGTAATTGCCGTCTTGGTGGGTTCATGATAGAGGCAAATACCGTCAATGGTATGGCCGGGCGTGTGTATCACTTCCCATTCAAATCCGCTCAGCTCCAAAGTTTCCCCGCCCTTTACCTGGGTCAGGGAGAATCCTTGCTCTTCAAGTATTTTTTTGAACTCCAGGGGTCCTCCTTCATGGTTGATAATTTCGATCTCTTTGTTTTCATAGATTGGCGGATATCTCAACAGTTCAAATACGCCCATGCAGTGGTCTCGGTGCCCGTGGGTGACCACCACCTTCTTGATGTCCAGGGGATTGAATCCTAATCTTTCAAGCTCAGTAAAAACGGTATAATCATTGCCCGGATCAACTATGGTCAGATAGTCCCCTGCAAGAACATAGACATTACTGGATTCTCCATATCCGATGAGAAACATACTCTTTGCAAAAACCGGATCAGAAATCTTCATGATTTTACCGATGGACAGCCAGCCAGGGTGGTCTGGTTCTAATTCGGCCGGCAGGACAACCCCTTCCATGGTAGGATCGAACTCTTCAGGAAATTCAAACTTTTCATCTTCTTTTTTATCTTTTGTCATCTTTACTCCCTTTACCCTGCCTTATTTCTTCGAAATAGTGTCCATCCGGAAACTCTACATTGTCTATTCTGAGCCCTTCGGTAAGCTCAGGACGGACTCCGCGAAGAAGTGAGGCCATGTCATCCTGGGTCCTTCGGCTCACTCAGGATAAACTCCACGAAGGATCTCGAGATTCTTCGTCGTCCCGCAATTTGCGGGACTCCTCAGAATGACAAGAGATGCGGCGCGTTTCCGGATGGACCCCAATTAGGCCGCTAATAATAGACCAATCTCCCGGGTTTCTCAAGCCAATAAAAAATCCCCTTCTCCCACTGCAACGATTATGAGACGGGGACAAAAAAATAGTGGGGCAACCACCGCCTGCCCCACTATGGCCTGCTATACTCACCCTTTTCCCCGCTCGGACGGGCGAGGAGAGGGCGCTGATGTTATGGGTTTTTGCCGGCTAGTCGATGTAGTCCAGGACGAAGTCCATCTTCATCTTGTCATCCGGCCACCAGTTCTTGCTCTTCACTTCTTTACCGGGAGCGACATCTTTGCCGTCAATCTTGTCAATGTCCATCTCAATGAAATGAAACTCCGTGAGTTTGTATTTTTTAATCACGTCCGACGGCAACAAGACGACGCGGCCGGTCTCTTTGGCGGTCTCCCACTCAAAGGCTTCATTGGGAGATGCTTCCTCCTCACCGCTCTTGCCCGAGTAGATCTTGAGCAGTTTCCCGGAAACCTTCATTCCCGGCTTCATGTCAAATTCCTCGAAAAGCGCATCCGGTATGTGCCACCAACAGGCTCTCATGTTGGCGGCTGCATAGGCTTTTACGAGCATGGGATCGAAGCCGCAGACCACCACTCGACATTTTTCAGGCATGTTAAACCTCCTTATTCACTTTGATCTGTTTCCACTTCCCGCAACCGGTCGCGAAGATCGTCAACCTGGCTGTAGCAATAATCCATGAACTCTTTGGCCTCAGCATCGTTGAGGTGTTGCGCCTCACGCAATCTGGTGACGTAGGGGTAAATTTGCTCCTGGATTTCTTCGGTGAATTCCAGCAGCACATGCTGGTTATCCCCGTCGGGAGATGCCCAGAGGAGAAATCCCCTTTTCCAGTTGTTCATCATCTGCTTGAGCACATCAAGTTCTTGGCGGACGTTTTCTTCCACGCTAGCCTTTCTTTTTCGCCTCGAAGGCATAGCATTTCTTGACCACGTTGAAGTCAGCTACGCACCAGTAATGGGGCCAGTGGATCTTCATGCACCAGCCGATGATGTCTGCGGGCGGGAACTTGGAGCCCTTGAGAACAGGCTTCAAGCCTCGGCAGTTCCAGCATATATGGTCACTCTGCTTTTCCGGCACCAATACGGTATCCAGAAATTCTTCAGGCGTTAACTCTGCCATGCGACACTCCTTTCTCTAGTTACCAGTCCTTGACTTCACCGGCAGCAAGCTTCTTCTGATACTCCTCCCAGATTTCGGGCGACAGTTTCTGAATGTCCCAGTTGAAGCCAAAGCTCCCAGCCAAACCTGCAGAAGGCGGTTGCGGACGCCAGCCGCGCACCGGTTTGCCCCTGATGCTGAACTTGACCATGTCCGCCACACCGGTCAACCAAGACCTTGGCTTGCACTCATAAGGTCTGGTCCGCCCCTCGACACCTGGTCTGTAATTATCGTAGCCCTCGAAGGGTTTGTCCGCATAGAGCGGGCTGGTGTCGGGTTTCTCGCCGGGCCTTTCCTCCGGACCCTTGTACATGAAACCCTGGATCATGTGGATGTAGTACACCGTTCCGCACTCGGCACAGTTGATCGTACCTTCCCAGTTCCAGAAGCAGTATGGGTCCAGGTAGTTGATAGTGTCACAGTCCTTTCCATCAACTTCTTTTTTGCACCAGATTATATCACACACAGTGGTCCCTCCTTTTATATCCAGGCCTTGTCATACCACTCTTGGATTTGAGTGAGCGGAACGCCGAGCAGATCTCGGTAGATCTTCTTGTTGTCCGCACCAACGGGGCGCCAGTGCCAGTTGATCCTTCTCGGAGTTTTTTCCAACAAGCCGGTGCTGTAGCCGCAATGAACCAGCATATCTCCAAAGAGGGGATCGTCCAGCCAGCGGACCGTGCCTCTCTCTCGGTAGTGCGGGCTCTCGTAGACCTCGCGGTCATTGCGAACTGGTTCGGCCAGGAGGCCTGCATCGTTCAGGATCTTGCAGACTTCGGACCTGGACTTGTCAGAAGCCCACTGCTCCAGAGCGGCATAGATCTCCACCTGAGCCTCGCCTTCGGCCCGGTCCTTGTGGGCCTTGTACTTGCCGAGAAGGTCCTTGTTCCCGGTTATGGCGCAGAGCTCGGCGAAATCCTCATCCTGGAAGGCGCTCACCATGGCATAGCGGGCATCAAACTTATCCTGCGGATTGTCGTAATCCGGAAAATCGGACTTGCCGCAGAGGATGATGCCGTGCACAGCCAGCTGGGTGTCCCAGTTGCCCCAACGCTGGCGGACGATACCGAACTTGCCGTACATGGGCAAGGTATGTCCAAGCATCCGGGTCGGCACCTGTACCTGGGAGAACTCGATCATGGTGCCCAGGCCGGTCTTGCGCCGATGGTGGATGGCCGCCAGGATCGAGCAGGTGATCAGGTTGCCCGACTGCCAGTCAATGACCCAGTTGGTCTGTTTGGTGGCATGGCCGCCCATGAACTCGTGCATCCCGGTTATGGAAGCGAGTCCGGCGTGGGCCTGGCCCAGGATATCGTAGGAACCGCCGAAGATCTTCGGACCGTAGCCGAAACCGCCGCCCCAGACATAGATGAACCGTGGGTTGATTTCACTCAGGTACCGGTAGCTCATCTTCCACTTGTCCAGGGTCCCCGGCCGGTAAAGCTCGGTGAGACCGTCGGATTTCTTCACCAACCCGTAAAACTGCTCCACCATCTCCGGGATGTGGTAATCCATGGTGAGAAAATACTTGTTGGGGTTGGCGTTGGTGAAGCCCAACCCGGTGCCAGTCATGGGACGGGTGTCGTGCAGTGGATACAGGTAGCACTCGTTAAACGGGGATGTGTGGCGCATGGCGTCACCCATCCTCGGCATCTCGATCTTGATGACCTCGGCCCCCAGTTCGGCCAGGTTGGCCACAGAGTGGGGCGTGAAAATATACATGGTGCAGCTCAACCACCGAATCCCTTTAAGGGCGATGGGCTTGGTGTGTTCATTGCCCACGTCGAAGATTTTCTTGCAATACTCCTCATAGGGCATCTTCATCTCATCCATTTCACCCTTGCTCTTGGGGCCTGGCAGGTCTTCTATACGTGTTACTCTTGGATCTTTTGCCATTAGATTACCCCCTTTTCTTTGAGTTCATTCACCTTGGTCTGGCTCATTCCAGTCCACTTCAGGAAGATTTCGTAGTTGTCATACCCGAGATCTCTGCCCACCCACTTGGCCCGGAACGGCGCATAGACCTGAGAGGACGCCGGGCTCGAAGCAATCAGCAGCGGGCCGTAGTCGGTCTCATGGACGTACTGCCATGGACGGTACTTGAAGTGGGGGAACTCAGCGACCTCGTCGATGTACAGAACCGGTCCGGCCGCAAGCTGGTACTCGAGCAGCTTGGTTTCAGCTTCGACCCTGTTGGTGTCCCTCAACCAGCGGGTGGTAAGGGTGTAGGTCTTGATCAGAGCGTGCAAGGCGTTCCTGGCCCCCATCTCCTTGAGGAAGGGGTCTTCGTGGATCAGCCGGCCGAACTGGTCGTAATCGCGCTCGAGGCAAAAGCCGATGTTGTACCAGAGCTTGTCGGTCTGGCCGCCGATCATCATGTAGCCGTCCTTGCAGGGGTTCCAGGCATACTGGTTCAGGTTGGGGTC
>JARRNM010000006.1:0-54796 GCA_037384945.1 Deltaproteobacteria bacterium
AAAAGGTTTTGGGTCCCAGATCAGGGAATAAGCCTTTCTTGGTTTATCAGGGTGATAAACTCATTGGTCACGCTGCCATATGCCGAACAAAAGAACCAGGGGTCTATTCGTTAAATTACCTGTACCTCCTGCCCCAGATGCGCTCGAGAGGATTGGGAGTGAAGATGGTGGGTCTTCTGGAACAGTATGCTAGGGAGGAATTGGCTGCTAAGAAACTGGTCTTGGTCACAAGAACCTATAACCCTAGCGCCAGAAAGTGTTACTCCAAGTGCGGCTTCAGAGAATATAGCCGCGAGGTAACCTTGATTAGAATGTTTAAAGTTTTGCAGCCTGAACCTCAAACCTGACGGTTGTCGAAAATCCCGTCTGAAGAGAAGGGGCAGCGGGGAGACCTTACTCGAAGACCATACCTTATAGGTGGGAAGGAAATGTTCGAGGGGATCATACAAGCCAGAGAAAGACTGCGAGGCCACGTTAATGTCACCCCCGTTATGACTTCCCGAACCCTCAATGAGGCGGTGGAGGCGGCAGTTTTCTTGAAGTGTGAGAATTTTCAGAGGGTCGGCGCATTCAAGTTTCGTGGCGCTTTTAATGCTATATGTCAACTTAGTGACGAGCAAAGGGATCGCGGTGTCATCACCTACTCGTCGGGAAATCATGCACAGGCAGTTGCCCTAGTAGGCAGATTGCTGAGAGTAAGGACCACCGTTGTCATGCCCGACAATGCGCCCGTGATTAAACGCGCCGCCACTGAGGCTTATGGTGCAACAGTTATTGAGTATGATCCCGAGAAAAGCACCCGTGAAGAGATGGCCAATATTCTCAAAGCTGAGCATGGCTATACCATAATACCTCCATTCGATAACCTCGAGATTATTGCCGGGCAGGGAACGGCAACAGTGGAATTGTTCGAGGAAGTCAAGAATTTAGATATGCTCCTGGTGCCTTGCGGAGGAGGTGGTTTGTTGAGTGGTTCGGCTATCGCCTCCAAAGGCATCGAACCTACTTGCCGGGTTGTTGGTATAGAACCCGAACTGGCAGACGATGCCACCAGATCATTTCACACAAAAACACTGCACACAGTCAGAAATCCGCCTACCATAGCTGATGGAACCCGCACGCCCTCCCTGGGCAAGCTTACCTTTCCATTCGTCTTGGAGTACGTTGATGATATGAGAACCGTCAGCGAAAGCGCCATCATTGAAGCTGTTCAGTTCCTTTTCTACCGCACGAAAATGGTGGTGGAACCCTCGGGTGCATTGGGAGTGGCGGCACTGCTTAGTGGGGCGGTAACTGGTAGAGGCAGAGTGGGTGTCATTATCAGTGGGGGTAACATTGACGGGGGCTTAATGTGCAAGATTCTGAAGAGCTGAAAGAAAAGACCTTGATGACTAGGGCATCTGAACACACGGGCTTTGGCGGGACTCTGTCCGCAGAGATCATAATCAAATAGGTGAGGAAGAACCTTGCCCACGGTTATCTCCCATTCTGCTGTTGCCGTTGTTGCAGCTAAAGTTTTTGGGCCAGAAGAGCTGCCCAAACGCTTCTGGTTATTGTCAATCTTCTGCTCAGTCATTCCCGATGCAGATGTCCTCGGTTTCTCCTTCGGTATTCCTTACGGTCATTTCTTTGGACACAGAGGATTTTTTCACTCGCCTTTCTTCGGTCTGTTGTTAGGGTTGCTCGTGGTGACCAGTTTCTTTCATACTGAGAAGGTATTCTCGAGACGGTGGTGGTTCTACCTCATTTATTTCTCACTCCTGTCAGCAAGTCATGGCATTCTTGATGCCTTCACCAATGGCGGCCTTGGCATTGCCCTGCTATCTCCCTTTGATGCGACTAGATATTTTTTCCCCTGGAGACCAATTCTGGTTTCTCCCATTGGTCTTGCGGGATTCCTTAGTAAACGGGGCCTTTTGACTCTAAAAAGCGAGCTGTTCTGGATATGGCTTCCACTAATGATCATGGTGATTGGCTCAAGGTTGATTCGCTATGAGCACAAAAGAGAAAGCCGGTTTGCCGGCGAGCAGACTCCTAAACCTAAAGCTGGTGTTGGTCAAAGTTCTTCGACAGGTGAGATTACCTAGCCAGAACAGGTTATTCAGCTACTAGTTTTAAATGATCAAGAAACGGGGGAGACTGTCATGAGTTTTGTCTTTGCAACAAAAGTGAAGGGGATTGCCACAATAACCTTGCGGCGGGGAAAGGTTAACGCCTTAAATGAGCCCATGGTAGAGGAAATAGGTGATTCTTTTAGAGCTTTAGAAACAGACAGTGAGGTGAAATCAATTATCTTTAGCGGAAATGGAAAGTTTTTCTCCTTCGGATTTGATGTTCCCGAGTTCTTGAGATATCCCAAGAAGGACTTCATAAGGTTTCTCGAGAAATTCACAAACCTTTACACCTATCTCTTTCAGTTTCCAAAACCTCTTGTTGCGGCCCTGAACGGTCACACCGTAGCTGGCGGTTGTGTGCTGGCTACAGCGTGCGATTTTCGTATTATGGTGTCGGGCAAAGGGAAGATAGGGTTAAACGAGATAACCTTTGGAGCCCCGTTTTTTGCTGGCAGTGCTGAAATGTTGAGATTTTGCGTGGGCTCGAGGAATGCTCAGTCAATCCTTTATAGCGGGGCCATGTATCCTGCCGAAGAAGCTTTTGGACTCGGATTGGTCGATCAGGTGTCATCTGAGGATGCTCTGGCCCAGGACGCCAGAAAAGTCGCTGAGGAATTAGGTGAAAAAGATAGTTCGGCCTTCGCCAGCATGAAAAAGATCCTCCGAAAGCCGGTGGCCGAGGAAATGCTCAAGCATGAAAAAGATTATATTCTGGAATTTGCTGATATCTGGTACTCGGAAACTACCTGGGAAAAGTTAAAAGAAATCAAAATCTATTCATAGTTGTCCGGCGATTGACCACGGTCCTTACGTTAACTAGTGTCCATCCGGAAACTCATTTCTCGGTTGTCATTCTGAGGAGTCCCGCTAACAGCGGGACGACGAAGAATCTCATGGCTATTGGCTCGCCTGGAGATTTTTCGCGGAGTTTATCCTGAGCGTGCCGATGGACTCAGAATGACACTAGGGAGTTTCCGGATGGACACTAACTAAAGAGTTTGAGAAGTCACAGATTCTAAGACTGGCAACAGGCCTTACTGCTGGAGTTTACTACAAGAGTCCTCCTAAGACCGAAATGAACTGAAGATGATATGAAAACTGGACATGCATAACCCTGGTTTGCTCAACAAATATGATTCGAAGATTAGAAGTATCTTCGCCTATATAGCATTGCTCTGGCATAATCCCCAGATGTTTTTCCCCTTAATTGCTAAGACTTCGTTTTCACCTTTCGAAAAGGAACTCAACCAGACTTTGATCGGTTACCCGAGCAATCACAACTATCTTATATATAACAAAAAGATATTCCCCAAATTTCAGCTTTTCGAAAGATTCCAATGCATCACCTCTCTTTTCCCGGAGAAACTGGAAAGCCTGTTGGATATTGGCTGTTGTAGGGGTTTTTATGTGCTCAAGGCTGCCCATCATCCGACCTGTAACTTGTCTGTGGGAATCGATGTCTATGAGCCCTTCATTACGATATCTCAAAAAATAAGAGCATATTTAAATGTGGACAAAGCTCGATTTCATCTAGCTACCCTTGAAGAAGTCTGTAACAATCGCAAAAATTACGGTGGGACATTCCAGGTTGTTTTGCTGCTGGGCACCTACCATTACCTTTTTTGGGGCAGTGCAAAGCGTTCGAATGGATTTGAGAGTCATTCAGAAATCCTGTCCAGACTTGCAAAAATCTGCTCCGACCGGGTAATTTTTTCCGCGCGCCTTGAAACAGATCGACTGTCAAAGGAGATCCAGAATAAAGCTGCAAGGGACAAAGATAAATATGCTTACACAACTCATGAATTTCTTGAATGTGCTGAAGAATATTTCGACGTTCATAGAGCCGGTTACCTTGGCAGGTATCCCCTGTTGCTTATGGTGAAAAAGGGATGTTAAACTAGCCTAAAGGACCTTAATAAACCCTTACTATTTATCTCAGGAGGTATGATGATGAACTGTGACAAATGTGGGATGGAGGTCGCAGCTGAGGAGAAATTTGAACACTCAGGCCATACCCTTTGTGAAGACTGCTATTTAGATATCGTGACCGTACCAAAGACTTGCGACCCATGGGCAGTTCATTCCGCGAAAAGTACGCCACAGCCGAGCGATAGTTTAACTGCTCAGCAGCAGCAGCTCTTGGATTTGATTAAGAAAGACGGACCTCTCACTGCAGAGGAAATCTGCACCGAACTATCCCTAGATCTGAATGAATTCCAACGGAATTTTGCTACCTTGAGGCACATGGAATTGGCCCGGGGATTCAAAAAGGAAGAGCAGGTCTATTACACTCTCTTCAACGATGTTAGCCCGGATATCTCATGAATTGCCGTGGCGAGATCGCGAAGATGGGCGTGCCACCTGGCAACCGTCCCGCGGTACCGCGGGATTGGGCCCGAGGCGTACCTGGACGGTACGTCGCAGGGGCCGACACCCGAGGACGTATTTTTTAAGTTTCGATTTGGATAGTTGATCCAGTCTTGGACAATCACTATATGATCTGGCACCGTCGCTCACCTGGACGGCGAACACCAGGCAAGTTGGAAGGCTGCATCTCTGACAATTGTCCTTGGGCAAAAGCTTCAGGATATCGAGGATCTTTGGTTTAGGAGATACCTCGAAACTCGCTTTGATCTCACTCCGGTTCTTCCAGGTGTTATTGATTTCCCTTTTGAGCCATTGGAGAATCTTCTCGGCTTCGGCTTCATCTTCTACCATATTGATGGCGATCATTTGAGGATAGAGAGTGATGAGCTTTGCCTGGAATTTTAGGGTTAGCATTTGGGGCTCTCTGTAATATTGATAACCTCTCAAGACAGTGTTCAGATATGGAAGCACCTCACCAATGTCACCATCGAGATGAGCATAGCACCTCAGGTGTTTCGCCTCTGGATTAGGTGGTAGACAGAACTCCTTGCGATACCCTTCCACAAGCATGGAGTAACCTCTTTAGCTTTAGCCCGGCAATATTGTCGTAGTCTTGTCATTCACCAAGCTTTCCGCCAGCCTTGGCAGCCATCTTGGCATTGAACTTGGCAGCATTGATAACGAACCTATCGTGCGTGCCCTCGGATATCTTATCAACTCCATCATCTGCGACGATTGAGAAGCTCAGTTTGCGTCCTTCGGCTTCCGCCAATTTTCCCTTTACCGTTATTGTTAGGCCTGGAGGGGTAGCAGCCAGGTGACTCAAATTCACCTGGATGCCAACGGTCTGCTCCTCAGGCCAATCAATGTGAGGATTTATCGCCTGGATGCAAGCCCACTCAAACAATCCCACCATGAACCCGGTGGCCAGAACCTTGGGCATAATTTGGAACTCGGGAGATTCCGGGTAAAGGTGAGGCACTGTTTTGTTTTCGGGGACCTTGAATTTGAACTCGAAAGTCAAGCCTGGTTTCAAAGAATCTTTCATGGCTAGCCTCCCTGCAGTTTTTTCATTGTCTGTTCTCAAAATCTCTGATAATTTAATATAAATCAAATTAATAATTTTAATTATATTGATTAGAGGTACTTATTAGCGATGGAGTGGCAGCAGATCATAGGTTTCTACCAGACAGCCAAGCTAGGAAGCTTTACCAAAGCCGCTGAGGCCACCTACCGAACGCAGTCTGCTCTGAGTCAACAGATCAAAGCTCTTGAAGAAGAATTGGATTGTTATCTTTTTGAGAGAATCGGCAAGCGGAAACTGAGGCTTACTTCTGCGGGAGAAAGATTTTTTGCCTTTGCCGAGTCTATCCTTGAGAACTACCAGAGTTTGAGGGAGGATTTGCACGAACTAAAGGGCTCTCAAAAAGGAAGACTCAAAATAGCAGCGCCCTTTACCACTCTCTATCACTTATTTCCAGAGGTACTCAAAGAATATACTGAACGTTTCCCCCAAGTTGAACTGACTATACTCGATCGCTCACAGCAGACGGTTATCGAACTTGTAAAGAGTGGAGACATCGACTTCGGCTTTACTGTAGAATCCGAGGTACCCGGGGATCTTGCCCCCCTTCGTTGGCAGAAAGTAGAGACGGCGCTAATGACACCCATAGGTCATCCACTGGCAAAAATGAGACGAGTCACTCTGAGGCAAATCGCCCGATATCCCCTCATATTGCCTCCGAAGAACCTCAGATTCACCTGCCGCAGGATGCTGGAAGAGCGCTTGCAGAAACTTGGACTCCACTACCAGATCGTCATGGAATCTTCAAATGTTGAACTGACCTCTCTCTATGTGGAGATTGGACTCGGGCTGTCTTTCGCCACAATCGTCAGAGACCTACCGGCACTGAAGCAAAGAAAGCTGGAATTCCTCCCCATGAATCAATTGTTCAAACCTGATTATATCGCCCTAGTCATGAGAAAGGACAAGACTCTCGGCTCATACAAGAGTTCTTTCATCAACATATTGTTGGGGGAATCTACCCTGCCACTAAGTTAGACCCCGATCCAGGCTGCGGTATTGAATGGCCTCGGCAATATGAGTTGCACCGATCGCTTCCAGCCCTTCAAGATCCGCTATGGTGCGGGCTATTTTGAGAATTCTGTTGTGAGCTCGGGCACTCAATCCCAACCGATCGATGGCAGCCTCCAACAACCGATGGGAATCCTCCCCCAGCCGACAGAACCGTTTAAGTAACCTCGGCACCATTTGGGCATTGCAATATACTCTGTGGTGTTTAAAGCGCTTCTGCTGCACCATCCTCGCCGTGTTAACCCGGTATCTTATGGCTCCGGAGGACTCGCCGCCACTTTCTTGAGCCAAATCCTCGTATTGCACCGCCGGCACTTCCACATGGATGTCCAGCCGGTCTAGAAGTGGACCCGAAATCTTGGTCCGATACCGCTGGATCTGCAGATGAGTACACTGGCACTGCCGTTTGTAGTCGCCATAGAAGCCACAGGGACAAGGATTCATTGCGGCAACCGCCATAAAGCGAGCCGGATAAGTAATTGAGGTCGCAGCTCGGGCAATGGTTACCTTGCCTTCCTCCATGGGCTGACGTAGAACCTCGAGGACATTTTTATTGATCTCCGGCATCTCATCCAAGAATATTTCTCCGTTGTGGGATAGACTGACTTCCCCGGGTTTAGGTACCCCATAATGCTGTACACCTTGGTGGTTTCCAGAGCTTCCTCAAAGGTCAGATCAGGAAGAATGGTTGGAAGTCTCTGGGCCAGCATGGTTTTGCCCGAGCCCGGTGGCCCAACCATCAACACATTGTGACCACCGGCAGCTGCTATTTCCAAGGCCCGCTTCACGTGGGCCTGACCCTTCACCTCATTGAAATCCACTTCATAGGGTGCATCCCTGGAAAAAAGATCCTGTAAGTCTATGGTCGTGGGCAACATATCATCGCTTTCGTTAAAAAAATCAATAACTTGAGAAAGATGTGTTGCCGCCAAAACATTGACGCCTTGCACTACGGCTGATTCTTTGCTATTGGCCTCCGGCACGATTATTCCTGCAAGCTCGTTGTCACGGGCGACTAAGGCCATGGGCAAAGCGCCTTTAGTGGGCTTTACCTTCCCGTCCAATGAAAGTTCGCCGATTATGAGATAGTGCTGAAGCTTGTCCCGATTCACCAAGCCAGTTGCGGCCAGGATACCTACCGCCATAGGCAGGTCAAATCCGGCTCCTTCCTTTTTAACGTCCGCTGGTGCCAGATTAACCGTAATTCGGTGGGGTGGAAAACGGTAACCTGTGTTCTTTATTGCTGACTTCACTCGATCCTTGCTCTCTCGTACCGCGCCGTCAGGAAGGCCCACTGTGGCAAAGGCAGGCAAACCCATGGTGATATCCACCTCAACCTCTACCACGTAGGCATCAACCCCCAAAACCGCACTGGATAGGACTTTTGCAAGCATTACGTTAGTCCTTGGTCAGTGGTCAGTTGTCCGTGGCATAGAAAGTCGAAACAAACCAACGAGCACCAATGATGGAATTATTTGTTAGACTCATGCTCTACATGCTTCGGTGTACTTTTCTGGGGTTTTCGCCCTATTTGCAGCGGACGACAGACCACAGACGACTGACAATACGGGCGCAAGTTGCACCTCATGGGCGAAATCAGCTGGAATTACCTTAGGCAGGTGTGCGCCCGTGCCCCTTACCTACAAGCAGATCGGTGTCTGCCTGCTAATGCGATAGATATAGCAGATCAACCCTCCCGTCGCAAGCACAAAGGGGTGGTTTTTGAAATCACCAAACCCTCGACAACAGACCTAGTCCGGATGTTTCATGAATTGCAGTCGTGAGACCGCGAAGATGGGTGTGCCACCGGGCAACCGTACCGCGGGATTGGACCCGAGGCGTACCTGAACGGTACGTGGCAGGGTGCGCCACCCGAGGACGCCAGGGAGGACGGCCATATCCACGGTCGCAGCAAGCGATTCATGAAACATCCGGGCTATATTGACTTTTCTCGCCAATTTGCTATTTTTCCTGGTAGTCAACCCTCCTTACCGTGGAATCCAGAATGCTCGTCCCTAATTTACCTCTGAAAGGAATCGGTGGCAACGGCGCCAAGGTCTACCAGTGCTTTGGCTGTGGCGGTCCAGTCACGTATTCAGATCGACTCCTTCAAATTGGCACGTCCCATAGACATCTCTTCGTCAACCCAGCGGGAGTGGAATGTGATTTCTACTCTTTTGCTGACTGTCCTGGTGCGCTGGCCCTTGGCGGTGCCACCGAGGCCCACACCTGGTTCCCGGGCTACAGATGGCGCATGGCTTTCTGCAGCTATTGTGCTCAGCATCTTGGGTGGCACTATGAAGCAATGTCGATACTAGAACGTCCCAGAGAATTTTGGGGTATACTTGTTAGCCACCTTGTGGCTCGCTGAGCGCAAAGAGCAGAGCGCATAGCGTTAGGGGACACAAGCATTGTGGCGCCAGGCACCAGTAGTTCATTACACTCTGCGCTGTGCGCTATGCGCCATGCGAGGAAAGCTGCCTGCTGTTCGCTGCCTGCTGCCCCTTGCCTTCTGCCAGCTTAGAAGTAAAGCTGCTTGCCATCCGCTCAGTTGTTGTTTATGATCTGCTGGATTGTCGGAGGTGATACTATCCCGGACTTCAACCGAATGCCCCATCTTAAGTTAACCCTGAAACTTTGCGTGGGATTTCTTGTTTTAGGACTGGCTTTCTCTGCTCTGGCCGCTGGTCAAACTCAACTTGGAATTCATCTCCCGCTAAGAGTTGAGGTAAAGACTTATCCTTCCCGGATTGGGGCCGGCCAGGAGGCTTGGATTGCTGTAGCCATTTCTTTGGATAAAGGTTGGCATATTTACGGCAATCCTAAAGGTCCGGGGCCCGGGTTGCCTACAATACTTGAAGTCCTTTCCCTTCCGGAGGGATTTAGGGCTGATGCCGCCAGATTTCTGCCAGCCGAAAAACTAGTTGAGCCCGATCTTGGCCTTGACGAGTGGGTTTGGATTTATCGGAAGAAGACAACTATTTATTTACATCTATTTACCCCATCCCAATTACCATTTAAAAAGCACCAAATCCGCCTGCACCTTCAACTGGCCCTTTGCCGTGAGGGTGTGTGTATGCCTTATAAGACTGAGTTAACCGTGCCGCTCAATGTAGTCAGCACCGGGTCGGCCGAGACCTCAATTCCTCAATGGGCGACCAAAGAGATCCAGCTCTCTCATGTAGGAGAGATCAAATCTAAATCACAGCTAACATCCGTTGAAGCAATCCCCTCACAGCCAAGTAAGACAGAGATTTCTCAGCTGGGCGAGTTCCCTGCAGTAAAGCCCAGACCCGTCATGCCAGGCCTCGAGGTTGGAGGCCTGCTAAAAGCTGCTCTCTTTGCCATAGTGGCCGGCTTTATTCTCAACTTCCTGCCCTGCGTTTTACCCGTCGTCAGCCTGAAGGTTCTAGGTTTCGTCCAGCAGGCACAGGAGAGTGGACGTCGTGTGGCACTTCTGGGTTTGAGTTTCGCCGCTGGCATTTTTGCAGTTTTCCTCGTCCTTGCAGCCCTGGCCAGCTTTGCCGGATACGGATGGGGAGAGCTCTTTCAGAAACAGGATTTTCTCATTGCCATGATTGCGCTGATCTTCACCATGGCCCTTTGTCTATTCGGCCTTTTCCAGCTTCCCATCCCACACTTCGCCAGTAGTGGAGAAAGTATCAGCGTGCAGCGTCAAGGCTACTTTGAATCATTCTATAAAGGGACATTGGCAACATTTCTGGCCACACCTTGCAGCGGACCTCTCCTCGGAGGCGCCATGGCCTGGACCCTGCGGCAACCTCCTGTGCAGATCTTTGTGGTCTTTTCATGTCTAGGGTTCGGAATGGCCTTTCCCTATGTGGTTATGTCAATCTATCCTGCCGCGCTGAGATGGCTTCCACGACCAGGCAACTGGCTCGTTCACTTCGAGCGCTTTATGGGCTTTGCCCTCTTGGCAACGGTAGTTTATTTACTCACAATTGTGCAAGAGAACATGAGAGTCTGGATTGTTCTTTTCTGCCTCTTTCTAGCCATAGGTTGCTACATCTGGGGCCAGATGACTAGCCTCAGTGATTCCTCTCGTCGCCGCATTGCAGTCCGTCTTTTGGCCGTTACAATAATTGTCCTGGGGGGCTGGGTGAGTCTTAAGACATTTCCCACCATGGGTTGGAACCAGGCCCCCCTGTCAAAGAAAGTGGAATCCGAGATATGGCAAACCTACACGGAAAGAAAGCTTCTCGAAGCTGCCAGGCAGAGTCGCTGGGTAGTGGTGGATTTTACCGCAGACTGGTGCCCCAACTGTATACTGGTCGAAAGAACCGCCCTAGGAGACGAACATGTTGTTGAAACTTTCCGAAAACATAATGTTTTGCTCCTAAAAGCTGATCTCACCAGAGAAAACCCCTCCGCCAAAAGATTGCTCGAGAAGATGGGAAGTCGCAGCATACCTTTTTTAGCTCTTTTTCCTCCGGGAGAACACTTCTGGGAACCCTTCTTCCTCAGGGATATCTATCGCGCCCGCGATGTGCTGCGGGTATTCGAGCTAGTCGCAGAAGAAAAAAATAAGAGGATGTGAGATGTGCGATGTGTGAGGTGAGATGTTACTCGAGCTCTGTTTTTGATCCCAAATCTCACATCCCACATCAATGGTTCCCTTGCTCTTAACGCTCTCTAGCGCTCAGAGCAAACCCGCTTTTTGTAATGAAGCCATGGCTTGAGCACCAAGGGTCGTTACCCGGCTCAAGGTGTGACTTAGTTCCTGTCTGGCAGCCTCCATTTGTCCTAAACGAGTGTAACCCTCTATAAGATTGAGTTGTTTACTCAGATCATGCCAATCCGAATTTTCCATCACCCTTGCAGCCAGCTCCATTTCGCTGGTCGCAGCGTTGATGAAGAAACTGAACATTCTCAGGCCGCCTGCCCTTTCTTCCTCTTTGAAGTCTCCCAGCGCATTCAAGAGTTGCCCTGTAACGATAAGTGCGGATTTTAGCCTCTCAGCATACATAAAGCCCAAGATATTCTTTCTCGTTCCTTCTTTCTTCATATCATTCCCCCCATATTGAACCAAGATACGGGTCCGCACCTCTTCCCCTTTTACCCTTTGCCGAGGTCTCTTCCTCACCAGGAGGTGACAGGGGGAGCTCTGGAACAGAGCGCCTCTGGAGCATCAGTTTAGTACCACCCAGTGGAGTTTCTCAGCCTTAGGGTAGCGCCCCGGTAAGATGAACCTTACCATGAAGAGGAAGCCTTTGATTATGAGAAGGGCAACGAATATGCGCTCTGCAGAAGAGCTTTCCCTGTTTTAAGGCAAAGGCGGCTGGCCACAGCTGGGCTAGAAGTGGCCGGACCGTGAGCCCAGGAACGACAGAAGAGACCTCAGCAAAGGGTAAAAGGGAAAACTGCAAAACAAAGAGCATCTGAGCAACCGATCTTCATTCTCACAGCCTGGCGAGGACCAACTATGAAGATATGGTGCTCACTAAGTATGAATCCTGCCAATAGCTGGCTGGTAGATTCTCCAATTGTATTCAAGCTGATAAAACAGTATCATTAGGATTTGCAATGAAAAATTTTCCATTGGGCTTACCCCGGGTAAGAGTGAGGACGCAACCACCTGTAGATCGCCTCAGAGGCTGTTAATATTGTGACCAGTCGGAACTATTATAAAATCCTTGGGCTGAAAAAGGGAGCCTCCCTTAAAGAGATCAAGAAGCGATTCCGGCAACTTGCTCTCCGATACCACCCCGACCGCAATCCTGGGGATCCGATCTCCGAGGAGCATTTCAAGCTGGTAGCAGAAGCCTACCATGTATTAAGTGACGGAAATAATCGGCGTCTGTATGACCAAAAGGGCCATGACGGGCTGAGAGAGCAAGGTTACCGAGGCTTCGAGCGCACTGAAGACGTACTGCGGACCTTTGCTACTGAATTTTTTGACTTTCTCGGCATTTCTGGACTTCGCTCTCAGGCACATCCTTCTAGAGGCGCTGATCTCTGCTATCAGTTGCAGGTGTCCACAGAGGAGGCTAGCAAAGGTAGTACCAAGCAAATCCGAGTGAATGCCATGGAGACCTGTGGTGCTTGTCAGGGGAACAGTGTAATTTCCACTGCCGATTTTCAGACCTGTCTCTGGTGCAACGGCAGTGGCAGGTATACTGAATCGTCCGGTATCTTCTCTGCTATCGGCACATGTCCCAAGTGCGAGGGTAAAGGAAAGGTCCGCATGCTCCCCTGCGCTTCTTGCAAGGGGCAAGGCAGACTGGAAGTTGCCAAGGATTTATCGGTGGACATCCCCGCCGGAGTGAAGAATAACAGTCGTTTGAAGCTATCAGGTCAGGGTGATAGTGGCGACAACGGCCAACCAGGCGATCTCTATATCATATTACAGGTAAGAATTGATTCATAGCTGACGCTTATCTCGTATTTTGAACTAACAATACGGGTTTTGAGAAAAGGTTTTCGAGTATGCTAATCTCTCACAGGGTTCACAGAGAACTCAGAGAGCCCGCAGGGCTCGGGCGAGAGATGGATGAGGAAATTAATCCATGTTTGAGGGATAGGCATGTCAGAATTCACTCATTTTGACGAATCGGGTCAGGCGCGAATGGTGGATGTGGGTGAAAAACCCATAACTGAACGCCAGGCGATTGCCAGGGGAAGGGTCCGCATGCAACCGCAAACCTTACAGCTCATTATCGAGGGGGATGCAAAAAAGGGTGATGTTCTGGGGGTCGCCCGGTTGAGCGGAATTATGGCGGCAAAACGAACTTGCGAGCTTATCCCCCTCTGCCATCCCCTCAGGTTGACCAGCGTGACCATAGATTTCACTCCAGACACTGACTCGTCTGAGATTGTCATTCTGGCTAAGGTCAATGCCAGGGATCGAACAGGTGTTGAAATGGAGGCCTTGGTTGCGGTTTCCACTGCGGCGTTAACAGTCTATGACATGTGCAAATCTTATGACCGGGGCATAATCATCCATGACATCCGTTTGCTAGAGAAAAGTGGCGGCAAGAGCGGCCTCTACCGAGACCAAAGCCTTTGAGCAAGATAGGAGCATTTTACCGGAGTTTCCCCAAAAATAAGTGGACCATGCTCGTAAACTCTTTTCAGTGGTTAGTTTGCCTTTGTGAGTAAATGAAAATGGACGTGCTGATGTCTCTTCTGTCGTTCCTTCCGGGGCGTAGGCCCCTATGGGTCGGAGGCCAGGGGCTCATTTAACCGGAATCCTGCCAATAGATGGCGCGAATCATGGACGTTGTGGAGTAGCTTCCCCGTGGCCGATGTCCCTAGAATATCTTTGGAGAAACTCTTGGGTATTTTGTTCTTTACATATGGTCAATCCTGTGCTAAGAAATCTCTCTTCTATACCGGCAGAGGAGAGTCTGATAATGGATAAGGAAAAACTTGAGTATTTCCGCGAGATCCTGAAAGGAAGGTTTGAAGAAATACTGGCCGAAGCGGAAAAGACTGTCTCCGGTATGACTACAGCAAACGAGAACTTTCCGGATCCTACCGATCGGGCCTCTCTCGAGTCGGACCGCAACTTTATGCTGCGAATTCGGGATCGGGAACGCAAGCTCCTGTCAAAGATAAAAAGTGCCTTGGAAAGAATTGACTCTGGAGATTTTGGCATCTGCGAGTCATGCGGCGACGATATTGGTGAGGAACGACTAAAGGCACGTCCGGTTACAACACTCTGTATCTCTTGTAAGAAAAAGCAGGAGGCCATGGAAAAGGCCCGTGGTCAGTAAATCTGAGACAGTATATTTGCCCACCTAGCATCACCTCCATCCTCCTCGTCCTGTAAGCTCCTAAATGCTCTCCATCCGCTTACCCAAGCCATCAGCTCAGTTCAATTATGGGTCATAGAATTCTGAGATGTTCTACATCTCCGGCGTGAATGACTATTTGTTTCCCTCCTTCCAGTCTGACCAGGAGACCACCGTCCTCAGTAAGATCTACGGCAATTCCTTCTGTGGCTTCATCTTTTTGCCAGATCCGAACCCGTTGCCCCAGTGTAGACGAGTAGTGACGCCATTGTTCGAGGATAATCGGAAAATCCTCATGCTGAAATATCTGGTAAAATTTTTCCAGTTCCGAAAAAATCTCGATAAGTAGTGTACTCCGATCCACTGGTTTTTTTAGCTCCATCAAGAGCGAACTAACTTTCATCCTGAGGTTTTCGGGAAGATCTGCTGGACCATTGTTGACATTCACACCGAATCCCAACACTGAATGACCTATTTGTGCTCCACTGATCAAGCTTTCCAAGAGAATTCCGGCCACCTTCTTGTCATTGATTAGAATGTCATTGGGCCACTTTACTCTGGGAGAAAGTCCAGTGCGCCGGGCTATGGCCTTGACTATGGACACACCTGCCATGAGGGTTATAAGTTGCGCTTTTGCAGGTGGTGTTGTCGGCCGCAAGACAAGGGAACAATAAATTCCCACTCCTGCAGGTGAGTGCCAGGATCTGGTACCACGACCGCGACCGCTGAGCTGCTGATCTGCCAGGACGACAGTACCTTCCGGCGTACCCTGCTGCGCCAGTTCTGTTGCAAGCAAATTAGTTGACTCTACTGCATCGTAGTAGTAAATGGTCCTTCCCAGCCATTTAGTGGTAAGACCATTTCTAATTTGTTCCGAGAGAAGAGGACTGCTGGCTTTCATGGAACGTTCCACGTGAAACACTCTAGTTTTCCAGAAGGGGAAAAGGAGAGATTCAACCCCACAAAGAACACGAAGCAAATCTACAATAAATTGCTGCTGAATATCGGAGCCGCTATCGCCCTCCGGCGCATTGTAATAGCGAGACTCTGTTGCTAGACGCTCATCAGAAACTGCCGAATCCGACTAGCCCGGATATTTCATGAATTGCTTACTACGACCACGACTATGGCCGTCCTTCCGGGCGTCCTCGAGTGTTGGCTCCTGCGACGTACCATTCAGGTACGTTTCGAGACCAATCCCGCAGTGCTGCGGGATGGTTGCCCGGTTGCACACCCATCTCCGCGGTCTCGCAACAGCAATTCATGAAATATCCGGGCTAGAACCCACAACAATCACCTTTGCCCTGACAATTTTTGTTCTTTGTGTCCGTGGTGTACTTGGTGGTGCGAGTCAACCGACGGTAATCAATTTGAAATTACCAAGAGAGCTCAGTTGGAGGACAAGCTCACTATCCGCCTTTTAGGTTGCTTTCTACCAGGGACCGTAGACGCTTTTCCACTAACTGCTCCACAAGGTGTGGCAGGGGCTCAGGAGACACCCCTATTACTTCTACTGCTTCCTGGGTGAGTGGCAAAATAAGTTTGAGCGCTGGACTGCTAGACACAGCTGCAGCCATCGCGGCGGTCATTTCCCCCATCATCGAATCAGCAAGCAATATTGATAGGGAGCCTATAATAACGTCAACCTCGCGCACTGAGACAATAACTGCATTTTCCCCACTGGCACCTTTGTTGGCACCGGCTTTCATCATCTGGGCTGTGGCAATGGCGTTGGTGCCCAGCGCAATGATTTCAACCCGCTCCTGAAATGTTGTCTTGATCTTTTTGATAAGAACATTGCCGATGCCTCCACCCATACCATCTATGACGCAAACCTTCATATGATCAACTCTTAATTTATGACCGCTACGCTCTCTGTTTTCCTTGAAGTTCCTACGGCCCATACAGCCAGCACTAATACCCTGGATATACTACAAGGCAATTCAACAGGGCAAGAAAAAACAGGTGTCGCCAGCGGTCAGTTTTACCTGACACTAGGCACTAAGTGACAAATGACAGTACATCGATAACAGCACGAAGTGCCACAACATCGATAACAGTTCTTTGACAATCGAATAGCCACTTGTTTGAAACTCATGGACAACCATCTTTACGCAGGAGGTGTCCATGGGTAAGGATCTCAAGCAGACAAGGCAGCTTGCGGTTAAAAGATTGCTTAAGGGTGAAAGTCCCAGCGCCATTTGTGCGTCCTTAGGCAAATCACGTTTCTGGCTCTACAAGTGGGTCAAGCGCTTCGATCCAGATGATGTAACTTGGTGCCATGACCGCTCAAGGCGTCCGCTTAGAACACCCCATCGAACTTCCCTGGAGATCGAAGAGATCGTCAAAATAATCCGATTGAGTCTTTACAACGACGATCTGTTTTGCGGCGCTCAGGCCATTCGCTGGGAGATGGAAGATCTGGGAGTATTTCCCCTGCCTTCAGAGCGAACTATAAACCGCATTTTGCTCCGCAATGATCTAACACATCGCAGGACGGGTCGGTATGAACCTAAGGGGATACCCTATCCCGGATTGCCCTCCGGTAGACCCAATCAAACCCATCAGGCAGATCTTGTGGGGCCGCGCTTTCTGCGAGGACCGATTCGGTTTTACAGCCAGAATGTGATCGATATCAGCACAAGCAGAAGTGGCGTTGAACCGCTCCCCGGAAAGGATTCCCAGAACATTATCAACGGATTCTGGGCCATCTGGCTGCGGCTGGGAATTCCGGAAAACCTCCAGGTCGACAACGAACTGTCTTACTACGGCAGTCACAGATATCCTCGCGGCATGGGCGCCTTGATCCGCTTGTGCCTTCATCTCGGAATTGAGCTGTGGTTCATCCCAATGGCTGAGCCCTGGAGAAACGGTGTGATCGAAAAGTTTAACGACCATTATGAACAAAAGTTTCTCAATAAGGTCACCATGACTAGCTTTGATGAACTAGTCACGGGTTCTCTGGCCTTCGAGAACAGACACAACAGCCGATACCGATACAGCAAACTGGGCGGGAAGACACCTTTGATGAGCCTGAGTAATACAAAGGCTGAACTTTGTTTCCCCACAGAGGAAAAACCTCCTGTTCATCCCCTGTCGAAACCGGAAACCGGGCGCTACCATTTAGTCCGCTTCATCCGTAGCGATCGGAAACTCAATGTCTTCGGAGAGATGTTTTCACTCGCCCCCGAACTCCAGTATGAGTACGTGGTGGCTACTGTCGATGTCAAAGAACAAAAACTTAAAATTTTCCTGGAGCGTGCACAGGTCGATGAGTTCGATTATAAATTACGATGAGACCATGTGCATTCTCGTAAAACCGATGACTGTTATCGATGTTGTGGCACTTATCAACTAAGCACTAACCACTTGGAAAAAGTAACTGCGAGACGAGCGAGACGTGTTGAACTCAGATCATGAGGCTCGCTTTTAATCCCTAGCTCCCGTCTCGCCCGACCTCTCGTCTTGCTTCTTTCTCTATGCCTATGCCTCCTTAAATTTGCAATCTAAAATATCAATTGAATGTTTTTCCTTCTTTTCTGAGCACAGATAGAAATTGCTTGTCATAAGGGAGTGATCACTTGTAATCTTGATCGGATCTAAACCTCTAGAGAAGAACTTATGACATTGCTTGGCATAACCGCCTTTCTTTTGGCCGCTTACCTCTTGGGTTCACTGCCCAGCGGCTATTTAATCTGTCGCTGGGTGGCTAATATGGATATCCGCACTGTTGGCAGCAAGAACATTGGGGCCACTAATGTTGCCCGGAACCTTGGAAGGGGTTGGGGGCTTCTGGTTCTTGCTATGGATATGGCCAAAGGGGCGCTACCGGTTGTCGTGGCACTGGGTGTCTGGTCCGGTGGGACTCATCAAAGCTTCCTTATTGTTGCATTGGTGGCCTTGGCCGCCTTTTTTGGTCACCTTTTCTCTGCTTTTCTCCATCTAAATGGCGGTAAGGGAGTGGCTACTGCCTTTGGCATCTCCCTTGTTCTCATTCCCAAGGCAGCCCTCGCCTCATTCGTCATTTTTTTGGCGGTCACCTTGATTTGGCGATACGTATCTCTTGGTTCACTTAGCGCCCTTTTAACCTTGCCAGCATGGGCTGCACTTGCCGATTATAATTTTGTCTATGTCGGCCTTGCCTCTGTATTTGTCCTCTTCGTTGCAATCCGACATCGTAACAACATACGAGCTCTGCTTCAGGGAAGAGAACGGAGGATATAGGAGGGCTTTCGCCCGCCCTATAGAGCACAGGGCATAGGGTCAGGGTTCAGGTGTCAGAGATCGGAGGTCAGTTATACTAGGCACTGGGCACCAAGGTGCCGAGAAGTCAGAGGTCAGAACACAGATGTTTTTGTGTTTTTAAATTCGAAATCCGCAATTCGAAATTTACCCTCCGACCTCTCACACCTGCGCCCTGAGCCTGTGCTCCATGCTTTCCCAAATCTCAAATCTGCAATCCTTAGAGCTTTTTCAACTTTTGCCGTCTTTTTCTCTCCCTTTTTGAGAGTTTTCTCGCCGGACCTCGCTTGCTAGTTCCCTTGGCAGGACTCCAGCCTTCTTCTTCATCCTCGCCCTCCAGCCCCTTTATATTGGCATAGAATGACATCTCAACTTTTGCCTCAAATTCCCCTGAGGTCATGACCACAGATCCACACGATTGAGCATAATTTCCTAACTCTCCATCTGAGGTCACCACAACAACATTTTCGCCTTGATCCCGGCAGATCCTTCTAATAACCGAGTCCGCAGTTCTGCCCTGACTGGAGTATATGATTTTGATGCCCTTTTGCTGTGTCTTTTCTTCAGCTAAAGTCACTTTGTCAGCACCGTCGAAAACAACAGTAATCTGCTGCCTCTTGATGCGTTTGTATTGGCGCAATTTCTCAATTAATGCCTCCCTACCATGCTCTAGAGAAAGTTCCTCCTCTCCACTTAGCGAGGCTGACCGGCGAATTAAATTGTATCCATCAATGACCACATGCACAGCCATCATTATACCTCTTGCTATGAAGCTCCCTGCCGATCTTCTAACTTAATGTTCCATGTGCATAAGTATGAGCAGAAAATAGGTATGAGGCAGGTATGTGAGGTGTGATGCGCCGTAGAGACTTTTACTTGGCATCTCATATCCCACATCTTGGACTTTCACAGGGACGGGCTGAAGAAGTGCATAAACGGCAAGGCGAGTCTCATAAGACACTTCAACCAAGTACCTACTTGGCTTGGGAAGGAGAGGTCCAGACAATCTAACCTCTTGAAGTTGAAGATCACCGCCAAAATAAATCCAGAATGCGTTGGAGGTCGTCGTCAGAATAGAAATCGATCTCTATTTTGCCTCTTTTGCCGCGGCGAGTGATACTCACCTTAGTACCGAAGTGACGAATTAGTCGATCGAGAATTGCCCTCATATGGCTATCTTGCTGCGGACCAGCCTTCGTTCTCTTCTTTCTCGCCTGCAGATCTCGAACCAGTTTCTCTGTGTCTCTAACGGAAAGGCCTCTCTTTAAAATTGCATCTCGTGCCTGCAACTGAAGATCGGCACTTGACAAGGCCAACAACGCCCGAGCGTGACCCATGCTCAAGAGACCATCTACCAGATCAACGCGGATTTTCTCCGGCAACTTGAGAAGACGAATCATGTTGGTCACGGTGGTGCGGTCTTTGCCAATCTTCTTGGCAATATTCTCCTGGCTCAGATTAAATTCCTGTTGTAGCCGGCTGTAAGCCTCTCCTTCTTCAATGGGGTTCAGGTCCTTTCGCTGGATGTTCTCGATCAAGGCAAGCTCGAAGGATTCAGGCTCGGCGCTCTCTTTAACAATTACCGGTACTCTCTGGAGACCGGCAAGTTGTGCCGCCCGCCACCGCCTTTCTCCGGCAATTAGCTGGTAACCTTCCTCCTTGCTACGCACCAGGAGTGGTTGAAGTATGCCCCTCTCGCGTATGGACTCGACCAGTTCTTCAAAGGCCTTGTCCCGGACGTTTTGCCTGGGCTGGTACGGATTAGGAGTGATTTCCTCGATGCCGCAAAAAAAGAACTTGTCACTGGTTCGTGCTAGGAGATCGGCGTCAGGAATTAGTGCCCCCAAACCTTTACCTAGTCCCTTTTTCTTGATGTTTCGCTCCATAAAGTCACATACCTATGCTATTTGAAATTTCAGATTTCCCCTTGCAGATTGACTCAAATAGGAACCAGAAAACTTCGTAATCTGCAATTTGCTCCCCTTTATCCTCCCTGCTAGTAGCCGTCGAGAGCGTGGTTACCTATTGTTGTTGCCCGACTCGCGTCTGATCATTTCTTTGGCAAGTTCCAAATATGCTCTCGCCCCCGTGGAATTCACGTCGTATAGTAAGGCAGGCTTGCCGTGACTAGGACTCTCACTCAAGCGAACATTCCGGGGTACCACCGTCTTGAACACCCGGCCTTTGAAGTGAGTTCTGACTTCGCTTGCCACCTGATGGCAAAGGTTGTTGCGACTGTCGAACATGGTAAGCAAAATACCCTCTACTCCTAGGCCAGGGTTCAGCGTTCTCTTTACCAACTGGATGGTTCTGAGCAGTTGGCTCAGTCCCTCCATCGCATAGTACTCACACTGCAAGGGGATTATTACCGTTTTGGCAGCCGTAAGGGCATTGACCGTCAACAAGCCAAGCGATGGTGGGCAATCCATGATGATGTAGTCGTAATGAGAGACCAAGCTGCTCAGGGAACGGTGCAGCATCTTCTCTCTTCCCTGCAGGAGCTGAAGTTCAATCTCAGCGCCTATGAGTTCTCGGGTTGCAGGAATGATCTGTAAGTATTTCAGAGCTGTACTAGTCAAGGTCTCTGCTGGCTGAGTCTCGTTAATGAGCAACTGATAGAGGTCTTTCTCGATCTGACCTCGCTGGATACCTAAGCCGCTAGTAGCATTACCTTGAGGATCACAGTCTACCAGAAGAGTGCGCCTCTCCGCCACGGCCAGCGACGCCGCCAAATTCACCGAAGTAGTGGTTTTACCCACTCCCCCTTTTTGATTGGCGATGGCAATAATTTTGCCCATAACTCCTGCCTAATTTCAGATTGATCTAATTTGCCAGGAAGTAATATTCATGCCCAGGTGATATGGATAGAACTCTGGCAGCTTACCAAACTTCCTGCCACCCTCGGTAAATAATTCTGGCACACAATAGCACACCACCTTCAATTTTTAAAGAGAAATGGCACCCCGATAGGGGCCTTCAGGTCGATTTGACAATAGACAATGATACCAGGTAATTACCTCATAAGTTAGGGTAAAAAACCATGGAATCCCTGGCTATTTTTTACCCACAAGCGACCAAGTGTTTCACGTGAAACACTGAGCCCAATGGTTATCTTCCCTGACGTCTTATAAACTCCTTCCGTAGGGGACAGTGTCCGCACAATAGTCGTAGGAACCACAAAGATCGCAAAGGTTACAAAAATAGATCAAATCATATCTAAACTCCTTGTGTTCTCTGTGTCCTTTGTGGTGATAGCCACCTGACCGTAGAATATCCATTCTACTTAGCGATCACTCTCCCTGCCTATTTGTCCTTTCTTTATAAGGTCAAACTTTGTATCATTGGTTCTTCTCCCAAAAGTAAAGAGTCAAGGCCCGGAACACCTGGTTTTTCGCAGCTCCTCAGGGAACGGCCCAAGTGCAGCCCATAAGGCACAAGGCAAAAACAATCAAGAAAAACTCATTCTGCCCTTATCCCTTGTACCATGCACCTTATGCCTTTTCTTGCCTTGACCAGGCCCATCTAGAATCCCCCGGTGCGGGCAAGGGCCAGGTTTTCGGAACCATAATCAAACTATGGAGGATGCTGGTATGGCCCTGGTGAATGAACACTATCTGAAGTTGAAAGCTGGCTACCTTTTCCCGGAAATAGCCCGCCGAGTTCGGGCATTTACTAAGGTAAACCCGGAAGCTGAAATAATTCCCTTAGGCATCGGTGACGTCACTCAACCTCTGCCACCTGCGGTGATCAAGTCCTTGCACCAGGCGGCAGATGAAATGGGCCGGGCAGAGACATTCAGAGGTTATGGTCCTGAGCAGGGCTATCAATTTCTCTTGGATCTCATCATAGCCAATGACTATGAGGCCAGAACCGTTACCCTTGAATCTGACGAGATCTTCGTTAGCGATGGCTCCAAATGTGACAGTGGCAATATTCAAGAAATCTTTGCGGTGAGCAATGTTGTGGCCGTAGCTGACCCGGCATATCCCGTTTACGTGGACACCAACGTCATGGCGGGAAGAACGGGGGAGGCTGATGACAAAGGGCGTTACCATGGACTCTACTACATGCCATGCACCGAGGAGAATAACTTCTTACCAGAGTTGCCGAGTCGTAAGGTAGATATAATTTATCTTTGCTTTCCTAATAACCCTACTGGTGTGGTGGCGAATAGGCAAGTACTGCAAAAGTGGGTTGACTATGCCCGGCAAAACCAGGCGGTAATCTTTTTCGATGCCGCCTACGAGGCCTATATCACTGAGGAGCAAATTCCCCATTCCATATATGAGATACAGGGTGCCAAGGAATGCGCCGTCGAGTTCAGAAGCTTTTCAAAAACAGCTGGATTTACCGGCACCAGGTGTGCCTACACGGTAGTGCCCAAGGCCGTGGTGGCCAACACCATATCGGGAGAAGCAGTAAGTCTTAACAAGCTCTGGAATCGTCGCCACACCACCAAATTCAACGGCGTATCCTATCCTGTCCAGGTCGCTGCCGCTGCTGTCTACTCAAAGGAAGGTAAGGTTCAAGTGCGAGCCCTCATTGATTATTATATGGAAAACGCCAGGATAATTCGTCAGACTCTCAGCGCTGCTGGCTTTATTGTCTATGGCGGGAAAAATGCACCCTATATCTGGATGAAGACTTCCAACGGTATGAGTTCGTGGAAATTCTTCGATTATTTGCTGGCCGAGGCGCACGTGGTGGGAACTCCGGGCTCAGGCTTCGGCCCATCTGGTGAGGGTTATTTTCGCCTGAGTGCTTTTGGCAGCAGGGAAAAAACCCAGGAAGCGGTCGACCGCATCCGCAAAAAAATATCTCCCTAGGACAGTAAGGCCAAACCACGAAGGGCACGAAGCACACTAAGTGCAACAAACCATTAAAGACCTGAGCTGAAAGCCAATTAATTCACCACGGATTCACACGGATTTATACAGACTTCTTTCTAGCTGATGTGCTCGCACATGTGCCCTGAAGTCTGGCAAGATGGCTTAAAGACTTCGTGGGGAGAACGTGTTTGATATTTCTTCGTGTCCTTCGTGAGCTTCGTGGTAAAATTTTCAGGAAATACCGGTTCAGTGGGCGGTTTTGGGGGGGACGCGGATGGCCCAGGCATCGAAGAGCGAATTGTAGCGGAGTAAAAAGACCCTGCCCTCGGTAGTACGCACTTTAAAATAGTCCAAGGCCGGCTCACCTGGATGGAGGCCACCCTCGTACCAGCGATCAACTATTTCCTCCACCTGCCAGCGGCGATCTTCAAAGATGAAAGCTAAAGGGCGCTCGTTTGCCCGATAACCGCTATAGCATTCAACCTCTATTTGTTCATAAGGCATGAAAGTTACCATCGCGGCTAGAAGCCGCTTTCACAGTTCCAAAGTCTCTTGAAGTAATGGAGTGTTGGAGTACTGGAGTAGTGCAATTTTCCTGACCTAGTCTAAATCAATACTCCATTACTCCACTGCTCCAGTACTCCATTGTTATAAGGATCTTTGTGCCCTTTGTGGTACAAATTTGATTAAGGTAAACTGATATCGCTCAACCGTCGGTCGTAGAGTTTGCCGATCCCGTAGTCAGAGCGGCGCAGGAAACGCTCTTTGGCGGGTCCTATGATCTGCATTTCTGGATGTGTCAGTTGGACGTCCAGGGCAATCTTCATCTCTTTAGTACAACCTGTGCTGTAGGTGGCATCCTTGCCAAGCCATTCTGCAGGAACTTCTCTATCGAGAAGCCTGAAACTGGTCTCAATATCTTCTACGGTTTGGAATCTCCATATGTCGATTAGACCGCTCCGCTGCACTACTTCCCACATATACATGAGATCGTCAGCATCCATACCTGCAACGAAATGCTCTGCCGGGTTGATGATAAAACTTTTCTTGTAGGTTTTGCGAAGGTCACTCACAAAAGCTGTTAGAATCAGGATCGCGGTCTCCATCTGCCCCGGAATGCTGCCGATAATGGCGCTGTAAAATATCACCTTTTCTCCTCGACTCTTTGCGGCTGTCATTTCCCGAATGAGAGCTTGCGCCTTTTCTTTGAGATCCTGTTCCGAGAACTTAACTGCTTCGGGATGTTTCTGTTTATAACTCACTATAACCTCTTGTCCGTCCGGCCCCAACCGCACGTTAAAAACATCCCGGGTAAATTCGAAAGGAGTGGCAAACAGTCGTCTCCATTGGCCCTCTCCTTTAGAAACAACCACATCGGCTTCCTTGAACATTCTGGCGAAGGTCGTAGAAGTTAGGAGAAAATTTAGACGCTCCTGAGTGCCGTCGGAGATGACGAAGAGCTGCGTGTCTGTCTTGAGTTTCTCCAGTAGTTCTCTCTTTGAGATACCTGGGTCTTTAATAAAAGAGGCTCCATCTAGTTCCTCCACCAGTACCGGATCATTTTCCACATCGTATCTTGTCACCTTGTTAAGATAGAAGCCATCCTTGACCACCAGTATCACCTTGTGTCCCCAGCCTAAAAGAAACCGTATGATCTTCAGGTCCAGAACAATTTCACCCGCGTCATTACCCAGCCAGAGGATTTTCTTGGAAGGCGCAGTGCAAGTACCAGGGGCCTCCTGCGGACGCTGCAAAACCTTCAGCAGGGTCTCAACTCCATTCCCCCCCAGAGGTCGGTGGAGAATTCTGTTAAAATCTATCTTCCGCGAATCAGATCCCGCAACGCCATCTTCCCAGAGCTCTCGAGCAACACTCAGCTCGAGAAGTCTTTGCAGCTGCAGCTTGGCCGCTTCAGACTTTAGATCTTCCAGACTCTCAAAACTTAGGACGGTTTGTTGATCAATCCAGTTGAAGGTATTCCAGAAGCTTGGCCCCGCAACCAATTCGTACACCATCTTGTTCCGCACTACTTTGGCAGGGAAATATGGGGTGTCGATCTTGCTCTTATCAATAAAAATCTTAAAGAGCCTTTTTTCAAGGCGGGTTGGGAGAAGGATGGAGTCATGGGTATCATGCTCGAACTTAATTTTCAGTAATTTTGTCAGAAAAGTTCTTCTAGACTTGTCGGGGATGAGATCCTGAACTAACTGTTCCACAACCTTCCACACCTTTTGATAGCGTTCATGGAGGTAGGTCTTTGACTGTCTGTTCAAGATGGCCTCAAACACTTCAGTGGAGCAAGGGTAGTAGACCACATCTTTAGGTACATGGACGACGAAACGGACCTGTTCCGGCGAAGCCACCTCATCCGGCTGGGTTTCAAAATCCAGGTGGTTCTCGGTAAAGAAGTTTGTCAGCCAGGCGTCATCTTTTGGATCCCCCCCGTATTTGGGAATCACCTCTCCCCCACGACTCGGTTGTCTGGTGGTCTCAGAACTCATTTCTACTAACTCGATTATTTGGTAAAATCTACAAGGTGCTAAATAATTGCCATCCGGTAACTGTCTACGTCATCCTGAGTCCTTCGATTTACCCAGGATAAACTTTGCGAAGGATCTTCCGGCGATCAATAGCCACGAGATTCTTCGTCGTCCCGCTGTTAGCGGGACTCCTCGCAATGACAACCGAAAAACAAGTTTCTCGGATGGACACTAATTAATTGAGTTTATGCACTCTTTATGCCACGAATATGAAGCCTTTGCCCAAAAGACAGGCAGCGACTATGCTCTCTGTATAAGAGTTTCCCTGTCTTAGCCCGGATATTTCATGAATCACCTGCTGCGACCGCGGATTTGGCCGTCCTTCCTGGCGTCCTCGGTTGTCGGCCCCTGCGACGTACCGTTCAGGTACGCCTCGGGACCAATCCCGCGGTACCGCGGGACGGTTGCCAGGTGGCACGCCCATCTTCGCGCTCTCGCGACGGCAATTCATGAAATATCCGGGCTAGGGCAAAGGTGGCCGGCCATAGTTAGGCTTGAACTGATTTTGGTTAAACTCTTGATTTTATAATATCTTGAACCATTTTCGCCTTTCTGTTAAAGAAAGAGAGTATTTCCCATCCTGAAAGGAAGTACCAGGAAGACTCCCCACACGAGGATATCGCCAATGACTACAGACCAGCCACGGAGCAGAGAAATCATGACTGATCTGTATGAGCTCGCCATGGCCGCCAGTTATTTCGAACAAAATATGTTCGCTCCAGCGACTTTCAGTCTTATGGTACGACAATACCCCCCTAAACGCTCTTACCTCGTCTGCGCAGGGCTGGACCCACTTTTAGATTATTTGGAGTCTTTCCACTTCCGTCCCGACGATCTCGAATACCTAGAGCAGACTTCCCTTTTCCCCGACAAATTCCTGCAGTTTTTGGAAAAGCTCCGTTTTACCGGCGAGGTGCGAGCGGTTCCAGAAGGGCGCATTGCCTTTTGCGAAGAGCCACTAGTCGAAATTACCGCCCCTGTCATGCAAGCACAGCTGGTGGAGACCTTCGTGATCAACTCCATAAATTTGCCTACCTTAGTTGCGACAAAGGCCTCTCGTTGCTACTGCGCCGCTGGCGAGCGAGGGCTAGTGGATTTTTCTCTCCGTCGCACTCACGGGATGGATGCGGGCCTAATGGTGGCCAGGTCCAGCTTCATTGGTGGCTTCATCGGCACCAGCAATGTTCAGGCAGGTAAGATTTATGGTCTGCCCATCTACGGCACCATGGCACATTCTTACGTTGAAAGTTTTGACCGAGAGATCGAGTCATTTCGGGCATTTGCCAAGTCATTTCCTGATAGTACCACCCTGCTCATAGACACATACGACACCCTGGCCGGGGCCCGGAAAGCGGTGACCGTGGCTCGCGAGATGCGACAGGACGGCCTGACTCTAAGAGCAGTACGCTTGGATAGCGGCGATATGGTTCAACTCAGCCAGCAGGTGAGGGAAATCTTAGATGATTCTGGCTTCCCCGAGGTTAAGATTTTCGCCAGCGGTGGCTTCGACGAATTTAAGATCCGGAAAATATTGACTGCCGGTGCCATTATAGATGCATTCGGGGTGGGTACCAAAATGGGAGTATCTGCCGATGCTCCCTACCTTGACATGGCCTACAAGATGGTTATGTATAACGGCAGACCGGTAATGAAGTTAAGTAGCGGCAAGGTTTCTTTAGCCGGTCCGAAGCAGGTGTTCCGTCAACGGGATGGACGGGGTTTGTTCAAGGAGGATCTCATAGGTTTGCTGGACGAGGAAGTGGCAGATTCCGAATCTTTGCTGGAAACCGTAATGCAAGATGGAAAAAAGTTGCACCCTCCGGAGCCTTTGGCCAGGATTCAAGACCGTTTTCGAGAGGAATTCACTCAACTCCCAGAAATCTATAAGGACCTGGAAGGAAACCCGAACTACCCTGTGGTAATGACCCCCCGGCTTCAAGCTCTCCAGGATCAGGTCCGACGGGAAATTGGTGAAAAAGAGCTGGGCCGAGGCTGATCATTGCTTATATTTTTTTATCTGAGCCATTGAGGCGCCAATCCATCCATAACTTCCTGAGCCCAAAACACCGAGGAATGACACTATGAAGAACGATGAGCGGTTGTTTGGCTATTATGATGAACAGCTGGAAACACTTCCTTGGGATTCGAAAAAACGGCTCCTGGAAAATCAATTGCAACGGGCAGTTATGACAGCTTTCCAAGAAGCCCCCGCCATGCAAGACAAATTCGAGGCAGCTGGAGCGGGTCCCACCGACATTCGTTCCTTAGAAGATCTGCAGTCACTAGGAATTACCCCCAAATCCCAAATGCGTCAACTCCAGCAAACCTCTCCCCCTTTCGGTGGCTTTTTGGGGGTGGAGCTCAACCAACTCCGCCGAATCTATTCTTCCCCCGGAGCTATTTTTGACCCTGAGGGACAGCAGGCCGACTACTGGCGCTTGCAGGGGGTTTTCTTTAATACCGGTTTCCGCCCCGGAGACCGGGTACTGAATACCTTCTCTTACCACCTCACGCCGGGGGGGCTCATGTGCGATGAGGCCCTTAGCGGGATTGGTTGCACCGTAGTCCCCGGTGGTGTGGGCAACACTGAAACTCAGGTTCAGCTCATGGAGGAGCTTCAACTCACCGGATATGTCGGAGTTCCCAGTTTTCTCCAGGCCATCATAGAACGGGCAGAACAGGAGGGCAAAGATTTCCGCCGGGATTTTTGTCTGCAGATAGCGGTCACCGCAGGTGAGATGCTAACTCAGACAAGTCGGCGGCGGCTCGAAGAGGATTATGGCATTCTCGTTCGCCAATTCCTCGCCACGGCTGATGTGGGGGCAATAGCCTATGAGTGCGACGAAAAGAACGGCATGCACTTTGCTGACTACCGAGTTGTAGAGGTGGTAGACCCTGAAACCGGCAAGCAGCTAGGTCCAGGGCAAGTCGGCGAGGTAGTGGTGACTTTGCTTGAAAATCCAGTCTATCCCCTAATCCGCTTTGGCACCGGAGATCTTTCCTATTACGAGGAGGGACCCTGTCCCTGCGGCCGTACTTCGCCTCGCCTAATGAAACTCCTAGGCAGGGTGGATCAGGTTACCAAAGTTCGAGGAATGTTCATCCATCCCTCCCAAGTGGAAGAGGTGGTAGCTGCCTTTCCAGAGATTCAGGCGGCTCAGGCAGTAGTTGAGCGCGAACAAGACCGCGACAAACTCACCTTTTGTGCAGTATTGGATCAAACTTCATTTCAACGAGAATTGCTCTCCCCGCTCCAGGAAAGAATTCGCACTGTGCTCAAATTGAGAGCTCAGGTGGCCTTTGTCCAAGCCGGTGACCTGCGAGAGCCTGAAAAGCGTATCCTGGATCTGCGGAAATGGGATTAGGAGCATATTGCGGATTTCGGATTGCGGATTTGATTTGCGAGCGTAGTTTTAAAGGGTCGGAGACTGGTTGAAATCTAAGATCTCCTCTCGTTGTAGCTCTATGCCGAATGTGTCGTTCGTATACAAAGACGACCCTCTCTGTTCATTCATAAATTTTTGATTTTATTATGCATTATGTCAAATAAGACCACCAAAATTTTGCTTTTTCTGACCCAAGGTTTTGAAGATCTCGAGGCTGTAGCCACCCTAGATGTTTTTGGCTGGACTCAGTATCGAGAACATTTACCTAGGGTCTCGGTAACCACAGCAGGATTCCATAAGCTAGTTAAGGGTCGATTTGGTATAACCATTACTACTGACCTCCTCTACCCTGAGATTAATCACCAAGATTATCAGGCACTGGTTCTGCCGGGAGGCTTCCACAGCCACGGCTTCAATGAAGCCTACGACCAAAAAATCCACAAGCTGGCAGCCGAAATTCATAAAAACGGGGGTTACATCGCCACAATGTGCGTGGGAATCCTGCCCATTGCAGAGGCAGGTCTTCTCGAAGGGAAAGAGGCCACCACTTACCCTTTCAGCCGCTATCATGACAACATGGGGCGACTTCGGGGAGCTGGGGCCAGGGTGGTTAACGACAGGCACGTGGTTATGGATGATCGGATAATTTCTTGCGACGGACCCGGGTCATCCCTAGAAGTGGTCTTGCTGTTAATGGAATGTTTGTTGGGTAGCGAAGCAACCAAAGAGGTACGCAGTTACATGATTTATGACCACTAGCGTAGCGTATGATAAATTATAAGGGTGATCTCTAGAGGAAGAGGACAGTCCATGGCAAGCCAAAAACTTCCTGTCCCCCCGCACTTCAATCCGGCAAAAGTTGGCGAAGTGTGGAAGGTAGCTTATCAGCAACGGGCGGCAGATGCTGAAAAGTGGGCAAAACAATACTCACTCCAGCCCGCTTCTCGCGACAAATTCCGCCTTTCCCTGCTATTGGTTGATGTGCAGAACACCTTCTGTATCCCGGATTTTGAGCTTTATGTTGGCGGTGCTTCAGGAACAGGAGCTGTGGATGACAATCGCAGGTTGTGCGAATTCATCTATGGCAACTTGGCTGCGATTACTGAAATATGTCCAACCATGGACACCCATCAGGCCATGCAGATTTTTCACTCCATTTTTCTGGTAAACGACAAGGGAGAACATCCAGAACCCTATACACTCATTACTTTGGAAGACATTGAGCAAGGAGTCTGGCAATTCAACCCTGAACTTTCCCCCAGCCTGAATATCGACGAAACTTACGGTCAGGAATATTTGCGCCACTATGTCCGGCAGCTGAGAGAAGGCGGCAAGTATGACCTTACCATTTGGCCGTATCATGCTATGCTCGGGGGCATTGGCCATGCCTTGGTTTCAGCGGTCGAAGAAGCCACCTTCTTCCATGGGATTGCCCGCCATAGCCAGCCTGATTTCCAGGTTAAAGGAGAAAATCCCCTCACTGAGAACTATTCTGTTCTCAGCCCAGAGGTGTTAGAGGACGCGCTGGGAGAGCAGATCGCCGGAAAAAATGTCGGCTTTATCAAAAAGCTTTTGGAGCTTGATGCAGTTGTTATTGCCGGGCAGGCCAAGAGCCACTGCGTTGCCTGGACAATAGACGATCTGTTGAGAGAAATTGAGCTGTCAGACAAAAAGCTTGCTGAGAAAGTCTACCTTCTGGAAGACTGCTCTTCCCCAATTGTCGTACCCGGAGTCATAGATTACACCGAGCAGGCCAACGCGGCTTTTCAGAGATTTGCCGATGCAGGAATGCATATAGTCCGTTCAACCGATCCTATCTCGACCTGGCCTGATATCCGACTCTGAGGATCTGAAATGTGCTTATGGTATCATTACCAGATTCCCAAGAAACAACCTAAGCTTCCGAAAATCTAAGGATTTTTTCTTTCAAGAATTTAACCTTCGCTGCAATGTCCACGGCCTTGGTTATGGCAGATACCATAGCCACCCTCCGCGCTCCTTTGGCCAGAACCTCTTCTATATTTTCCTCCCTTATCCCTCCCATCACCGTAAAAGGCACGTTAATCTGCGGGCTAATGGTTGCAATTGCTTCGGGTCCCAAGACACTTTCCACTCCTTCCTTGGTTTGGGTTGAGAATATGGGACCAATGTTGATGTAGTCGGCTCCATCCTTTTCAGCCTGCAGGGCTTGCTCGAGAGAGTGGGTGGAGGCGCCAATAAGCAACTCCGGCGCCAGCTTTCTCGCCACCTGCACCGGCAAATCCTCCTGCCCCAGGTGGACTCCATCTGCATCCACTGCTAGAGCGATATCCACATGATCGTTGATGATGAGCAAAACTCCGGCTCTGGTGGTAATTTCTCTGAACTTCAAGGCCAGGTTATACAAATCCCTCTTGGCATGGTGTTTCTCTCTAAGCTGGATTATCTTTGACCCGCCCTGGATCACCGCTTTAAGAACCTCTAGATTCGACCTCCCTTGAGAAAGTCGCTCGCAGGTTACCGGATAAACGTCAATCTGCTGAAATAACCGTATTCTTGCTTCTCTCTTCATTTAACCGCCACCTAGATGTCCAACATCCATCCGGCAATTCTCTTTTCCTTTGTCATTCCGAGTAGTCCCACAAATGGTGGAAGGAGAAAGAATCTCTTGAGCCTTGAGTCTGCAGGAGATTCTTCGCAGGTTTTCTCCCTTCGATAGGCTCAGAATAACGGCCTCGAGTTTACAGATGGATGCGACCCATATAGTTTAATCTCACATTACTTACCCGCAAAGTGTTCAATTGAAATAGTGGCATAAGTTGCAGAGGAAAGCCTAAAATGGAAAAAATGAACCACTATGCGGAGGAAAGTGCATAACCGTAAAATATAATTTAAAATTATGCTAGGGTATAAATTTACAGATGATTTGGACTGAAACAGTGGTCTTCTTTGGAAGGATAGCCCTATGAGGCGGGTGGCTCATGTCTCCGATTTTTTAGGTCTCAATAGAAACACAGTGGGTGTGCTGTTCATGGTGATTCTCGTGGGTATGGGAGAGAAAATGGCCGAAAGGTTTCTTCCCATTTACCTACTGGCCTTGGGGGGCGGCGCCCTGTCCATTGGTTTTCTCAACGGTATGGATAACCTTCTTTCGGCCCTCTACTCATTTCCTGGAGGGTATCTCTCCGACCGCATCGGCACCAAACGGGCCCTAATAATATTCAATATTGTCGCCATGTGCGGATTCCTGATTGTCATCATCTTTCCGGCCTGGGAGGCTGTTCTCCTTGGGGCCGTTCTTTTTATTTCCTGGTCAGCAATCTCTCTTCCCGCCACCATGAGTCTCATTGCCAAAGTGCTGCCCATGACCAAAAGGACCATGGGAGTTAGCATGCATTCTTTGGTGCGAAGAATTCCCATGGCTCTGGGCCCTGTGCTGGGTGGTCTTTGCATTGGAATTTGGGGGGAGCGAGATGGGGTTCGGGCAGCCTTTGTTGCCGCTTTCCTGCTTTCATTCTTGGCAATCGTCCTGCAGCAGAAGCTCATCGAAGAGGAGTTACCCAGACAGCCTGGGGAAAAGTGCTCCTATTTGCCGGAGAGGAATCCGTTAAAACTCTACCGCTTAATGGCTCCAAACCTTAGGCGTCTTCTGGTAGCAGACATTCTCGTGCGTTACTGTGAACAGATCCCTTACGCCTTTGTCGTCGTCTGGTGCATGAAGACCATTTCCTCGCCTATCTCCGCCCTACAGTTTGGTGTTCTTACCTGCATTGAGATGGCCACGGCTGTGCTCGTCTATGTGCCAGTCGCATATCTTGCTGACAGGACCACAAAAAAGCCCTTCGTAGTCATTACCTTTGTTTTTTTCACCTTATTTCCCCTGACGCTCCTCTTCTGTCAGTCTTTTAACTTCCTAGTCCTTGCCTTTATCCTAAGGGGTTTTAAAGAATTCGGAGAGCCCACCCGCAAGGCATTAATTATGGATTTAGCTCCGGAAAACTGCAAGGCAGGTATGTTCGGTCTCTATTATCTTGTACGAGATGTTTTCGTTTCCATTGCAGCCTTCGGCGGGGCATTTCTCTGGCAAATAAGCCCCGCTACTAACTTTTTTACTGCTTTCTCGTTCGGGGTTTTGGGCACCCTGGTATTTGCATTCTGGGGAAGCGATTTTCCCCAGGTTGAGTTTCAGCACAAAAGTCTTAACCTGGGAAGTGGCTAAATATTGGAGGAGACTGAGGTGCCATTGCTGGGTGCTCATATGTCCATTGCTGGCGGCCTGCATCTGGCTTTCACCCGAATCCGTAGGGTTAAAGGTGAAGCCTTGCAGATCTTTCTCAGCAACCAGAGGCAATGGAAGTCCCCTCCCCTTACTTCTGAGATGATTGAAGACTTTCGTCTGGAATGGGAAAAGAACCAACGGATAGTTGTAGCAGCCCACGATTCTTATCTCATTAATCTGGCCGCCCCGGATCAGACCACAGTCGAGCAATCTGTAAATGCTTTTGCGGATGAACTGGTGCGAGCTGCCGCGCTGGAAATTCCCTTTCTTATCACCCACCCTGGATCCCATCGGGGTCAAGGAGTTGAAGCTGGCCTGAGACGCTTCGTCCGCAACTTGGACTCCGCCATAACTCTCTCGGGAACCGTCAGTGTATCAATACTCCTAGAAACCACTGCAGGCCAGGGAACCAATTTGGGCTCCCAATTCGAGGAGATTGCTCTCATCTTGAGTGACTCTCAGTATGGAGACCGGCTTGGGGTCTGCTTCGATACCTCCCACGTTTTTGCTGCCGGCTACGACCTGCGCACCCCTGAAACCTATGAAGAGACTCTCTCCCTCTTTGATCGGCTAGTCGGTCTGCAGCGACTCAAATTTTTTCACCTCAACGACTCAAAGCGACCACTGGCTTCCCGGGTTGATCGCCACGAACACATCGGCAAAGGGGAAATGGGCTTGAAACCCTTTCGCTTGCTCCTGAACGATCCTCGTTTCCAAAAGCACCCCATGGTGCTGGAAACACCCAAAGGAAAAGATCTGAAAGAAGACAAGGCAAATCTAAGAATACTGCGTTCCTTGATTAGGAAATGAGCAGATGGAGTGTTGGATCATTGCAAAATATCAAATTACAAGCACCAAATCTCAGGATTTCAGGTATCAGGTGTCAGGGAGTAAATGTGAAATGCTGAAACCTGAACACTGAAACCTGAAACCACAATCAAGGGAATACTTTGGCATTCCAAAATTAGCCCGATTCAGGTATGTTTTATGGTTCCATACTAAGAGTGAGCGAAGATTCATGGGTGTGCAAAACGAGAGTCAGGCCAGACCCCGAACCATTGAGCAAAAAATTGAGCAAGCCTACAACTTGCTTCAAACCTATAGTGGTCCCTTCGTTGAAGATCCCTCAATTTGCGCCCTCCTGCAAAAACTCAGAGATTGCATTGAAATTACCAACCGGAGCATGTTGGCCCTCGGAGTCGTGGCTGAATGCAAAAACTGCGAGGAAAAGGAAGGGGGAAGTTGCTGCGGTGCCGGTATAGAGAATAAGTACGACGTAGTACTTCTGCTAATCAATCTCCTTCTAGGTGGTTCCCTAGAGAACCATGCAGTTGAAGGCAACAGTTGTTTTTTTCTCGGCAAGAACGGTTGCAGGCTAACAGCCCGTCACGTGCTTTGCGTAAACTACATCTGCGATAAATTGCAGAAGAAGTTGACCAGGGAAGAGTTAATTGCCTTGCAAACCTGCGCTGGGGAAGAGTTAGAGACACTATTTATTCTCCACGAGACCGTTAAAAAGCGACTTAGGGCTTCGCCCTAAGTGGAATTATGGAACATTGGAAGAATGGAATAATGGGTTAATAAATCATGAATCCATAGAAGTTTATTCACTACCCAATATTCCAGTGTTCCAACATTCCATCATTCCCTGAAAGCAATCTCCATGGATAACCTCCGTTTAAGCAAGACTGTAGACTTCATCACCAGATACTATGACGGTTGCAAGGTTGGCTACGTGGGGCATGAAGGTTACCGGAAATCTACAGACCTGGTAAAGTTCGCACGGTGCATAGACGAGCTGATACGGTTTGACTTCATTGATCCCAGCCGCACCCTGTTCCTGGATCTGGGTTGTGCTGATGGTAGAGTGAACGTTTTGATGAGCTATTTTGTCAAACTCTCTATAGGGCTGGAAATTGACCCTGAAATACTTGCCGAATACAACCCGAAAAAAGAAGAACTTCGCCACCAACTCCGAAGGGCAAATCTGATACAGTTAAAGAATAATATTGCTCTTTTTCAGGGCAACTCCCTAGAGGCTGTCGCTTATAAGCAAATAGAAAGGGAGGTGAACGTCAGGTTTGACCAAATCGACCTCTTTTACACCTACATAACCCTGCACGATCTATTTGGTGCCAAAATAGCAGCGGAGGCCAAATCAGAGGCACTTTATCTGGTTTACGGTTTCAACAAAATACTGCCGCACTACCAAGGGCTAAAACTTCTCATCCCCGATTTGGCCTCCCAAGGAATAGTGGCCCTTTATGGCAAGGGTTAGTTTTGACTTTCTTTCTTAAAAAGCTCTCTTACGCTGCTTAATTTCTAAACTGGTTGGACTGTTGAGGCTTCTGAGGTTAAAATACATTGCTTTGTTGCCAATAGTAGAGATCGCTTATTTTGATAAAACCACACGAATGACAAAGGCTTATGACCATTTTACGCTTGGCCCTCACCCTCCTGCTTCTGGCATCACTTGCCATAGTCACCCCTTCTTGCGCCAGAGATGAAACCGCGACAGAACAAGCCACCCCTTTAGAGAGGCAGGAAAAAGATTTGCCGACCAAATGGCTTGCTTTCGACGACGGTCTTGCCAAGGCCAGAACTGAGAATAAGCCCATTTTCGTTGAGTTCTACGCTGAATGGTGCATATTCTGCAAAAAATTCGAGAAAGAGACCATAAAGGACCAAAATGTCTCGAAGATGCTTTCAGAAAATTTCGTCTACGCGCGCCTTAACGCGGAAGAGGCTTTCGGCATAAATGCTTACCCATCTCTCGTCTTCTTAGATTCTAAGGGAAAGCCCATAACTATGCTCTCGGGTTTTATCCCTCCCCATCAGTTCATGCCTGTCCTGGCTTACATTGAGCAAAAGTGCTACGAAACCCAGATCTCTTTTCGCCAATTCGCCCAAAAAGGGAGCTGCAACTGAGCCTCTCGCAGCTTATTGGTCGTGGTTCATGTATAATAGGCTAGAACCATCCATTGCCTGAAAACGCTTTTTACCAGCAAAAAGTTTTTGTAAGTGAAGCTAAAACTGTTTGTGAAACTCTTAACTATCTGTAACTTCAAAGAAAAAACATTCATTGAGTCAATTTAATGGTTGACCCTTTTAAGAAATCCTACTATTTTCGAAAGCTGCTTTGATCTCAATATCCTCAGAAGAACGAAAATGTTAGTTGCTGTACCCAAAGAAATCTATCCGGGAGAAAGACGAGTCGCGCTCATCCCCCAAACTGTTCGCCCTTTAATCAAGGCAGGCCTTGAAGTGGCCATTGAGGCGGGGGCTGGTGAGTCCGCTAATAGTCCAGACAAGGACTACGAGGCCCAGGGTGCCCGGATTGAACCTGATCGCCACACTCTGCTGGCCCAAGCAGACATAGTTCTCATGGTTCGGGGCCCGGGATCCTACCCTGATTTTCCAGGTGCCGACCTGGATGCATTGAAGGAGGGTTCCACGCTCATCTCTTTCACCGAACCTCTAGCCCAGCCAGAGATCATGAAAGATCTGGCTGAGCGCCAGCTCACCGTCTTTTCCATGGAGCTCATGCCTCGTACCACCCGGGCCCAAAGCATGGATGCCCTCAGTTCCATGGCAACTATTTCCGGCTACAAAGCGGTGCTTGCTGCGGCAGATGCCTCTCCCAAACTATTTCCCATGTTCATGACCGCCGCCGGAACTATCACTCCTGCCAGGGTCTTCATCCTTGGAGCCGGGGTAGCAGGGCTGCAGGCTATTGCCACTGCCCGTCGCTTAGGCGCTGTGGTGGAGGCTTTTGACATCCGCCCGGCGGTGAAGGAAGAAGTGGAAAGTTTAGGAGCCAAATTTGTCCAGTTAGAATTAGAAACCCAAGAAGCACAAGATGCAGGCGGTTACGCTAAGGCCCAATCAGAAGACTTCTACCGGCGCCAGCAAGAACTCATGGCCGAGCGCATCAAGAACTCAGACGCAGTCATCACCACCGCGGCGGTCCCGGGAAAGAAATCTCCTGTGCTCATTGCAGAAGAAGTGGTGGCCTCCATGCGACCAGGGTCGGTTATTGTGGACATCGCTGCCGACAAAGGCGGCAACTGTGCCGTCACCAAGCCCGGTGAAAAGATTATGCATAAAGGTGTGATTGTCATTGGTCCACTAAATATTCCGGCACAAGTTCCCGTACATGCGAGCCAAATGTATGCCAAAAACATCTCCACTTTCCTCCTCCATATGGTTAAGGAAGGAAAGTTGGAACTGGATTTTGAGGACGAAATTACCAAGGGAGCAATGGTCGCTCACGGAGGAAAGTTGGTTCATCAGGCCGTCCTGGCCGCTCTAGGAAAATAATCATGGAAGCTTTCATCATTTACATTACCGTCTTTGTCCTCGCTATATTTGTCGGCTTCGAGGTAATCACCAAAGTACCCCCCACCCTGCACACCCCCCTTATGTCAGGAGCAAATGCCATCTCCGGCATCACTGTGGTTGGGGCCCTGGTGGCAGCGGGCGCAGAGGAATCTACCATGGCCGCTGTCCTCGGCTGTGCAGCGGTTATCCTGGCCACCATCAATGTGGTGGGAGGCTTTCTAGTCACCAATCGAATGCTCTTGATGTTCAAGAAGAAGAAATAATGAGAATCAGCCTGATCAACATAGTCTATCTGGTTGCCTCGGTTTGCTTCATTCCGGTGCTTTCGGCATGCTCCTTGCGGTGCTGGCCACCCTGCTGGACCAGCAAATCGTCACGTTTCAACTCATCATCATCGGCCTGGTTGTTGGAGGAGCCATAGGCACTTATCTGGCCCTGACAGTGGAGATGACCGCCATGCCTCAGATGGTCGCGGCGTTCAATGGTTTTGGCGGTGGCGCCTCTGCTTTGGTGGCCGCTACTGCCTTGCTGGCCCCTGAAGGTCTTAGCAACGTGCCGCCAATTCAGCTCTATGTGGCCACCGCCGCCAGTGGCATCATTGGTGCTGCCACCTTTACCGGTAGTATGGTGGCCTGGGGAAAATTGCAGGGGGTACTCCGCTGGCAGCCCAAAAGCGATTCCTTACAGAAGACGATTAACGGAACCTTGTTTCTGGCATCCTTGGCATTGGGAACCCTTGTGGTAATTAACCCTACGGCTTTCTGGGCCTACTGCTTGCTCGTGGCTGTGGCCTCGGTTCTCGGGGTGATGCTCACCGTGCCGATTGGTGGTGCAGACATGCCGGTGGTAATCGCCTTGCTCAATTCCTACTCTGGGCTGGCAGCCTGTGCTACCGGATTTGTGCTGGGCAACAACGTGCTCATCATCGCCGGTTCTCTGGTAGGTGCCTCAGGACTGATCCTGACCAGTATAATGTGCAAGGCCATGAACAGGTCATTAGCCAACGTGTTATTCGGCACCCTGGGCCCCACTGCAGAAACCGCCTCTGCTGATGAGGTTTACGGAGGCAAAGTCAAGAGTGCCAGTGCTGAAGAAGCGGCCATGATCTTCGAAACGGCACGTTTGGTAATTATTGTGCCAGGATATGGCATGGCCGTAGCCCAGGCGCAGCATTCGGTCAGGGATCTGGCTAACCTTCTTCAGGACAAGGGGGTGGAGGTTCGCTATGCGATTCACCCGGTGGCAGGTCGCATGCCGGGTCACATGAACGTTCTTCTAGCAGAAGCAGACGTCCCTTATGATCAGCTTTTTGCCTTGGAAGATATTAATGACAGTTTTCCGGAGGCTGATGTGGCACTGGTCATCGGAGCCAATGACGTGGTCAACCCCTCTGCCCGAGAGGATAAAACCAGCCCTATTTACGGCATGCCTATTATGGATGTAGACAAGGCTCAAACTGTGATGATTATCAAACGGAGTTTGAGCCCTGGATTTGCCGGTATTCCCAATCCCCTATTTGCCGCTCCCAATGCTCTCATGCTTTATGGCGACGGCAAGGAAATGGTGCGAGAACTCATCTCGGCCTTGCGGGAGCACTAATCCCCTTTCCTCAAAAACTGACCTTGCTGTATATGCCAGAAAGGCAGCTCGAAGCCCACCTGTGGACTGGTTGGTTATCTTCGGTGAGCTCGATAACTCTCCTGAAACACTTCTCCGCCGCCCAAGGGTTCTTGAACCCCTCCCAGAACAAATGTCCCTTGAGATAAAGAGCGTCAGGGAAATTAGGTGCCTTGGCGAGGAGTCCATTCACTGAGGCAAAAGCCTTGTCAAAATTCCGCTGTTTCTTGAGTAAGCGGATCTTATTCATCTCTCCAGCAAGCCAGTCTTGTTGGGATTTATCTTTTCGCCCCCAATCACAGAGGCAAGTGGCAGCCTCATCGGCCGATCTACTGGTGAGGAGACACACACTGAAAGGAATGAGGAAAGATGCGAGCACATTCCAGTAGTAAGGCCAAATAAAACCAAAAAAATACCAGCTGATGTTTGCAACCAAAGCTATCCACAAAAAATATTTGAAGAACCGACTCATTGTAATCTCCGTAAATTTCAAGACTTCTGCTGCGGGGCCCATTGCCACCTTCCTTTTATCAAGCTCATGGGCGCCACTATTGACGAATTAAGTGAAAGTGATTTTTAGCACAAACGCCATAGCCTTGTCAAGCTTTTGGTCTCGAACTAACCAATTTTTTGACTCTGCCACCCAATCTTATCGGCTCTATAACTCTTCCCCCTATTGACAAACATCTAACAACCCGCTATATGGTTCGCAACTTAGCGTTCTGCTTTAACCTAAGCACAGGAGGAGGACATGAATAAGGCAGATCTGGTTAATGAGGTAGCCAAAGTGGTCAAGACAAAAAAAGAGGCCCAGGCTGCGGTGGACCGCGTTTTCTCTTCTATCACGGGAGCACTGAAAAAAGGTGATACTGTTACCCTGGTGGGTTTCGGAACCTTTAAGGTTCAACAAAGAAAGGCCAGGCAGGGGAGGAATCCTCAGACCGGCGCCCCCCTTAACATTGCCGCCCGGAAGGTTCCCCGATTTGTCGCGGGAAAAGGTTTAAAGGATGCGGTGAAATAGATGATCACAGATCATCTAATCATGAACACTCGCTAACTGCTAGATATTTTTTGGCCTCTTGGAGAGGGAGAAACTATCCTTCCCCAAGAGGCTTTTTTGTCTGACCACAAAAAATGTGTCAAGAAGAAACGCGAGCCGGGATCACTCTAGCCCGGATATTTCATGAATTGCAGTCGCGAGACCGCGAAGATGGCCGTGCCACCTGGCAACCGCCCCGCGGCACCACGGGGTTGGCCCCCAGGCGTACCTGCACGGTACGTCGCAGGGACCGACAACCGAGGACGCCAGGGAGGACTGCCAGATTCGCCGTCGCAGTAACGCCAAGGCGTGAATTCATGAAATATCCGGGCTACTAATTCTAAAGAGCAAGCTGCTGAGAGTTGTGACATGGGCGATCAATCGATGGGTTAGCTTTGTCTTAGCTCAAAGAGTTCCCTTTCCAGTTGCCCTATGTAACCCTTTGCCAGAAGAAGTTCTGTGTTCAGTCGCCTGATGCGCTGCATCGACCTTACCCGAAAAGTAAGTTCGACGGGATTGAAAGGTTTGGTGACAAAATCATCAGCTCCCTCTAGATAGGCGATGAAACCACTATCGTCGAGGCCGGTTATCATAATGATTGGAATGTAGCGAGTTTTTTTCTGCCCTTTTAGTCTCTTGCACACTTCTATGCCATCAATCCCGGGCATATGTATGTCCAACAAAATTACTTCCGGGTTCTCGATTTCAGCCAAGAGTATGGCCTGCTCTCCATTTGAGGCCTGTAGTACCTTAAAGCCTTCCTCGGTAAAAAAATCGTTGAGTAAGCCTCTCACGGACGGTTCATCATCTACTACCAAAATCTTCTGCGCCATGGTGTGCCCCTCCTGCACTGCCTATCGACTCTCCCAGTAGCTGGCGACTACCCCCCATCCTCATCTAAGGCGCCTGCAAAAACAGGGCCAAAGAACATGTTCCTTACCTGCCTGCTGAAATACTCATTATATCGAACGGGAGCGCCAAGTCGGTCATTCCGCAATCCGCCGAGGCGGCTATCCGGAATCCAGAAAAAACCATACTTTACTGGATAGCCCCTTGACTCTGCTCAGGGTGGTGAGTCCTTCGACCTTGCTCAGGACCGTGAGCCCTTCGACTTTGCTCAGGGCCGTGAGTCCTTCGACCTTGCCCAGGACCGTGAGCCTGTCGAAGGGCCTGTCGAACGGGCTGTCGAACCACGGATCTCGACAACTTCTCGTCCGCTAGGACTTTTCGGCCTGTTCCCAGGTTTTTGCAGCAGCTTGTTAGTTAGACAGCTACTCACGCAGCCCGACTGAAGTATAGCCAGAGAATTAAAGGTCACTCACGAAGAAGGCTCGAATCGAGGTGGAAGAGGCTGCTGTGGCAGGATGACCGTGAAAGTGCTTCCTTTACCTGGGTAACTTTCTGCCTTAACACTTCCACCAAGAGACCCGGCAATTGCCTTAACCAAACTCAGTCCAAGACCGGTACCGCGCTGTGCTCGACTATTATCACACCGGTAAAATCGTTTAAAGATATGGGGGAGATCATCTTCAGATATACCGATACCTGTATCGCTCACAGCAATTGCAACCTGCCCATTATCCGCTTTGAGTGAAACTGTCACATTGCCTTCCGGTGAAGTGAACTTCAAGGCATTGTCGAGGAGATTCGCAACCATTCGTTGAAGCTTTCGAGTCTCTCCGTAAACCACACAGATTTCAGGTAATTCAGCCCCTATTGTTACCCCATTATCCTCTGCTATAGCTTGAAATAACTCACAGGCACGTTCCACTACCCTGACAAGGTCAACTTCTTCCAGTTTAATCTCGCCTGCTCCTGACTCAGCTTCGGCGATATCCAGCATGGCGTTGATCATTCCCAAGAGACGATCGCATTCCTCTAACATGCTAGCGGCCATTGCTTTATGCTCTTCTTCAGTGGTAGAAGTAGTCAATGCCATTTCAGCAACACCGCGAATTCTTGCCAGGGGGCTTCTCAAATCATGAGCGATATTGTCGCTCATCTCTCTCATTCCTCTGATCAACAGATTGATGCGATCGAGCATGTAATTGAAGGTAGTTGCAAGCCGCTCGATTTCTTCACCTCTGGCTTTAAAGGGAACGCGTTTGTCCAAAGCACCCTTTGAAATTTCAATTGCTGTTCGACTAACTTCCTCAACCCCGATCAAAGCGCGCCTGGCCATAAGCCAACCAATTATAGCGGCAATGATTACCATGACAGCCATGACTGGGATGAATACTGTACGATGTAATTCCAGGAATTCCGCGTCTTCCTCCATTGACTCACCAATTTGCAAAACCAGATCAGGACCGATTCTGCCGTAGATGGTGCGAGCTTTAAACTCCTGCTCAGGGAGATCCAGGGTCTCCAGAACGTAATCTGCACCACTTTTCAACTTCTCCAAGTGGAGGCGACCAATACTTACGCTCCGCCAGGCCGACATGTCTGTCGCGGCCAACTCCTTGCCATCCATAGTTAGTAGACGGAGAAAGGTATGTTCCGGGCCGTCAGATAGAGCATCCCAGCTCATCTCAGCCTTGACCTCGCCAATCCCTTTTGTGGTTAACATGGCGGCATACTCTTGCACATCACCCTTAAGGTCCAGGTCCCTATGTTTACTAATCACTGTTGAGATCGCCAAGTAGAAGGCCCCAAAGGCCACAAGGGTCGATATGGTGAATATCCCTGCATACCAGAGGGTTAATCGAAATGCCAGCGTGCCAGGGGGCCTAAGAATCTTCTTCAAGTACATAACCCGCTCCATAGACGGTGCGAATCAGCTTTGTCTCAAAATCTTTATCAATTCTATCCCGCAGTTTGCATATACGAACCTCCACCACGTTGGTTTGCGGGTCAAAGTTATAATCCCAGACATGTTCCATAATCATGGTTTTAGAGACAACATTCCCGGCATTCCGCATAAGGTACTCGAGCAATGAGAACTCCAGGGGTGAAAGATCTATCTTCTGTCCACCTCTCACAACCTTGCGGCTGTGAAGATCCATGGAAAGGTCACCTACTTCCAAGGTGGTGGGCTCTGATGTCCCGCTGGCCCTGCGAATCAGCGCCTGAACCCGCGCCAGAAGCTCGGCAAAAGAAAAAGGCTTGACCAGATAATCGTCACCTCCCCCCTGCAGACCCCTGATCCGATCATCCAGCGAGCGCTTTGCGCTCAAAATAATTACCGGTGTATTGTTCTTGGTCTTTCGCAGTTCATCTATGAGAGACAGACCATCAAGTTTGGGCAACATTATGTCGACAATGGCAGCATCATAAGGTTCAGTTAAGGCCAGATGCAGGCCATCCTCTCCATCCGCGCAGTGGTCCACGGCAAAGCCACCTTCTCTGAGCCCCTTTGATATGAAGGACGCGAGCTTCAAATCATCTTCCACCAACAGGAGACGCATGGAAACGACCTCTTTTTATGAACGATTGAAGTCCAGTATATACCAATCTGTTTCAAATCCCCAAGAAGGAGAGAAAAACATGACAGATCTCAAATTAAGAGGCAGGTTGGCTTTGTTGAGTTCGGCCTTGGTTGCTATTTGATAACGGTTGCCATTTTCCAGCCAGTTGAATGGAAGAACTTTTAGACTGTTAATTGCGGTCATAATATTCTGGGCTTCGACAAAAGAGCCTGTAATCAAGACCTCATCAATTTCCCGTGATCTTTTGATAACGAATTCTTTTTTCAGAACGTCGTATTTCAGCATGTGATCAATTTTTATATCGACTATCTTCTTGTCCAGCCAAAAATCCTTGATCTCCCTCAATACAACGAAGAAGGTGAAAGTGACGGATGTTCCATTTAGAATAACCGCCTTCATCTGTTCTGAAAAAGCATCCTCCAATTTGAAGCTGAGAGTAAGATTTTCATTTTTGCTGTCCAAGACTATGTCCTGCAACCTCGCCTTGGCTGCCTGGGCCAGATTACAGCTGAAGATGAGGATGAAAAGAGCTATGAGAACTCTTCTAGTCATTGGCTTGATTAACCTGTTTAAATATCTGTTACTTATCACTGACACTAGTTAGTCTCCATGCGGAAACTCAACATTGTCATTCTGACTTTTTCGGCAAGCTCCCCGGGACTATACCCGGGACAGGCAGGATAAACTCCACGAAGAATCTCCGGGAAAGCCAATAACATCGAAATTCTTCGTCCTCCCGCTTTTACGGGACTCCTCAGAATGACATCCAAAAGGACCTGTTTTCGGATGGACGCTAATTAGATAAATCTTCTGACATCCATATGGATGGCATTGTTCCTTCTGCCAGCAACTACAAATTTTATTGATACTCGTGCTTACCTTCGGAAATGCATCGAGCCCCGGCCTCAGCCGGGGCTCGGAGTTTCGAGATAAGTATCCATTCTCACTCGAACTGGCCCACCACTACCTCCGACCTTTTGCGCAGTTACTACCTCAGAAGTTCGGAGCAACACCTGCCTTTCGGGCGGGCCAAGAAGGTTACTAGCCTAAGTTAGGGACCAGGAGCGAACCTTATAAGCGCCGTCCGCTCGCCGGTATCAGGAGCATACTCAAGAACGGTGCCAATACCTGACTTGTAGTACTTGTACTCGATGACGTCAGGCTCAAGGGGTGTGCCCTCCGAAGTGTTCCTACATTGGTCACCTACCAAACAGTTACCACCAGAATAGGGAACTCTCGCTTCTGCGTCCAGGTTCTCCAATTTAGCCCAATCTTCGGCATCTCCCAGGGCGAACTCCTGGCGGTATACCTTTCCGATGTCCTTCTCCGACAGATCAGCATACATGATAATACCCGGCTTGGCGTCGTCCACTCCGAACAGCCAGGAGCCCTCCATGCTGGGCAGTTCTTCCTCAACACTCAGGGAAAATTCACCAAAGTACCAGACGTTACCGTCTGTGTTCTGGGCATAATAGTCGTAGGTGTCCTCCTTGATGTTATCAGGGTCGGTGTTGTCGCCATCATACACGATATCATGAACGATGACGCATTCCACCCCCATGATCTTTTTGGTCTCCGTCAACACTTCGTCGGTATTGGTCTCTGTAATCCCCTCACCTCTGACTGAAGTTTTATATACCCACTTAGAACCGCGCACCAGGGGAAAGTAAGGGTTGGCAGTTACCGAGCCCCCAATGTCTGCCGGATCAACAAAATTATCAGGATCGATCTCCGGGTCGTAGGGGGCTTCCCCCAGCTCATCGCAGAGATCCCTGCGGGCCCCGAGCTGGTCCTGGCACTCTGCCTTCGCATCTTTATAATCCGCTTTCGCCTCCGCGAAACACTCAGCTCGATCTCCAGGATCATCCAGATTGAAACAGTTGCCCTGGGCGATCCAGTAATCGTCTTTTTTCTCATTGTAGCAGGCGAAAAAGGCAGCCGACGCGGTCTGACTGCAGGCCCTTTTAATATGCCGGCCGTGGCCCTTTGCCAGGGCAGGCGGGCTGACCAGGCCAAGGAGAGCAATGAACAGGATGATCGTTAAACCCAACAATAACGCGCCCCCCATGATTCCGTCACCAGATGCTTTCTTGCTAAGAATTTTCTGTTCTCGCTTCATGGTACACCTCCTTCACTCTCTGGTTGTTTGTTCGCTGGTAGCTAGCCAGTGTCCTTCCATAAACGGTGTTTTCAGACGTCATTCTGAGGCATCAGCCGAAGAATCTGGAAACCCTTCGCGGAGTCTATCCGGCGTCAGCCGAAGGGCTCATAATTACATTCACTAAATCTTGGATGCACTTAAGTTTGGAACTGTGGCCAGTTTTCTGGATAATACAACTGATGGGCTTACCAAAAGATTGTCAAAACATTAAGAGTTGGTAAGATTCGCAGCATGCAGCCTTGCTCTCTCATTTTCCCCTTTACAAATGAAAAAAACGGGTACAAAATCTCAAGCAGATTTTCTTGAATCTCGTCTTTCTCATCTAAGTGTGCCGATCCCAATAAAAAGCAAACATCCAAGACCATACGTTCGAGCGGCGTATCCATATAACAAGGCATTTGTAGTTGGTAAACGGGCTCTCCAGACGCAGACTGAGAGTTTTTTTGTGATGAAAAGAGCTGTTTCTGATTATGGAAAGGAGGTGATGGATAAGGAAGGTACCGTTTCATCGACTTTAGAGCCATAAATGGACAAATCGGGAACAAGAGTTCTAAACAAGGAGGTTAAAGGTTTATGAAACGACTACTCTTGGTTTTTATAGCACTGGTGGCAATTTTTGCATTGGTGCCGCCCGCCAGTGCCGCGGAGCTCAAGTTCGGCGGCCTCTTCGCCCAGAAAGTTTACGGCACCAACAATCAGCACGACGGCCAGCAGAACAGTCACGGTGAGTACGATGACAACACCAACTGGTTCTACACCAGGATGCGGCTCTATTTCGACGCGGTGGCCAGCGAGAATCTCAAGGCCGTATCCAAGTTCGAAATCGATGACTACTGGGGCGACGGTCGTCTGGGCTCCCTGAGCGCCGACGGCGGCTCCAACAACGACTCCGCCGGTATGGAGATCAAGAACGCTTATATAGATTTCCTCGTCCCAGATACCGCCCTGAACATCAAAATGGGTATCATCGGCGCCCGGCTGGACAAGCCCGCCTGGGTGTTCAACGATGACACCAGCGGCATCTTCGCCGCTTACAAGTACGGGGAGTGGTATTTCGCCGGCCTTTACTCCCGCCTGGGCGACAGCAACAGCATCTCGCCTACCGGTTCAGCGATTACGCCCACCCAAAGCTCGGACGACGTGGATATCTGGGCCTTCGCGGTGAACTACAACATTGAAGGGGTCTTCACTGCTCTCAACTTCGCCTGGATCAATAACGACGATAATTGGGCCAACACCGATGACCTTGCCCGCCCCGGCGCCACCGCGGAGCCAGGCAACAGCTTGGACCTCTACGTCTTCAGTTTGGATGGAGACTACAGCTCTGACGAGTTCTCCGTTTACGGTGACGTGGCATTCAACGCCGGCAAGAGCAAGCAGACCTCTCCCAGCAGCGACTTCAAGGGCTATGCCTTTATGGCCGGCGGTACCTTTAACGCTACAGACACCATCACCGTTGGAGCCGACTTCTACTATGCCTCCGGTAATAAGCTCGGTAACGACGATACCAAGGCCTTCACCACTGCCGGTGCTCCCAGCGGCCGGAACGCCTACAACATGGACGAAGTGGTCTTCCCCGGCTGGTTCGATGACGACACCGTTACCATCCAAGCTCCCGGCGGACCGCCAAACACCACCAATGTCACCAGCACCGGTCTGGGCACCAACGCCGGCTACACGCTGAACAACATCTGGGCTATTGGCGCTCACGCCGATTTCAAACCCCTGGAAAAAACTTTGATCCAGTTTGGTGGCGCTTACATGGGTTTTGTCGAAAAAGTAGCTTCTAGAACTAGCGATGGGATGGCGCCAAACGCCACGCTTAGCAACGTCTTGGAAGACAGAGACAGTCTGGGCGGCTCCTTTTATTTACGCGCTTCCCAGGGTATCGTCGACGGCCTCACCCTGAAAGCCGCTGTCGGCTACTTTTTCGCTGACGAGGGCTTTTCACCCCATAGAAAAGACGACGATGCCTATCGCATCGCCGGCGGATTGTTCTGGAGCTGGTAAGAGGCAAAGCGGTTGACCGCAAGAAAACAAACCCCGGAGCTCAGCTCCGGGGTTTTTTATCAGGGAAAAAGTCTGACCCTCATTCCATGTTACATTCGCCAAACTAAAAACAAAATCTAACGCCGATACCTCCTTTGAGATCAAAATCATAGCTGACCGCTACGTCCCATATTGGCACAACTTCAAGAAAGACAACAACAGGCACGCCGGCAAATTCATAAGCCAACCCCACGGCAAATCGGACCCCGAATTTATCCTCGTTGCTCTCCTGGAGCTTGAGTCTTCCGCCAACACCGACATAGACTGGCAATTCGCCTTGCTCAACCGTAATCAGCGAACGGAAGTGATATAGGTAGTCTGCCCAGATATAATAGTCATTTTTACTACTGAAGCGGTGGAGGACAGCACCGTCAATTGCATTGGTCTCATCCAGAAAATACTTGGCGGTAATTCCTGCAAGATACCTGGGGTTGGGGCCTGTCATCCCAAACATCGCTCCAAAGCCAAATGGTCCTCTTTCTGCCAGCGTGCTCTGTGCTCTAGTGCAGTTCCAGAGATTAAAGCAAATGTTATGACGATGGCAACAATTAGTCTGGTCATGGACTCTCTCCCTTATTCAGGTGTCATCAAGCTCTGTGCACCAGTCTCAGATGAGCTTGTTCTCAATTCCACTGATAGACTCGAGAAAATCACTGAAAATAACACTCTAGAGCAACTTTTCGCTTTTCTCTCACCAAGAAATAAGTTGCATCGATCAGACCAGAGTAGAACGAATAGATGGTCTCTGCCAACCTGGTGAAAAAGTCCCCGAATACGTCATTCTGAGGAGTCCCGCAAATGCGGGACGACGAAGAATCTCCAGATCCTTCGCGGAGATTATCCTGAGTGAAACGAAGGGCTCAGAATGACATTAGGGAATTTCTGGATGAACACTAATTCGAAAACTAGACCAGCTGAAATTCCGATGAGTTGTTTCCATACTAAATATGGGAAGCTTACCGAAAGATTACCAAAAAATTACAAAACGGTAAGGATTGTGGCAAAGGGTGGAGAGAAGGGAAAGGGTTGGGCTAAAATGCCAAATCAATGCGGAAGTGCAACTCGTATGCGTGGTCTGCCGCGTCGCTGTCTTCTTCTTTTTCGTAGTTCAAGTAATTATACTCGAAAAAGAAGGTAGCCCACTCTAGAAACTTGTAGCTGAATCCTGCCACGTATCGGTCGTCAATTATTTCATCTTGATTCTCCTTCAGATCGTCAGCAAAATCTTCATACCGGACCGCAAGTGCCACAGGCATTGACTCAAGGGGCTGAAAGGCAAGGCCTACAACCCAGGCACTCTCCTTGCTTTCTTCTCCGTTTTCCCGCTTTTGTCTCTGCAGGGCGGCAATGTATTCGGCGTCAAAGGTAAATTTCCAGAGGTCCAAGGTAAAGGCGGACCCAATAGTCTGGTTGCGCCTACCATCGCCAGGTTCACTGTCGTAGAAAACACTCAAACTGAGCACGTCCTCCACCGGCTCAAGGGTGACATTGGCAATAAAGGAACTCACATCATCCTTCTTTTCACGATCTACCCTGTACCCATCTATGTTGAAGTTCCCGAGATTCTTAATGATGTCCTGGCCTGCATAGACGGTAAAGGAAATGTCTAAGCCATAGAAATCGGGATCAAATCCCAGAGTCGCACCTACCCTTTCTATCTCGTAGAGGTCCTCAATGATAGTTCCGGTGATCAGGCGGTCTTCAAAAACGCCAAAAGGAAGAGTTGTATAGCCACCCTTGAAATACAGCGGAACCCAGGGACACTTAAGGGTGAAAAAGGCCTCATCCACTTTTATTTTAGTTTTTTCTTCCTGCTTACCAACATCATCAGCAGCTAGCGTGAACTTGGCCTTAGCCCATTTATTAAAAAATACTCGCAGTTCAAGGTCCACCGAGCCCAGACCCACGTCGGTCCTGCCGCCACTCTCTTTGTCTGAGACATCCGAGACCTCATAGTAATCATTGTCCAGGTCGATAAAGCCGGCCAAGGTGACTTTTTCCACGGGCAAACCAGAAAGAATTTGAATTTCTTTAGGTGACTCCTCTTCCTCTAATTTTATAATGCCGTGAGCCTGCGACTGTTTCTCGTGCTCGGCTGCAACGGAAGGTTTTTCTTCGATCACCTCCTTGTTTTCTGTTTCTTCAGCCTCTTGGAGCCGTTGATGTGCTCCCTGCTGAGTTTCAATAGTTGCTCTTTCTTTGGCAGCGGCCATGGAACAAAAAAGAAAGAGGGTTAGAAAAGCGAGGACGGTACAAGAACAAACTCTTATTAAACCTCTCCGCATCTCTTGTCCTCGGCGTTTATGAGAAGAAAAGGATTACCCCTAACAAACTTCTCTTTTCAGACTATGCCAGATGATCCTGATGGCACAAAAGTAAGTCTTTGAAAACGGGAGATTGTTGAAGCCAAAAGCATGCCAAAATATTCGGCAGGATCTAAGAGTCTGCATTGCAGAAGAAAACTCTCTCTGCTTTCTACAGAGAGCAGTCCTGGAGGTCAAAACAAAATTGATGCAACTATATAGGATGCCATGTCACTATCCCAAGTCTTTTATCGTGTTGCCATACTTGGCAGAAGTAAGTAATAATTGCATTCCCAATTGCGACCAGAAACTCACAGGAGGAAAATCCATGAAACCCTTCCAAGGTGTTGACTACTATCGCTGTGACGATCTCTTGACCATGGAGGAGCGCGCTGTTCGAGACACAGTGCGACGTTGGATAGACAATAACTACATGCCCAAGGTGGAAGAATACTTCGAGCAGGGCTACTTCGATCTAGACTTGGTTCCCCAACTGGCTGAACTTGGGTTGCTGGGGATCAAGATCCAGGGGTACGATTGCCCGGGAATGAGCAATGTAGACTACGGCTTGGCCTGTCAGGAACTGGAACGGGGGGACAGTGGTTTGCGTTCCTTTGTTTCGGTGCAGAACTCCCTGGTGATGTACCCCATTTACACCTTCGGCACAGAGGAACAGAAATCTCGCTGGCTTCCGGCCATGGCCAAGGGCGAAAAGATTGGCTGCTTCGGTCTCACCGAATACGACATAGGCTCCGATCCCGGAAACTTAAAGACTAGAGCTACCAAGAAAGGCAGTGACTATCTAATCCATGGCAGCAAGATGTGGATCACCAATGGTGAAATTGCCGACGTGGCGGTGATTTGGGCCCAGACCGAGGAGGGGATACGCGGCTTCTTGGTGGAAAAAGGCACACCCGGATTCGAGGCCTATAACATAGCCCGGAAGTACTCGCACCGCGCCTCAGTGACCTCGAGCCTCATGCTGGACGAGGTCAGAGTGCCTGCCGAAAACCTCCTACCAGGCACAGAAGGGATAAAGTCAGCACTCATGTGCCTCAACGAAGCGCGGTTCGGCATTGCCTGGGGAGCTGTGGGCGCGGCGATGGCCTGCTATGACGTCGCTCTCGATTATGCAAAGAGCCGTATTCAGTTTGAGGTTCCCATCGCTTCTTTTCAGTTGGTTCAGCGCAAACTGGTAAAAATGCTTGCTGAAATCACCAAAGGACAACTGCTTTGCCTTCAGTTGGGGCGCTTGAAAGATGCGGGCAAGGCTCATCATAGTCAGATTTCCCTTGCCAAGATGAACAATGTCTCTGAGGCCCTCAAGATTGCCCGCACCGCCAGAAATATTCTCGGTGCCAACGGCGTGGCCCTGGACTACCATGCCATCAGGCAGGGGCATGGAGCATAGGGTAAAGATTCGAAATAGAAAAGGACGCTATGTGCTCTGCGCTGAGAGCTTAGCGTCTACTCCAATATGGTGGCGGCTTTCTCCAAAACTACGCGGGCCTCTTCAAGTCTTTTGCCCTGAAATGTCTGCTTGAGCGCTTCCTCGAACATCTCCGCTGTAATCGGGTCTCGATCCCGAGCCAGGAGATAACCGGCCGCTAAAGCCATCTCCTTGTTCTTGATTCCTTTAGCTTTGAAATCCACTTCCAGGATTTGTCCAACCGTAGCCGGGGCCTCAACTCCTGCCGCCAGAAGGACCCGTCCGGACTCTTTCATCTTGTCAAATAAACCCCGGCATCTCTGCACTCCCTCATGGGCGAGGGCGATGATCGCATGAGGCTCTTCTACCCCGGTATAGGTGATCGGCTGAGAGGAAATAACCAGCTCGGTGACAGAGGGGCCTCGCATGACAGTGACATTGTAGTCATTCTTCTGGCTGACATTCATGCCGGCCAAAACGGCCGCACGAGCCAACAGACCGCCAGCAGTGATCACCCGTTGCCCTGCACTTCCCAAAAAGACCACCTCACGTCTTTCTCTGGTCGTCGCCTCAAAAATCGTCTCAATTCCTTGCCAGGGAACTCGCGTCCTATCTCTAGCGGCCTCTTGCCGGTAATGACTGGAGTATTCCTTCCTAAGGTTTGCGGAGACTATCCCCCTATAAGCCGGCAGTTTCTCAATGGCCGCCTCGATCTCCTTTGGGGATAAGGGGTTCTTTTTCATGTAGCGGGCCGGACATCCCCCCCATATATCCACTACTGAAAACCCTCCAAAAGAGATGGCCTCTTTAAGCAGTTCTGAGAGATCCTTACGGTACACCGATGACCGGGCCACAAAAGGAGCCCCGGCGCAATCTGCAACACGGCACAGATCAAAAGGCTTTTCTAACACATTGAGAAAACTGGACGACACGGATGCCTCTTCCGGTGTGGTGCAGGAAAACTGCCCCCCGGTCATGCCGAAGTTGAAGTTGTTCAACACCAAAAGGGTCAAATCTAGGTTTCTCCGGCAGGCAGCGAGAAAATGCGCGCCTCCTATTCCTACTCCCCCGTCACCCATAGTTACTATCACCTTAGCATGAGGCTGCGCCAACTTGATCCCAGCTGCATAGGTAAGGGCTCGACCGTGAAGTCCATGAAATGCATGGGTATTGAAAAAGGTGTCAAACAGTCCGGAGCAACCAATATCGCTGACAATGACTACCTGGCTGCCTCCAAGACCCATCTTCTGCAGAGCGCGGTCCAGAACACGGACACTGCGGTCGTGAGAACAGCCGGGGCAAAAAACCGGGGGACGGTCTTGGTTAAGGAGGCTAGCCACCCAACACCTCTTCTATGATTTCTCTGGGTGAGATCAACTGGCCAGACATTTTGCCATAAAAATCAACCCTTAGGTTACAAACCACTCTCCGGACCTCCTGGAGGTATTGGCCCACATTCATTTCCACCACTAGGATTCGTTCCATGCCCTTCGCAGCATTCAGGATCACTTGCTCCGGAACCGGCCACAAGGTCTTTAGAACCAAAAGAGATACTGGGACATTTCGCTGTTCAAACAGCTCGGCAGCTGCAGCTCTCGCAGCTCCAGCTGTTATCCCGTATGCCACGATCAAAATGCGCGCCCCCTCTCTCTCTTCCAGATCAAAGTAGCTGAATGATTCAATATTAGCTTCGATTTTTCTCTGCAGCCTTTCGACACCAGCCTGGATCTCCAAGGGATCGGTTGTGATATAGCCATCCGGCCCATGGGTCGATGAAGTTTGTCTCACTAAGATTGGCCCGCCAATGGGAAGAAAACAAGGAACGTCCTCCACCTGATCAATTTTAAAAGGTAGAAAGGGACCTGATTCATGAAGAGTGCGATTCATGATCGGCGGTCTTTCTATTCTCTCCATATCCACAGTCTGGCTGGTCATCCCTATCTCTTTGTTGGAGGCTATAAATACCGGGCAACGAAACCGCTCGGCAAGATTAAAGGCATGAACCGTCAGGGTAAAGCAATCACTCACGTCAGCCGGGGCAAGGACGATAACCGGCAAGCCGCCGCTGCATCCCCAGCGCATGAACTGGACATCGGAATCTGCGCCTCGGGTAGCTGAACCGGTCGACGGTCCCTGACGCATGACATTGACAATCACTATTGGAATCTCGCCTGCAATGGCGAAGGAGATATTCTCGCTATAAAGGCTGAGACCTGGCCCAGAGGTGGCGGTCATAACTTTCATGCCGGCCATAGAGGCCCCGAGACAGTAGCCGATTGAAGCGATTTCGTCCTCACCCTGCATAACAATACCCCCCGCGGCAGGAATGGTCTCGAGCATGGCTGAAAGAAGAGTACTCGCAGGAGTTATAGGATATGAGGCAAAAAACCTGCAGCCCCCATACAAGGCTCCCATGGCCACAGCTTGGTTTCCATCTATAAAGTGTAAATCCATTTTTCTAACGAAATCCTTCGGCCTTGGATTTTTACTAAAGGATAATAGTACATAATGCCGAGATCAGCTGGCAGCAGACAGCGGACAGCAGGCAACAATACCAAATCAACTTGAATCTCTTAAAACTGCCAACTGTCAGCTGGAATCTGCCTGCTTACTCGATGCCAAACTCAATCCCCTGCGCCAGAGGCATCTCCCCCGACCAATTGATAGTGCAGGTCTGTCTCCGCATATAGGTCTTCCAGGCATCAGAGCCGGACTCCCGCCCGCCTCCGGTGTCTTTCTCCCCCCCAAAAGCACCACCGATTTCCGCGCCCGAGGTGCCGATGTTAACATTTGCTATACCACAGTCACTTCCCAGGTGACTCAAGAAAGTCTCACTCTCCAGCA
>JARRNM010000007.1:0-38848 GCA_037384945.1 Deltaproteobacteria bacterium
CGCAGGAGGTCAGAGCCCGGGACACCTCGTAGGAGAAATCCACATGCCCGGGAGTGTCGATCAAGTTTAGTTCAAAGTCTTGCCCCTTCCGGCTGGTGTATGGCAAGGTGATGGTGTGGCTCTTGATAGTAATGCCCCGTTCACGCTCGAGATCCATAGTGTCCAGGACCTGGTCCCTAAAATCCCTGTCGCTTATGAGGCCGGCATATTGAATGAAGCGATCGGCCAGGGTGGACTTGCCATGATCGATGTGGGCAATGATGCTGAAGTTGCGGGTCTGGGCCATAGTTTTCCATCTTCCACCCCCGAATTTCTGGCGGTATCGATCGCGGGGGATTTGTCCATCTATCTTATTCAGGCCAGTAAGTCAATCAGGATGTGACCGAAGAGTTTCCCCAAAAACATTCTAGAGACATAGGCCACGGGGACCCTAATCTCCGTGGAGTCGTCGGAAAATTCCATCCACCGCCTCAGCGCCACCCAAAGGAAGTGAGACGTGTGTTTTGTCTGGAACCTGGTAATGCCTTGGATTGATTCGTATGAGCCCAGCCTTGTATTTTCTAATGGCATGCTCCGCCTGATTACGAACAGTGGGAACTGCCTCGCCCGCACCGATTTCCACTACTGCCAATGGATAGTTCTTCATAGATATGGTTTCCAGCCAGGTAGCCAGCCTCTTCCTCTGCGACAAGGCCCGTGCTGCAATCCAGGCCCAATCACCGAACATGAGAACATTGGGGCGAGCAAGACTTCCGCAATTTCCGCATCGAGGCAGTGGTTCCAGAGCTTCGAAAATATCTTCTTCTACTAAAACCTCGATGTTCCGGGCGTCCCAAATATGGTCACTGCATGGGCGCACACATTGAAAGTAGTGAATCGAGCCATGACACTCCTCAATCTGCCACGCACTGTAGCCTCCTTTTTGAAACTGGCCGTCCACGTTTGAGGTGAAGACGAAATAACTCCCCGGCTTCTGTTCGCCCATGTGCAGTAGTTGCCGAAAACCCTCGTGTGGCGTGGTCATTCGATAGAGGTTCAATCGGTGTCCATAGAATGCCCAGGCCAACTTCGGGTTCTCGTGGAACCACACTGGATTCGCCATTTCAACGAAAGATTTCCCCAACCTAGCTATAGGCGGGTATGCCCTCCAAAACCCCTCATTTCCTCTAAAGTCGGGCAAACCCGAGTCAACTCCCATACCCGCTCCGGCACAGATAAATAGCGCTCCGGCCTTTTCGATAATTTCAGCTGCTCGTATTAGATCTTCTTCTAGATTCATTGCTTCGCCCGAGAGTCCAGTGCGCAAATCTTCTAGTTGACAAAGGTAGTTGCTTAATTAACTTTTATGAAACAAAGGTTAAACTATAAAGACTACAGGGGCCTGTCATGTCAATGTATTTTTACGATGATACTGATGATTGGCCGGAATATAAAATCGTCAAGGACTACATTCATCGCCTGGAACTGGTACGTCTTGAGTTGGGGAAAGAATTACAAGAAGCTGAGGTGGCCTTTAGATCTGATCCCGCAAATGAGAATCTAAAGGACAAGGTAGATGAGCTCAAGAAGAAACTGAATGAGATTGAAAAAAGACTAAATGAATCTCTCAGCATGTACCGATAGAGCCCACATGTTGAAATCAAAGAGTCCAATGACCAGTAGCCGGCAGTAAACGGTAAACCATGTTGCTCTGCGAGAAAGGCTAGACAGGCGAGAAAAGCGAGAAAGGACACCCAGCTTGGAGCCCTAGTTGCCTTTCTCGCTTTTCCCGCATTTCTCGCTGATCTCCATGCCCTTTGCTCTATGCTCTATGCTTCTGGATTTATCCCCCAATGTTGCATCGTATGCTGCTCTCTTGGTTTTATCGATTAAAGTGTGGTAGGCATCTTCAAGTCTTTTTAGGATATCAACCCTTTCCTCCTCACTGAAGAGAGAATATGTTAGCAAGGATTTCCTACCGTAGATCTCGAGAGCATTTTTATAGGCCCGCTTGATCTTGAATGTCGAGGCGTCGATCGATATTTCTAAGATCTCGTAAAGATTCAGCTCTTCAAAATTTCTCATGATACTAAAGGCAAAGATAATTCAGCTTCGTAAGTTTCATCGATTAGTGCCAGGGCAATATTGTATATTTCTTTGGCTGTCTTGGCATAACTATACTCGTTGACGAATACTCTATCCTTCATGGTTGCATCACCGATCTTGTGATCTGATGATACATTTCCCAAAAAGTGATAGTTGAAGTAGAGGTGCTTATTACAAATCCTTGTGAGCTCATGCCCAAAATTCTTATCTACTTGCCATCTGAATTGATTCAGGATTAAGCCGATCTTTTGATTCTTAATGCATTTTTCCACATCTGCATCATTTTGTGCATCATATTGTTTAACGAAATCCATTATATGTGAAAATAATTTTACTGGTGAGTCGTTAACTCTATGCAAGTATTCCCGACAGATTATATTTAGGCCATAGTTCTTAAGAATTGCTTTAACTTTCCTTAAATAAATGGACTTCAAAAAGCGAAACATATTCTCAACCGCGATGGGTTCAGGTGTGGTGACGATTATTCCCTCATTCGACATAAGATAAAAGTCCAAAGTATTATAGTGAGTTCCTGATCCTAAATCGATGAAGATATAATCATAAGCTAGCCTCTTTATTGCTCTTATCACTTTTACCTTCTGGGCATAATACAGATTAGCGATCTCCAGTGAACAGCCAGCTGAACTTATGACTGACAGATTTGGCTGGTTTGTCTGTATCACAACATCATTGATATCGTGAACTTCCTTATCCAAATATTGCTTGAGGCTTATCTGAGGCTTGCCAAGGGCCAAAAAAGTATGAAGGTTCGAGGCCCCCAGATCCAAATCCACCAGTAGTACCCTTTTACCCTGTTGCGCCAGAATCGTGCCAAGACTCGCCGTTATGAAACTCTTACCGGTTCCACCCTTTCCTCCACCTACAGTATAGGTAGGGCTACCATTGTTCAACTGGTTTTCACACGTAGACCTGAGCATTTTAGGATTCGAGAGATTTAGAGGGTTGACCGTTATTCTTGGTCATTTACCCACGGAAGTCAATGATATAGATTTAGCCCAATTCCACTGAGATTATTCAAGGAACAGCCAACAAAAATGCAAAAATCGAACCAGACTACTGGGCACTAAACAATCCCTCCCACATCCTCTTATGAAAATTGCTGCTTTTTTAAGAACCCTTTTTCCCAGAGATGAGACATGGAAAGATCATCGACTAAGGAAAGTAAGAAATGGTCTTTTTAAGGTTTTTTAGGCGGTTATGGAATACTTCCAGGATTGAAGCTGGGTTTATCTCTGCCCATAAATAACCACCTATGAGCGCCGGCCATGAAAGAAGAGTGGTCCCACTGTTGGCTAGGTGAAAAGGACTATCCTTGGGCAGACTGTTTCGGCACAGTAAGCACCTCTGCAACCCCCGAGCAAGTGAATGAACTCCCTGAGATATTGAAGATCGAGGCAGGTGAAATGGAAAAAGCCAACTGTGATACTTAAGCAAAATGGGTAAAAGAATCATTTGAGAAATAATTGCGGCAAATGGAAAATGATAAGCGGGAAACGGTAACGATGTGCGAGAAAGGCTAGACAGGCGAGAAATGCGAGAAAGGATACCCAGCTCGGAGACCTAGTTGCCTTTCTCGCTTTTCCCGCTTTTCTCGCTGATGGCTGTGCGCTCTGCCCTATGTGTAAAGCATACCCCTCGTTAATACCAAACAAAAATAGTGACAACGAAATGTAAGACGAAAATGACCAGTTGAAGCCAAAGATAACTAGTTTTCTTGAGACGAATAGAAAAATATATCGGGATGGTGATAAGATAATAGTATATAATCAACGTCAACGAAATATAATAATGTGAATAAATGGGACGACCATGAATGATATTTGAAAGATAAAAATATAGAAATCTAGGTAAATCTAAAAAATAAATTGTAATAAATCTATCTAATTTACCGCTTGAAAAATATGTAAAAACATATAATGCAATAGCGAAGGTATATACTGCAAAAAAATGTATAAAAAATGCTTTCGTTCGACTCATAGTACGCTAAAAATCCCCACCGACCATCTTTCTTACCTCTGCTGCAGAATTTCACCTAAACGCCGGTGTCCATAGCTCCGCATAACTAGGACTAGAGGGTTGGGAGATTCCCGAAGTGGCGTAGGTGGCCGGTCTTTGCCCACTAGGCAATCTACCTCAGGTGCACTCTTAAAACTAACTCTTTCCCTCTCCCTTTGTTCCTCCGAACCGCTCTTCTACGGCAGGAAAGAGGGTTTACCCTAATGTTGGTAGGGTCAGGAGCGCTTGTGGTACGATAAGCACGTCCAGAGTATCTCGACCTAGGTGTGATGCAGCGATACGAAAGGCTTTATCCATGTCCGCAGCTGGAGTCATATGCAGCTGGCGCACCACATCAGGCGTCACAGTTCCCGCGATGATTACCTTGGTCTTTTCCAGCACCTTGGCCATAATAAAAGCCCGTTGTCCTCCTGGGGGGTAGCCGGTGCGTCGCAGTTCAGCGAGTAGAGCTTCCAGGTTGTCGGCACCTTTCATCGTTTCCATAAAAGCCCGCTCAGCGAAACCTTGGCCGGCCCCTTCCTCCGTAGAGGCAGGGACAATAAAGACGCCTCCTTCCTTGACCACGCGACGGGGAGCGAAAAAGAGCTGACTGGCAGCCCTGCTGGCCTGATAGATGTTTGTATCTTTTGGAAAACCGACCCCGGCCACGGCCACGTCGTATTGTTTGGTGATAGGTACTTCGTATAGCTGTCTTGCAGCTTTGACCAACTCCTCAAAAGTCGCTTCCGGTTCACCAGCGAGAACTGCCACCGTCTGCTTGTGGTTATCCCGCACCACGTTAAGGATGAAGCTCAAGCCTGCACGGCGGGCAGCTTCTGTGATTAATTGGTGGAAAGGATTGCCCTCGATCTTGCCCAGCCGTGTTCCAGGGTGTTCAACCATTTGGGGTCCGTGCGTAGCGGCGATCATTTGCTCACCTCCCGCACCAATGGCCGCAGTCTTTCGGCCCCCTGAATAGCCGGCATACTGGTGCGGCTCAACAATCCCGGTGGCAATGAGTAAATCTGCCTCACAAGCAATTTTATTTACTGAAAGTGGGATTCCGCTCTCAGTTGAGCCCAAGTCTTTGAGTCCGTCCCGGTTTAACGGTTCGTGGTCCACCACCCTGTAGCGGTTGACCAGTGCCGGCCCGAGCTTGATAACCTTCTCCTTCTGGGTGCTTGGCCGGTGCATACCGATACCGCAGAGGAGGGTGATGTCCTGGTCACGGACACCGGCCATTTGTAACTCGGCCAACAGGGCGGGTACCAGCAGATTATCGGGGCTGTCCCTGGTAATATCGGTGAAAACAATGCAGACGGTATGGCCCGGTTTAGCCGTTTCCCTCAACGGTGGGGCGTTGACGGGATTGGCTAATCCTTTAGCGATGGCCTCCTCCAAATCGGCCAGGGGCTCCACCCGCCGGGATGTAAGATAGGTGCCACGCATCTGCCCTGGCAACCCAAAATCCAGGTACCCTTTGTTGAAAGGAATTCGGTATACGCTCTTATTATTCTTCATGAGTGCGTCGCGGAGCTTGAAATTCAGGAGAATCTTAACATAAAGTTGATTAGATAATTAGAAAATTAGGGAATTAGTTGATTCGTAGAAATCGTGGAGTCGTCTAAATTGGCTCACAGCTGACAGCTCACAGGAAAGACAAAAGGCAACTGCCTCTCTCGGCTGGGTACCCTTTCTCACTTTTCTCGCCTGTCCAGCCTTTCTCGCATATTGTTACCCCTCACTGCTCACCCATGTCTACTGGATTCTGCCGGTGCAGATTCAAAGATTTGCCTTGTTTTGCCACTACCAGGAGTATGGAACCTTCTATACGCTCCGCCAGCGCTTCTAGGCTACCAGAGTTCCGCGGCAGGACCTCCAAGGCAGGAGCTCGCTTAGGCAGCAAAGGAAGGAGCTTTTCAACACTGGCTATCTTCAGCGCACAGCTGGCATTCTGCAGTATGCGTATGTCCCCGTCTTCTTTATCTCTGAGGCCGAGCATGGATGTGACCAGGCCAACTACTTCGCCATTCATGTTCAACAAAGGACCTCCGCTATTGCCTGGTTGAACCGGTATTGTAGTGTGATAGCTTGCCGGATCGTCGTGCAGCCCATTGACGCTGCTAATCACACCGGTGAAAAGTTTCGGCGATCTCCCCATGTAGTCCACTCGGGGAAAGCCTATGGTAAATACAGCGGTACCCAGTCTCGCCTTCTTTTTTGCCAAAGGTAATGCCGGCGGCAGTTTCCCTGCATCACTGACTTCCAATATGGCAATATCTTTGACCTGATCTCCAAGTGCCAGCCGAGCGGGAAGTTCTTCGCCCAGCGTGCTGATTACCACTACGTTCTGGCAACCCGCAACAACATGGTTGCTCGTAACCACATACCCGTCTGCGGTGGGCCAGCCTGTGCCAACCGAGGCACCCTCTAGGGTCATTGCAGGAAGATGAGACTGTCTTTCGATCTTTAGGGTGGACTGCTCGGTCTCAATTTGAGCAAGGATAGTAAACCCCGGCCAAATATTTTGAGATTCAGTTGACTTGTATGCCGCAAAGTTTGGCCCACCACTGATGAACTGGCCGGAGAGAGTAAAACTCACTGCCAGAGAATCAGCTAAAAGAAGGAAAGACAAAATCAAAGCCAAAACAAGCACCCAGGGAGCTAGCCTTGGAAGACATTTCTTCAGCCCTTGCCCTTTTCCGGGGTTTATGTGTCTGGCGTCTGGTGACAAATGGGCCTCTTGTGGTTGTACTCGTAATTCTGATTGTGAGTATAGCACGGGGCCAATGACCCAGACTAATTTTAGCAAGAAGCATGCCCCAAAATTAAAAGCCCCCGCGGGACCAAATCTTGGCCCTTCAGGGGCTTTCCACTAATAACTCCAGGGGCTCAGCCTCCGGTTTTAATCGGCAAGCTTGTCAGTTAGATGACCATTCACCATGGTCACTACTGCGCAGGACTGATCTCTGCCCGGCGATTAAGAGCTCTCCCTTGACGCGTGCTGTTGTTAGCAACCGGGTCGGACTCACCATAGCCAAGAGTTTTCATGCGCTCACCACTTATGCCTTTTGAGGCAAAGTAGTCATACACTGCCTGCGCCCGTCTCTCGGATAGCTTCTGATTGTATTCCTCAGGTCCTGTTGAATCCGTATAGCCCTTTATCACAACGTGCAAATCTGGCTGACTGCTCAGCTTATGCAGATCCTGATCCAGATTCATCTTGTCCTGAGGAGAAAGCTCGAACTTATCGAAGCCAAATTTTACGCCTTCCAAGGTGATGGGCTCAGGAATAACTGCAGCTGCCTTCACTGGTACGACTTCTTGCATAACCTCATGCACTTCCGTAGTGTAGAAAATATCCTTTGCCAGTGTGTCGACTGCCGCCGGATTCCCTAATAGTTGACTTCCGTCCACATATAAGCAATCACCGAGCTGGCTGATACCTTTGAGTGTCGCCTTTCCCTTCTCATCTGCAGAAAAGGAAAGAGCATCGAAGCACACATTAGGGTACTTTTCATGCATTGTTATTGCTGCTGGCAGTGCATCAATTCCAACATTTTTATCGCCGTCAGAGACGATGAGTACAGCAGTCTTACCGGCAGTCTTACTCAGCACTCCGTTGAGCCCCAAAATCGCATCCCCCAGAGGAGTCTGGTTGTCAAAAACCTGACCGGTATCAGGCAACCTTTCGATCTCTTGGTTGAACATCGCCCTGTTGTATTCTGTAGGATTGATAAGAGTTTTGTCAGGGGCGAACACCACCAGTGAACCTTTATAACCCAACTCCGGAATACGCTCGTTTAGAGCAGCCACTACTTTCTTCGCCATCTCGGCCTTGGATTGGGCTTTGCCCTGCTCTTTGATGAACATCGATCCAGATTGATCCAACAGAATGATAAAGTTGTCAATTTTCGGTATAACTCTTACTTCTTCATTTTTGCCTGAATAGGCGGCCCTGATTTGCTCTAGCACCGGGTCTCCCGACCCGGCTGCGAACACTTCCACTGGAAGGATCACACTCACAATAGCTAGTAGCAAACCAAAAAACCTCAACATGCCTTTCATACCATTTCCCTCCTTCTGGCTACATTTTTCCATACAGCCAGATTGCACTCACTGAGAACCCTACAAACATCCTGCCCCCTTGAACCAACCCATTGTTAGATGCTTGACCAAGCAAAGATTACACGTTCACCCCGTCACTCGTGATTCCTTCTTATTGCGAATTACCGGAATATAGGTATATTTTTGGCCCTGTCAATGCAGGGGGCAGCCAAGTGAACTTTTTCCTATTCCCGTCCTCAGACCAGCCGAAGGCAGGCTTCCGCAGAGGAGGCCATTCTCCAAGGGTGCTGCCGGATCGCTTTCCCCGGCCTTTATGTTAATCATTAGTAGTGGTAAAGTAACCCTCAAGCTCGGACAATGCGCCGCCTGCACTTTTCGCAGAATTTTTCGGAAAACTTATGCACCCACTCGGAGGATGGCTGACGCAGAGTAATACCTCGAGTCAGTATCCACTTGCCGCAATGAGTGAGATGTTTCACCTTGCCATTGTTGCCGTTGAGAGGGGTGCGTTGAGTTGACCAGTGCAAAAGATTTTTTCTAATTGGAATATCTCCTTTGTCGTCCCATTTGTCCAACTTTGGGGGAATCACCTCTCACAACCCCGCTGTTTTTGCAGCTTTCTTCAGTCGCCAAGCTTTCCCTTGCAAGATCCTCCTTATTGTTCAGAGTTTTATGGCCCTCACCAGATGCCTTAGCTAACAAAAAGGAATCTTCTCTTGGTGGAGTGCTGGTGGAACTGCCCGGGGCATAAGAAAAGGGAAGAAAGCGGAGACTAATCCCCCTATCTTCCCTTCTAGAACTAGTGCTCCCTTTCGAACACCAGGTGCAATTCTGGGCCGATTCATTGTCATACTGAGGTGCTGAGCGATTACCTACTCAACCTCTTTCACTGTAATCAAGTGCAGCGTTTTCACCCCTTCTTCGTTTTGGGTAACGGTACCAACGGCTTCTACGTCTTTACCAATCAAGGTAGAGAGGTCTTTGCCAACAACATAGTAATCTTCGCCATCGTCACCCATGATCACAAAACCGGTATCCGCTTGATCAACCGTTCCGGTGATCGCAATTTTCCCTCCATCATCCTGCGATACAACAATGGTTGACCCCATTAGCACCATCGCGAATGCGACAATAATCATGAGTATCAGCTTTCTGCTAAAAGACATCTTTCTCCTCCTTTAAATTTGGGTGGATTAAATGATTAGTTTCTTGCAGCAACGACGGTGCCAAACAATTAACCTATTGAAATAACTGAGTAAAAAATTTCACCCACCGGCTAGACAGGAACGCAGAGTTCCGATTTTTCCGGAAAGAATGTGTACTTTCCTTCAGTGAGTAAATGGCCAACTCCTTAGAAAAATAAGTAAAATCAGTATAAAATCTTAAATAGGAACTCCCAGGACCGAAATCTAACCGGCCGGAACTCCTATTTCCGATTGGAGGGAAGAAGGGGACGGCGTTTCTGCAGAAGGTAGAGGATATGGTTGATTGGCTAATTAGTCGATTGCCGTTATCCGTTCACGGTTTACCGCTTACCCAAAAAAATCAAGGTCTCCAAGCGTTGCAGCGTCTTTGAATCTATCTTCTCTTTTTCCGATCGTAGGTGTTGGAGAATTTCCCTGGCGATAATTTGTCGGTCTTGGCTAGAAATCTTCAGAAAGCGAACCCCCATACCACGGGGCGAAATCGCGTCATCAGGGCCATAGATATTGGAGAAGACCACTTCTACCGTGGCTTGTATAGAAGAGTCCGAATTGGGAACGTCTATGGTCACATCGAATACTTCATTGAGTCGAAGTGGATTTGCACAACCGATGTAGGCTCCGTTTGGAGTTAGGTTTAAGGTTACTCCATCAGCAGAGCGCTCTACTGCACTTATCGAGACTGGCCACTTGATTTTGGCTCTAGCAAAATGGCGATTATCCATTTTTTACTCTCCTAAGCTACGTCCTTGCGTGGGTATACTGAAATAATCGTGCCAACTCATCTGCGCAGGCGATTTTACCCATTTTACTGTCACTTAGCTATAACCGGCAAAACAATGTGCTGAATAATGGTGGAAAATAAATTCCATTTTTTGCCAAATAAGGTTACACCTGGATGGCAGCGGTCAGGGTCGAGGATCAGATGAGGGAGGGCAGATCCGTCCATTGCGGATTGGGGATTTTAGATTGGGCCTTTTGTTGGCTGGGTGATTAGTTGCAATCGTTCAAGTCGTTAAAACCGTTCAAATCGTTGAAATCGTCAGGTTAGCTCACAGCTCACAGCTCATAGCTCACGGCTCAAAGGGGCAAAACTCCCGAATAACTAATAACGGATAACAACATTGCCTGTTGTCGTCTGTCTTCTGATCTCTGACCTCAGACTTCTGTCCTCTAGGTTCTGCCTGCTGCCCGCTGCTTCCTGCCAGCTGTATTTCTCCCTGCTCCATGTTCTACGCCCCATCCTCAGTTCTACTGACTATAACCTCAGAATCCCTTGTCTCCTCTGCAGGATGCAGCCAGTTTTCCTTACAGTCTCTGGTACAGAAGAAATACATACCATCATCGCTTAGATGAACCGTTACAGGATCTTCTCTGGTAAAAGTCTTTCCGCACGCCACGCAAGTAAGCATCATTATCATCAAACTCCCCATGTCATCAGCCTCCTGCTGCCACCTCACCCAGCAGCAAAGGGCCAAACTCTGACCACCAGCCGATTTCATCAATCAGTTTAAGACGTTACCTATCAGTGACAGTTGACTCCGGCACTGCCCTGCGTAGTCGCGTCCACCACACGTTGACGCTCAAGGTACGGTATGCCTCCCCACCCTCGCATAGGCAGAACAAAATCTGCCCATAGCAGTTGGGACATTGTTCTACGCCGCAGCCAAGATGATGAAATCCACCTGTACCGACTAGGCACTCCGGGCAATTGTGGGGCAAGAGACTGAGCTGGGTTTCTTCTCCGAAGGGAATTTGTCCTTCCATTCTTTTCATACATGAATATGCTTTTTCTTTGTCCTGCTCACAAAGATCGCAGACTATCACCCTGGGAACTCCCTTCCGTCGTCTTATTTAAAATGAGCTTATCGAAATTTACTTTCTTAGAATCACGGTTATCAAGCGACGCAAATTCAGTCAAATGCGATTAGACCTAAAAAACGGTTTTCACTTTTCAAAGTTATGCACATGAACTAAATCAGGGTGACCACGAAGAAATTTTGACTGGATTTTTGCAAAATATGAAAATATTTGTACATTTCCTTAATCTGTCACAAAGCGAGAGATATCCTTATCTTGGATTTGTTATCTACATTTGGATTATTACAGCATATCTCGGCCTTTCTTCTATTTTCTTTCTATTTCATTTAAAATCAGCCTTTCAGCCCGAAAGAGGGAGGAGAATTAGGATGATTTCGGATTTGGCATTGATGAAAGGCACAAGGCACAGGGCGCAAGGCTCAAGGCAGTAAGACAATAAATGTTTTCCTTGAGCCCTAAGCCTTGAGCCGTATGCCTTTCTGGATTATGGCTACTGATTACTGGATTCTTTGATTCGGGATTGAGCGAACCGCACGGCATAGGGCTTGAGGCTACGTTTGATGAGAGTAGTTGATTAGAGAACTGGGTAAGTCACGTTAAAATTTTTTACGGATAACCAATAACGGATAACAGATAACATCTCCTACCGTTCACTATCCAGCAGAACAAAAAAGCGGAGTGAAAGCTCCGCTCGCAGGCTTTGAACATTCAATGACTCACCTTGACCCTGAGTAAAATAAATAATGAATAAATCTAAGTATCCTCTAATGTGGGATTAAGAGTTGTCACTCATTCTCTAGCCCGCTTCTGCTGACAACTCCGAGGTGCAGTGTCCACAACGTGTGGCTTTGATGGGTATTACCGCTAGACAGTGAGGGCACTCCTTGGTTGTCGGTTCCTCTGGAGGTGCCTCCTCTAGGCGTTTCAGTCTGTTGATGCCGCGGATCAGCAGAAAAACCGAAAAGGCAACGATGATAAAGCTTATGACTGTATTGGCGAACATACCGTAATTTATGGTGACTGCACCGGCCTTCTGCGCATCAACAAGAGCAGCATAGGGTCCGGGGCTCGCGCCATGTTTCAGCACGATAAACAGGTTGCTGAAATCAACATTGCTCAACAATAGGCCAATGGGCGGCATGACAATATCGGCAACGAGTGACTTGACAATGGCACCAAAGGCCGCACCAATGATAATACCTACAGCCATGTCAACCACGTTCCCTCTCATGGCAAACTCTTTGAATTCTCTTAACATCTTGTGCTCCTCTTCTTTCAGGTTTTTGAGATTGCCCTCTGACCCGCATTCAGGCTGGAGCTAACCATTAAGCTCATACTCTACCACTAAAGATTTTCGCTTGTAGATGATAAGCACGAGCACCCAAGTCTCAATAGGAAAACCACCATTTATTCGGGTTGAGTAGAAGAAGTGCGGATTCAAGGAGACCACAGGAGCAGACCGTTTTGCTGAAAAGAAAGAGTACGTTATTGAGCCATGATTCTACCAAACTAAACAGGCACCCGCAGCCGAACTGCCCTGGGCATAATTGTGAAAGTGGCCGGGAGGGTACCCACAGTCTCTCCGTCCACTTCAACTGGGACCGAATCCTGGCTTTTAGCCACAATGGTGCCGGCTTGCAAATATTGAACACGGGGGTGATTCAAATACTTGCCCCGGTAGAAGCGTGGACCCCACAGGATTAAATCCCAAAGGCTCACCGTACCTATCATCACCACATCGAGGAGGCTGTCGTCGAGTTGGGCATGGGGTGCTATCCGCATGCCACCTCCAAAAAACATGCCATTGGCAGCAGCTACCAGGCTGTTCAACTGGTCGGGAAACAACTTTCCATCAATCTCTAAGGAGACTCGATCCTGCCGGTGCACAATGAGCGTGCGCACGGCGGCTAGTAGAAAGCGACCTGATCCACCAAGAAAATGTGGCTGACTCCCCAGCTTGTTGTTGACTCGAGCCGAGAGTCCCATGCTAGCCACATTAAGAAACAGACGTCCGCAGGCTGGAGACGAAGCCTGTGAGAATATTAGATGGCCCACATCGACCTCTCGCTCCCGGCCCGAGAGGATTGTTGCCACTGCCGACCCTATGCCACTCCTGATTCCAAGAGAACGACAGAGATCGCTGCCCGTTCCGCAGGGCACCAGAGCGAGACTGGCTCGGGGATTGAAGTTCACTCCGCCGGTGAAGAAGCCATTGACCGCCTCGTTGTGGGTACCGTCGCCACCTATGCTGACAATCAAATCATGTCCTTGTTGGAGAGCGAGGCGAACCAGGGATGTTGCCTGCATTGGCGCTTCGGTCCAGTCCCAGGAAAAGGGGCCAATTCTCTCCTGGAGCTCCTTTTGCAGCTGCGGCCAGAAACGGCTCGCCCTTCCAAGAGCAGCTTTAGGGTTGACAACAGCGTATATACGGCGATGGAAGGAATTCATCGAGTTCTGTGGTGTGCGGGTGGAGCATACTCCCCGAAAAGCGCACGCCTTGTCTTCCTAACCCTAAAAAGAGGTCAAAACTCTTGCCAAGAAATTTCTAGCTTGCACTATAAACTCGACAAACTTAAAGGTGATTCGAGTTAGAAATGTCACCGGGTATTGCGGAAATCCCTGCACGTGAACCGTCGGTCTGTCTTCCTGTGCCAAGATTCTATTGGCCGCCAGCTTTCCCGCTTGATAAGCCGACTCCATTCCAATGCCAATCAAACCCAAAGAACAATTACAAGCATATAGGTTCTTTAAAGGGGTATCTACGAGTCTGTTGCGTTCCCCTGGAAGTCTGGGAACCTCTTTGTGATATAGGACGCCGGGATGAATGTGGGCTCCTATTGCCAATTTTACCTCCGCTTCTCCAGCTTGTGGCCACACCTTGGACAAATCTCGAACTACCTGTTTTAGAAATTCTTTAACTGGAAGCAGCTGAAGTGACTCCGCCCGATCGGCTAGCACATCCACGACGCTACCAGGGTATTTACTGTAGCGAGGCATGATATTACCAACATCCTGACATCCATTAAAACAAAAGACACGCCTGCTCGTTCCGGTAATAAATTTCTCGTCAGTTATTTTTTGGTCATAGAATATTCTGGCAATGGAGAGACATGCTCCTTTCTCTCTTCCTAGGTTTTGAAAATAGGGATGAGCTCGAAGAGGAGATTCTAAACTCATAAGGGGAACCAACTGATGTCCTCGTACTCCGGCCACGTAGTATTTTGCCGAGACCTCTTGTAGGTTCTCGCCCGCAGGAGGTTCTATCTGAACTTGATCTGGGCTCTTAGACCCTCGAAATGTCCAGCGCAGGCCACACTTTCTACAAAATCCTTCATCTAGTACAGGTTGCTTGCATCCGCAACAAGGACAGGTAATCCACCTACCTGAGTTGAGATCTTGATAAGCAATTTTAACCACCTCAGTTTCATTGTGGAATATACGGCGAGCTTCACAATTCAACTTGATTGTCCCGCCTGCCTTCATAAAACGACTGACGTGTGGTTCAACCGTCCCGGTAAGGTAATTGTCATTAACCAGTTGGTACCAGAGTCCCCGTTTTGACATAAAAAGAGTTCCGAAAGTCACCATCGCCATTCTTCTTGCATTTACTTCAATAGAGTCCAGATTATAAATTGAGGGAACGTAAGAGGCGACAAAGTCGCGGGACCGGGCAGTTACCCATGCCCTTTCCAAAAGGGCTTCCATGGAGACCATGTCCCAAAAGGAGACCGTGGGTTTCTCGCAATTGAGGCTATTTCCCAGATAGATGATCGGCAGACCAGCGAACAGAAACGACAGCCGATCAATGATTCCCATCTTGAGTCCCAGCACGGTCTTGATCGAGTGAAGAGGAGCGGGAAGCAAGCTGTCTTCCATTTTAAACTTATGTTTGACCAGACGGGAGTCAATAATATTGAATTCCTTTAGAGGAGGAGTCAGGTTAGTGTCAAGAATTCCCAAATGATTATAAACGTCTATAAAATTAGGATATTTCTCTCGGAAGATCATATGCATAGGATACTGAAGCACAATATCATCTTCTTTTAGATACCGGAGAACAAAACTCTTCCCCTCCGTATCTCCCTGTTCTTGAACCTGCCATGAACTGGTAAGGCCTCCTGCCTGGGGAGCCCTTTCGAGTATGAGGACTTTCAAACCGGCTTCCTGTAGATACAGCCCACAGGTAAGACCAGATATTCCTCCCCCAATAATCACTACATCATAGGATTTTCCCTCTTCCATATCCTTCTCACTGCAAAAAAGAGTTCATCCGCCCAAGGCTTCTCAGTCTAGGGTGTGGTTCAGGTATCGGCAGAATATATCCTTACCCCAATTGGTCTGGTAAACCATGGCCTTATTTCCTTCAGAGCGAGGTCATCTGCAGCCACACCTAGCCCGAATATTTCATGAATTGCTGTCGCGAGACCGTAAAGATGGCCGCGCCACCTGGCAACCGTCCCCCGGTACCGCGGGATTGGACCCGGGGCGTACCTGAACGGTACGTCGCAGGGTGAGCTCGTCCTGCCTGTCCCGAGCGCAGTCGCGGGGAGCCTGCCGAAGGGACGCCCGAGGACGCCAGGAAGGACGGCCATATCCTCGGTCGCAGTCACGCCAGGGCGTGAATTCATGAAACATTCGGGCTAGAGGACCTGACTACATTCCCAGCAATGATTCGCTTCAAAGTGTGATCTTTCCCTACTAAATAAAAGTGAGACCGAACTTTTCATAATCTTTGAAAAGCTCCTTCAGGTCGATTTCCTTACCGTCAAGGGCTCTCCGGTGAATAGCCTCGGGCAGTTCATCCTTTTCCGGAGGAAAAACTTCGAGGTAAGGACAAATGTCCTGGATTTTCATAATTCGCCCTTGACGATTGACAAATACCGTATCCTGCCACGAACCTGTATTCGCATAAAGATATTTGCCCTCCTCTAATAAAGCATGCTCCACGAAATGTGTATGCCCGAAAACAATTATTTTCGGGCCAAAGGTCAAGTCTTTCTTGCTGCCGACCGTAGCCCTTTTGCTGGCCACCGAAAGATCCGTAGAATACCCTTTCAACAATAGCCTCGCCTTCTCTCGCAAGCTTCGTGGTGCTTCATCCTTCAGTCTTGAACTCACAATGTTTTCCTGGATGAACCAAGGCATACCTTCGAGAATCCTGAAAAAAATGTGTGGCATGGATGACTTTGCTTCCTCTTGTATGTCGTATAAATCCCGTGCCAACTCCTTTTTCTCTTCCTCCGAAAGCACACCTTGATCCATCAGTCGGTCGATGTAGTAAACGATGTTGGGCCATGGACGGATGTTGCCCAGAATTTGGAAAGGATGTGACCCATCCTCTAGCAGTCCGTTCTCTTCCAGCTGGCTGATGCTCTGCCAAGTCTGCCATTTTTTTATAAATTTTGCTGCCATAAGACTTCCAAGAGTCATATAGCCACCATTAATGTGAACATTTGTCACATCATATCTATGTCCATGCTCAGCGTAAAGACTGTGAGAAGGGCTTATATAGTAATCCGAAAACCAGATAGGTCGTTTTTGAAAGGAATCCCACCATCTGCTCAACACAGCCCGCTGAAATTGGTGGGCATGCTTTTTGAACCTCAGTGGATAATCGTGATTACCCCAGACGTAGAACAGGCCGTTCCCCGCGCGGATGAACTCGCGAAACGCTACAAACAAATGGGGATAGGCCTTCTTCACCCTAGAGAATATCTTGGCTGAATTAATCTTCTTGGGTAATCTTGGATCACCGGCGAGCATAGTGAAATCGAAGATATCCCCGAGCAGTACTAATTCTCCGCGATGGTTCATATGATGATCGATGCGTTCCAGCAGTTTTATCAGCAACTCCGCTTTTTTATTACCAAAACAATCCCAGGGGCTTTTGTCGCCAATATGAAGATCGCTGATAAAATATTTCATGGACTTTTCTCTCACCTGGCACAGTGGGAATAAAACACTGCTTCTATAACAGTAACCGATTTAATTTAGTTTTTTTCTATGAAAATGATCATATGGCCATGATGCCAGAATAAATGTACCACTTCCCTTACCTGAATTGATCAGAAAAGTTCCCCCCGAGAGCTCGGTTCGCTCTTTCATACTGCCAAGCCCAAATCCCCTTTGTGAACTTTCCACAGAGAGGGCTTCCTTAACGTCGAAACCGTAGCCGTTATCCTCTACAGCCAATTGGATGTTATTGTCTTTCTTTGTCAGAGAGATGGTAATCTTGTCAGCTCCGCTGTGTTTTGCCACGTTGTTCAAGGCCTCTTGCAGGACTCTGTAAAGCACGATTTTCAAGGGACTGGGAATTTCACTTTCTTTTGCAGTAATCTCTCGCTTAATCTCCAAGGTTGAGTAGGTTGCTTGAAATTCACGACATAACCAGGCAATGGTGGACAAGATACCAAGGTCATCGAGGGTGGAGGGCCGCAGGTCCATGGTTATTCTTCGAACTTCTTCAACTGTGCCCTGAATGAGGGGAATGAGGTTGTCCAAGGTACTGACAGCCGACTCCGTAGAACCTTTGGCCAGCTGCCCGAGAGCATCTTCAACTCTAAACTTGATGGCACTCAATGATTGACCAATACCGTCATGGAGTTCTCGGGCTATCCTACCCCTTTCCGTCTCCTGAGCTGCGAGAAGTTGGGAGGAGAGCAGCCTTAATTCCTCCCCTGACCTGCGCAAAGCCTCCTCCGCCCTCTGACGCTGAATACCCAGGGCAATCTGATCGGCCACTGATGCCAGTGCTTCAAGGGTGAACTCACCGAACGGTTCTCCGCCAAACATGGCCATCACCCCAATTAACCTGTCTGCAAAAATAACAGGATAGCCTGCGAAAGCCACTAGCCCCGTAACCTTTGTCCATTCCTGGTCAGCTATGTTAGGGTCACCTAGGATGTCATTGGTGACCTGCGGTCGGCGATCCCGGGCAATAATTCCCACCTTCGATTGTCCTATAGAAAGACGGCTGTAGGAGCCGTCGATCCCGGTATAAAGCCCTGCGCTGGCCTGCAACTCCAGTCTTCTTTCTGCTTCATTATATGTCCAGATGCGAGCAAATGCCGCCCCAAGTTGTTCAACCAATGCCTCTGTACATGGCTGTAAGAGTGTCCTCAAATTGTCACCTTTAGCCAGGGCCACCCCCACCCCTGCCCTCAACCCTTCCAGTCGAATCCGTTCCGCTAGTCTCTCTTCTGCCTTCCTCCGCTCCTCTATTTCCTGCTTCAATTGCTCGTTAGCTTTAATCAGATCTCCAGTACGCTCTTCCACACGTCTCTCAAGCTCAAAGTGAGACTCCCGCAAAGCAGCTTCTGCTCGCTTCTGATCAGTGATTACCACAGAAACGCCAAGCACCACTTGTTCTCCGCTGTCTGGCCAAATAAAGGGTATCTTAGTAGTCTGGAGAAACTGGAGGTTGCCATCTCCGTCAATAATGCGTTCCTCTGGGATAAACTTAGGCTGGCCGGTGTCAAATACCTGGCGAGTATCTGCGAGAAAATGTTTTAACTGTTCGTGCTCGTGAATGACCTCGCTGAAACGCGCGGTCGTCAGGTTCTCAACTGTAGTTCCAAGCAGTTCAGCAGCTTTACGGTTGGCCAACAGATGCACCCCATCCCGGTCATTAGCATAAATGGCATGGGGCACCAGATCGATTATTTCTCTCAGAATGGCTTCTTTTCCCCGCAATGCCTCCTCGCTTTGCTTCAAATCCCTGAAGAGCAAATCATAAGGTTTTGTCAGGCCGGTTTCGATAATGGCCTTGTAAATGAGATAAAATGAGATGATCTTGCAAAAATGTCCGAGCAAATTGGAAATGCCATAAACGCTGATGTAAAAGGTGAAGGCTAATTCGGCAGCAATGGTCAAAAAAATCGAGGCAACCAGGAATCTCAAGACTACCTTGTCAAACTCTTTCTGTTTTCTGATTAATAGGACGACGGAGATGACGAGTATAAAGCATATGATGTATTCGCTTCTCTTTTTGAAAGAGGTCAATCCAACCCCTTCAACAAAACAGTTAGGAAAAATGCGCCAATAGAAGATGGATGTCAGCAGAATGACAACCACAAGAAAGTAACCGATTAATACGGAGTTCGGTCTTAGTTTGCGGCCCAGGAAAAGGGGGGCAAGGAGAAGAGAGAAGCTTTCGATGTATCTGGCTGCTATCCATAATTGAGTAGGCAAATTGGCTGTATCTCCTTGAAAGACACCCATACCCTTGTAGGCCATTGTGTGGAGCAAATCGACACCGCCTACGAACAGATAGCCTATGCCGATAAATAGCAGGTAGTTGTTGTCTAAGAACTTTCTGGAGTTCCAGGCAATTGTGAAAATCCCACAGGCCACGACAACACTGAAGATCTCAGATAGGCTGTGGAACAGCAGGTAGCTATAGAGGCTCGTGAGGTAAAGTCCGGATAGAATCAGGACCCACGAAAACACAACCTTAAATGAGTTTGGAAGCGCAACTTCTCTATTCATAACTGTCCCTACTACTGAAAGAATTTATGCTAATTTAGGAAGAGTACAATCTCAGGACCATCGTTTTGACTTTTTAGAGTTGAATTAATTGGCGAACTCATGACTAATAATTAGAGTACAACACTGTTGTCGGAGGTGCAAGGAGAACGCTTTCAGCCGGTCCAGGCAGGGGGCAGGGGGTCCGAGGTTGGAGGAGCGCTTCCCTGTCATTTATTAGAAGCTGCAGATAAATCATGAAGCATTCTTAAAAGGCTGTGGTACTATGGCATATAGATAATAATACCATCTGAAGTTGCCCTTTAGAGGAATCGGTACGGAGGTTACAGCGATGAAAGAGTTGGTCAAAATCATGGCGCAGGCACTGGTGGACTTTCCAGATCAGGTGGAAGTAACTGAGATCGCTGGAAGAGATACTTCAGTGATTGAATTGAAAGCAGCCAAGGAGGACATGGGCAAGATAATCGGCAAGAAAGGGCATAATGCCCAGGCCATGCGAACTATCTTGAATGCTGCATCGAGAAAACTCAACAAGCATGTGGTACTTGAGATTCTTGACCGGTGACGGCGAGCGCAGGTCGCAGAGGGGAAAGGTGGAAAGTGATTTAGGTGGCCAGGGTTATGGGTGGGTGGCTTCCCTTTGACTTGAGCTGCGACAGTAAAGAAAGTGTGCCATGGGTGAACAGAGCAAAACTAAAAAGGGGCCAGAAACCTTTTTGAAGCGGGTCCCGCTTGTTTGCACAGATTGTGGTTGCGATCTGGGCCGCACGTCCGCTGATAGTGTATTTCTTCTAAGAGACAAGGTCTATTGCCGTGGATGCAAGGCAAATTATCTTCATGTTAAGAGTTTGCAGGACCTGACGGTAGAATCACTCAAAAACAGATAGACAGGAATTACATGTACTTATCAGGACATAGAGCACAGAGTAATTTGGGATTTCGAATTGTGGATTGCGGATTTTGGAATTAGGTAATTAGAGAATTAGAAAATTGGAGAATTAGTGAAAGAAGTCGGAGGTCGGAAGTCAGGGCTCAGAAGACAGCTGGCAGCAGGAGGCAGTTTTTCAATTTCGCATTTCTGATTGCGAAATTATCGAACTGCCATTTTTACCGGTTGCAACGAATTCGCTGATTCGCTATTCCTCTAATATTCTTGGCCTTCCTGTAAGCTGTGAGCTTTCAGCTGTGAGCTGAATAGACGACCTTCACGATTTCAATGGTTTTGACGATTTGACCAGTCGACAAATTGACCCATGTACAGAGGGTAAAAGGCCGAACTTTTGCTTATAACGGATAACAAATAACGAATAACCTCTCGTACCGTTCACCGCTCACTATTGACCACTTGATTATCGTACCTAGTATTCACCTTTTTGTTCCACCATGGGATAAGGTACGGTTACCTCTTGATCACAATAACCGGTTTTTTGCAGTGCCGGATAACGTGCTCTGACACTGATCCCAGAAGCATTTCTGCCAGATTACTTCTACCATGAGACCCCAGGACGGTGACGGACACGTCCTCTTCCTTTTCTATCTCCAGGATCTTCAGCTTGGGAGCCCCTTTTTCAACCCTCAGTTTGACGGTGAACCCCGCTGCCCTGAGTTTTGACTTAATAGGTTTCAGTTCCTCCATCGCCTCTTGCTCAAGTTGCTCATTGACCCTGTCAAAAAACTGAATTTCATCTTTGCCGGCCCAGGAGATGCCATGCCTATACTCGGTTCTTTTCTGATCGATAACCCGCAAGACTACAACCTCTTTGGCGCCAGCTTCTTGCATGCCCATAATGAACGCCAACGCTTTTTTGGACACATCAGAGAAATCTGTAGGGTAGAGTATTTTTTCGAACATCTGCTGCCTCCTTCTCACTGGAGTATTTATCTGAGGGCACTCACCCGGTAGGCATTCATAAAGCCTTAGCTGCAAAATAATTCATCCTGGTCCTAAGCTAAACATGTTCCCAAAACTATCTCGTCGATGTTATCGAAACGGTGATCTTGCCCATGGCCCTACTCTGCTCATTTTTCGATCAAGGTGCCAATCCGGGCCTGGGCCTCTCTGTAACCTTCAGCAATGGCCTCGTGGGCCCGGTGGAACTCCAACATTTTCAGGTGACCGAGATTAGGCCGAATCAGCAGATCGGGAGGATCGGTTTTTAGTTTGGCAGAGGTAATCTGGGTTTCCACGATATTTATTGAGCTCATCAATACCTCAAAAACATTCGGCAATGGATCCTTTGACCTCCACTGTCTTATCTGCCGCAAAGCGGGGAGAGCACTTTTCTCGAATCTTCTGTTTATCGCCTCAAGCACCTTGCTTCTCTTGATGAGGCTTTGGCCGATACTCGCACCCAGAGTCGACGCTGTGGAATTGGGTATCGGGGTTTTGCCAATCCCTTTCTTGCTGACGATATCGTGGTTGAGGTCAATGGCGATAACAAAATCAGCTCCCATTTTCCTGACAACACTAACAGGAACAGGATTGACCAGGCCGCCATCGACCAGAATGATGCCATCCTTCTTGACCGGAGTGAATATGCCCGGTACAGAGATGCTGGCTCTGACGGCCTCGATGATATCGCCCTTACGTAAAACTACCTCCTTTCCTGTGGTCAGATTTGTTGAGACGGCGCTGAAGGGCAGAGGAAGATCCTCGATGTTTATTTCATTTACGTGGGCACGAACAAAATCAGCCACCTTGTTTCCGTCGATGAGACCGGATTTAGGGAAAACCACATCAAAGAGGTGAGCGATCCGTTTCCAGTCGAACTTCAGGACAACTTCTTCCAAACTATCAATATCACCCGAGGCATAGACTGCCCCAACCAGAGCACCAATGCTTGTACCGGCCACATAATCCAGATGGATACCTGCTTCGCTAAGGGCCCGAATCACACCAATATGAGCCCACCCACGAGCGGAACCGCTGCCGAGAGCCAACCCTATCTTCTTTTGAACTTTCCGCTTTCTTTTTATCCAGCCTCTGATCTTCCGCCTTGGCCGACTCTTAGACTCAAGCCCTAACCCATCCATATCCACACTACTCCCGCAAAAGACCCCACCAGTAAGTCTCATAACATCATTCTACCACAAGCTCAAAAAGGGGATGTGTCAGAAATAACAGACCCATGTCGTAGAGGTCTTAGAGGCCGCAGAAATCATAGAACTCGTAGACGTCGCCCCGTCCGGAGAGCAGAGGTCGGAGATCAGAGGTCAGAGAAAAGCGAGTTATGGGTTGATATTTTACCTAGAAGGCACAGCAAATAAAAAAATAACATCGCGTCCCGTTCACCGCTCGCTCCTTACCGTTTACAGCTTACCAACCGAGTTCCAACAGAAAGGTATGGATATACCGACGATATCTGAAACCTTCCCCCGGCCTACCTCTACCAGGTTGGCCTTTTTAATCCCTACTGATTTGGCATGATTTTTGCTCTTCTACTTGAAGGGATACTGAACCTGATAACTCTTTTATTGTAAAAACAGGGAGTAGTTTGCATCCCAACAGGTATCGTAGTGGACCGCTCTCCCTGAGGAGCAAGAATGGAAAATGAAAAGCGAGTATATCCTAGAACTCAAGTTAAATGGTCTGTTTCTGGGATAACAAATAGTGGCAAGATGCAAGGCGAAACCCAAAATATTAGTCTAAACGGTGCGTACATTTGTTGCGAAAACCTTCTACGTCCAGACGATATACTGCTACTGACTGTCGAGGGGCCCTCCGGTCCCATGCAAGTTATCGCCCGAGTGGTCTGGTCGCAAGCAGACGCGTGCTGTGCTGGGGCAAGCACAAGCGGTATTGGCGTAAAGTTTATGTGGTCTGTGCCAAAACCACGATCAGAATGTCTTACCTGGACTGAGGCAGGCTGAGACTTTATCTTAATACTTCGGGCCATTCGCCGAACCAGCAGAAAATTGCCTTTCCAAGCCATGCAGAACCTGTCTAACAGTCGCAAACACCAGCGAATACCAGTCTCCTTCCTGATAAATTGTCTGAGAGCTGACCTGAGCAGAATTGGTGGCAAAGTCTATAATTTGAGTGAAGGAGGAATAGCCATAAAGACAAATTGCCCAGTTACCAACGGGGAACAGCTAACAGTAGAGTTCGTCGAGCCTGTGAGTGGCAATGTTCATATGGTCGAAGGAGAGGTGGTCTGGAGCCAATTTCATGGCGATGCCGTTGCTCAGATTGGAGCTATGTTCACTGCAGGAATCAAGTTTCTTATTTTTGAGGGCTCTTTGCGAACCCTTGTCGGGGAATTTATTCAAGATTCATCTAGCCGATAACTTGGACAAATAAGAGAATTAGTCGATTAGAGAATTGGGGAATTAGTTATCCGTTATCCCTTATTTATTATACGCAAAATATCATGCTCTGTCCTCTGTCGTCTGCCATCTGACCCCTGACCTCTAACTCTCGTCTCGCTCGTCTCGCCCGACATCCCGTCTCGTTTTGCTCCACACCCTATGCTCCATGCTCAGTGCTACCGACTTACTTCTTTGCGGGCATCTGCTTTTTGGGCAAGCGGCCAGGTTGAATTTTCCTCAGGCTTTGAAATTTTATTCTCCTTGCAGCGAACCTCTCATCTACGAGACCGCTTGTTGACCTACCCTTGCTGATTAGGTCCTGACCATTCTGTCCGAACATGGTGTCTATCGATACTCGATTGCGCCCGCCAATCTTGCTATTGTACATAAACAGATCCGCCCTGGTTATTGCCGCCTCCACTGTATCCTCTGGCCGCACCATGGTGGCTCCCATGGAGACAGTAACCCTGATGGCACCGTACTCGGTATCCAGACTTGATTTTTCTACAAGTAAGCGCAGTCTGTTTGCAAAGGAATGCAACTTGGCCATATTTAGATTTGTGATGATGGCAACGAACTCCTCTCCGCCATAGCGGCCGAGAAGATCGTGAAACCTCAAGTTGCTCAAGAGTGTGCGAGCCACCATCATCAACACTCTGTCTCCCACATTGTGGCCATAGGTGTCGTTGACGATTTTGAAGTTGTCCAGATCCAGAAAAAGCAGCCCACATGGCCACCCGTAACGTTGCAGTTCGTCGATTTTCGAATGGAGCTTCATGTCGATGCAGCGTCTGTTCGCCAATCCAGTCAGCGGATCCACCAGGGACTCCCTCTGGAGTTCGTCGATTCTGTGAAGAAGGGCCTCCTTTGACGAGTTGTCGCTGAAGGTTTCAACAGCACCTACTATGTTGCCACGGGAATCTCGCAGTGGAGACACCCGAATGAAAACCGGCAAACGGTGACCGTCCTTGTGTTGCAGGTAGGCCTCTGTCTCCCGCGTCTGGCCGTCAATGAGAGTCTGGCCTAGGGGACACCCTCTTTTACAGAGATTCATGCCTTTGTCGTCGATATGCACGAGCAGATTGTCCGAGCAGCTTATACCCACCGCTTCAGAGCTCTCATAGCCGGTAATCCTTTCTGCACCTTTGTTCCAGTAGGTTATCCTTTTGTTAACGTCTACAAAATAGACCCCGTCGTGGAGGCTATCCAGGATATTTCTGAAGAAACCGTCCTCTGTGCTCATTACCCTACCCTGCCCTGATAAAAGGCTCACTTTTGCCCGAACAGTCCGGGACACAATTTAATTAGCAAGAAAAATGCCTATCATGCGAAATTTGGCATAGAGCCTAGGGCAGAGGGCATGGAGTATGAGGCGAGACGGGAGGTCGGAGATCAGATGGCAGACGACAGAGGACAGACGACACAGGCTGATATCTTTCACATAACGGATAACGAATAACATCTGGTGCCGCTTGCGGCTCACCGTTTACCCTTTACCGCATTAATGAGGCCCCGATGGTTTTTTCCCATAAGGCTTCAGCCTTTCAAGGAGCAGGGGCAACACGGTAAAATTAGCAGCCAGGGCGATCATCATCGCTAAGGCGGTCAGAAGGCCAAAATAGATGGTGGGGACGAATTTGGAAAGGACCAGAATGGAAAAACCTATGGTGATGGTAACCGTGGTGTAATACATGGCCCGGCCGATGCTTAAGTGGGAGCGACGCACTGCGGCCTGATAATCCCAATCCACCACCACTTCCTCGCCAAAGCGATGTACATAATGAATAGTATCGTCCACTCCAATGCCGATGCTGATGCCCGCGATAGTGATGGTCATGAAATCCAGGGGGATATGGAGCCACCCCATGAGGCCCAGGACCATGGGCACGGACACCAAACTCGGCACGATGGCTATTGAGGCCAGTTTGACTGAGCGAAAAAGCATAATAAACATGAAAAAGATGGCCAGGAACACCGCCCCCAGGGTGAGAATCTGGGAGCGAAACAGGCTCTGCAACATATTGTTGTAGAGAACTAACATGCCGGATAGGTGCACCTGGTCGTCCGCAAGTCCAAACTCCCCGGTGAGATGGTGGCGAATCTCCTTCAGCAGGGCCTGACGTTTGAGATGTACATCAGATTCGTAAACCCGCACATCATAACGAAGCTGATTGCCATCCGGTGAGAGGTAGGGTGTAATCAACTCCTTCTTGACCTTATCTGGTAACCGCTTGTAGATAAGGGACAGAGCAAAATTATCCGGTAGTTCCCCACCGTTGATCTGCTTGAGCACCTTCAAAGTAGTGGAAAGCGAAAGGACCTTACCGATCTCAGGGATCCCATCAAGGAAGTCTTGAATGGCATTCACTTCATCCACTTTGAATACATTGAACCAGTAACTGGTGCCGGTTATCCCCGCCTCCCCCTCGAACTCGGCCTCACCCCATGGTTCCTCATCTCCTTGCTTATCAGGAACTTCCTTTTTCTCTTTCAAAAAAGCGGCCGGGGCGTCGATGATCACGTCTAAGGGGATGGTACCCCCCAATTTGCGGTCCATGAGATACATACCCTGATAAATCTCTGTGGACTTATGGAAGTTGTCAATGAAGCGATTTTCTACCGTGAGCTTGAACATGCCAATGACGCCGAATACAACCCCCAGCAGAGCTACCCCCAGCACCAGGTTGCCGTGGTGCTCGATCAAAGGGGGAAAAAGAGAGGTTACTGAGCTGGTTAAATCCCGCGGCTTATGAGGTGTTCCGGGCTTGAGCAACATGAGTGCCGCGGGAAACAGGGTGAAGTTGAGAATCAAGGCCGCAGTCAGGCTGATGCCCATAATCCAGCCGAAGTCGATCACCGGCCGGATGCCGCTAACTACCAGGGAGCCGAAGGCCACCATGGTGGTGAGGACCATATAGAGACAGGGGACGAACTTGCTGTGAACCATCTCCTCTACCAGATAACGCTGTTCTGCATCTGGATGTAGTACATGCAACTCGCGGTAACGGACAACGAGATGAATGCTGAGGGAGAGGACAAAGATCAGCAGCAGGGCGAGGAAGTTGGAAGACACCACGGTCAAGCGCCACTGGGCTAGACCCAGGAAACCCATGGTCACCAGGGCTGTGCCAAGAGCGGTAATCATGGGCAGAATGACCCACCGTGGTTGACGGAAGGCAATTATCAGAAGCAGTGCTAGAATGCCAAGCACCCCAATGCCGAATACCTTGATGTCGTGGCGGACGAAATCAACCATGTCAGCCACCACCATAGGCTTCCCTCCCAGGTGCAGTTCCGCCCGATCCCGGAACCGGTCCATTATGGTACGAATGCGGGCAATATCTGCTTCCTCTTGTACCATGAGCTCGGCCTTGTATCGCTTGAACTCATCGCTGAGACGTTCGAGTTCCTTCGCCTCTCCCGGTGTCAGTTGCTCCTCCAGCTCTTTGGCCCGCAGGGCATCCCGACTCTTGCGCAGGTTCTCATATTTCGCGTCATAGCGGAAATTCACTTGCATTGCGGTCGTGTCGCCGCTAGCACTCACCAATCGATTGCGATATAGGGGGCTCTCGCGCAGTTCCCGTTCGGCCAGAGCGAGGTTGGTATCGGGATCTTCCAAGGTGCGTATGTGTCTCTCCAGTTCATCCAGCGACGTTGGTGGACTTTCCACTAGGGGCACGTCCAGGATGCTGATTACTGATTCAACCCGCTTGATGGCAGCCAAGCTATCACTAAGCTTGCGCAGATCTTTTAAGGTGTCCGCTTCGAACAGTCCTCTTTTGGGCGTATAGGTGACTATCAGATAGTCGTCGGATCCATAGCGTGCCCGGATGGAGTAGTAGTAGCGCAGGGCTTGGTCGTGCTCCAAAACCAGCGAATCGGGAGAAATGTCTATCTTGAGGTCGGGGACAAACCAGGCGAAAAAACCGGTGATGAGAAAAACCAGCAAGAGGGTAACGATGGGTTTCCCGAGAACCAGTCCGTCGTATAGAGATAGCAGCCGTGTTTTCATCGAAAGTTTTCGCAGCACTCGTCGAGTAAATCGAATTCTAGTTAGAAAAATTTCTTTTTGCAAGTATTGCACAGAACTTTTCTGGGTGTCAAAAGGTTGAGCGCCAGGCATGGGGCATGGAGAGGAGAGCGAGACGGGCGAGACGGGCGAGACGGGCGAGACGGGCGAGACGGGAGGTCGGGCGAGACGGGGATAAAGGCACAGGTCAGAGGTCGGACATCGGAGGTCATCGTCGTTGTCCGTTATTAGTTATTGGTTATTCGGGAAATTTGTCTCAGTCAACTGTTTTATAATCTTCTACGACTTTTACGACTTTATTGGTTTTAATGGTTTTGACGATTTGACCAGTTGACAAATTGACCAATGTGCAGAAGGTTAAAGGCCGCACTACTGTGGGCTCTTGGCCCCTTTCTTGCAGTGGTTTAGGTTAGTATAGGCAAGTTCTATCACCGCGGGCGGATGATGAAGGGGAGTCTTATCTACCCTCCGAAAATCAGGATCACCCTCTAGCCCGGATATTTCATGAAATATGGGCTGGGAACACAGAATTGGGCCAGGTCAACACCCAGGCAGGAAGGAGTGGGCCATGCAAGACTTGCTAAACCGGAATCTTTTCCTTGTGAAAGAGCATGTTGGTTTGTTCAAGGCAGCAAACAACTATGATATCTATGATCCAGATAGCGGCAAGATCATTATGGAATGTCGCGAAGAGCGTTTGGGACTGTTGACGAAGCTGTTCAGGTTTACTGACTTCAAGCGAATGACTCCCTTTGATATACAGATACGAACACCCGAGGGAGATCAGGTAGTTCGAGTCACTAGAGGTATCGCTCTGTTCTTATCGACGGTCAAGGTCCTTGATCAAACTGATCAGCCAATAGGAGGTTTCAAGCAGAAATTCTTCTCCTTAGGTGGTGCTTTCAATGTCCTTGACCTGAACGACAACCCTATTTGTCAATTGAAGGGCAAATGGACTGGCTGGGACTTCAGGTTCATGGCCAACGGTGTCGAATTCGCCCATGTCACCAAGAAATGGGCCGGTATAGGCAAGGAATTTTTTACCAGTGCAGACAACTACGCGCTCCAGATATCGGAATCCGTTCCCAAAGACCATGTTGCTCGTCGGCTCATACTGGCTGCCGTAATGTGCATCGACATGGTGCTCAAGGAATAGTCAGAACCGCTTCCAAACACCAAGCTGAAGGCTTCACCGAGGTCTACAGTTCACTGCCACCGTAAGGTGGTTACCTCGCAAACAAGCGTAACCGGGGTGATCTAAGTTGCGACGCGGGCTTGCTCCAAGGCTAATTCTTCTATCAGCCTGGCAAAAACTCTATTAGCCGCCTGGAAAGCCACTGATTCTTTTGGCAGTTCAATGGTGGGCATTCCCTCCAGGTCATATTGGGAGATGAGAGTGTCTTCGGGAATGGTGGCCACCGATTCCGGGCTAAGACCTTCTATTTGTTGGGAGATGAGCCTTGTCAAACCTTCCCGGTAGCGGTTGATTATAAGAAACTTCCGCCCCACTCTTATCCCAAGTTCATCCACCAAGTCACAAATCCGCCGGGCCGAGAGCATACCTCGCCTGCTGGGATCGCTCACCACAAACAACAGATCAATATCTTTGGTTGTCAGCCGGCTGAAATGTTCCATCCCGGCCTCATTGTCAATCACCAGGTATGGGTAGTTACCCATGAGGCGGTCAATACACACACGCAACAAGTTGTTTGCGGCACAATAGCATCCCGGTCCCTCGGGCCTCCCCATAACGACAAGGTCGAAATCTTTATTCTCAACTAGTGCTTGCTCTACCTTCATTTCGATGAAAATATCCTTGGTCATCCCTGGTGGAACGGCCTTTTTCAGCATCTCTCTGGCCTGCCCCAGGGTTTCCTCCACTTTAAGGCCCAGTACTTCGTTAAAGTTGGCATTGGCATCTGCGTCCACCGCCAAGATTGGGGTCAGATTGTGTTCCAAGAGAAAGCGTACGAGCAAACCAGCCAGGGTGGTTTTCCCAGTTCCTCCCTTGCCGGCAAAAGCGAAGATATGTGTTCCTTTGTTGCTCATGTTGGCTCTCTTTGCCCAGCCCGGATATTTCATGAATCACTTGCTGCGACCCCGGATATGGCCGCCCTTCCTGGCGTCCTCGGGTGTCGGACCCTGCGACGTACCGTTCAGGTACGCCTCGGAACCAACACCCTGCGGTTGCCAGGTGGCACGCCCATCTTCGTGGTCTCGCGGCAGCAATTCATGAAATATCCGGGCTAGCACTCTCCTGCATAACTTGGACAACTATGTTTGTCCAGAATGCACGGCTTGATATCCAGTATAGGGGTCCCATCTAACATGTCCAGACCTTTTACCTGTAAGACGTTGTTTTCTATCCCGAGCACCTCCAATACCGACATTCCGATTGGGTTGGGTCTTACTGGGGAGCAGATGCTAAAGACGCCCATAGGCTTTTTGCGGTGGGGAGGCGTCTGTATTAGATAGCTTCCAGCGAAATCTGGACTTTCATGGAAGTGGAAAATCACCACGATTCGTTGCCTGGGTTTGATATCCTTCAGCCCTTCGAGATATCTCTCATCAATGACAAGGGTGCCCTCCACATCCGAGACGGTCCAATGCCGGGGAATCTCTTTAGTCTCGGTGTGCACCGAACCTATAGGTTCCATTTTAACGCTCAATTTCACTATCTCCCCTTGCTCCCGCCCACTTCCTCTACATCTTCTCCCATTGGCTTCAGTCATGTTTTATTCATCCACACTGTTAATCCCTTATCCAGAACACATCGCTACCTACCATAGTTTAATCTTAACACATAAACTAAAGATGCACTTTCTTTGTTTCGCACCCAGAGAGAAAGTCGTAGGCTAATTTCCCCGGCAAATAGGTTCAGACGGCCTTTTGCCTGGCAAGGGCACCAGACCGAGCGTAAGCGAAGCAACGACAGTTGGGGGCGAATTCAATAACCGTTGCGAGTTTTCCGCTACTTACCGGTTGATTATGCTATAAATAAGAGCAACTATCGACAATGCAGGTAGTGAATATGCTCGCAGACCTTCAAGGCCAGATCGAAAGAATAACCTACACAAATAGAGAGAATGGCTACACCATTGCCAAGCTCAAGGTATATGGACGCCGGGACCTGGTAACCGTGGTGGGAAGGCTCATGTCCCCAACACCTGGCGAGATCCTCGAAATGAAAGGCGAGTGGGTAAACCACCCTAGGTACGGAGAGCAGTTCAAACTCGTTCATTATAAGACCCGGACACCGGCATCTGTCTACGGAATTGAAAAATACCTGGGTTCCGGTTTGATCAAAGGCATTGGCCCCATCATGGCCAAGCGAATCGTTAAACAGTTCGGCAAAGACACCTTGGATATCATTGAAAACAGTCCAGACAAGCTCTCTGAAGTTGACGGCATTGGCAAGAAACGAGTGGGGATGATCAAGAAGGCATGGGACGAGCAGAAAGAGATCCGCGAGGTTATGGTCTTTTTGCAAACTCATGGTGTGAGCGGTGCATACGCTCCAAAGATTTTCAAACACTACGGGAGCACCTCCATCGAGGTCATGACAACAAACCCCTACCGGCTGGCGACAGACATTTTCGGAATAGGCTTTCTCTCGGCTGACCGCATTGCCGAGAAGTTAGGCTTTGCTAAAGACTCGGAGCTGAGAGCCGAAGCGGGCATTCTCTACGTCTTGAACCAGCTTGCCGACGAGGGTCACGTTTACTACCCATATGAGCCTTTGGTGGAGAAGTCCCAGGAGATTCTCCAGGTGGATCGGCAGGTCATAGTCAAGGCATTTGGCACCATCGCCCTTGAGGGTAGGATTCTAATCGAGGATCTGAACCCGAATATCCTGGAATACCAGGAAAACAACAAAGCCGTTTATCTGGCAAAATTTCATTTCTCCGAAACTAACCTCGCCACAAATTTAACCAGCCTTATAAAAGCCCCAAAGTCAATTAGAGCCATAGACTCAGACAAGGCCATAGAATGGGTGCAGGGGCAGCTCGATATCACCCTCGCGGCGAAGCAGATCGAGGCGATTTGTTGTGCCCTGGAAGACAAGGTGCTGGTGATCACTGGTGGCCCGGGAACCGGAAAGACCACTATCATCAACGCCATCCTGAAGATCTTCTCAAAGTTGGCTGTGAAGATTATGCTGGCTGCCCCGACAGGAAGGGCTGCAAAGCGGTTGAGTGAGGCAACCGGACACGGGGCAAAGACGATTCACCGCATGCTCGAGTACAGCATCCAGAAAGGCGGCTTTCAAAGAAAGGATGGAAACCCCCTCGAATGCGACCTTCTCATAATCGACGAAGCCTCCATGATCGATACTATCTTGATGCACCATCTGCTCAAAGCTGTGCCCCAAACAGCGACCTTCATTTTAGTGGGCGACGTCAATCAGTTGCCCGCTGTGGGTGCTGGGAATGTGCTCAAAGACATTATCTCCTCCGGTGTCGTTCAGGTCGTAAAGTTGAAAGAGATCTTTCGCCAGGCCCAGGAAAGTTCGATCATCGTCAATGCCCACAAGATCAATAATGGCGTTATCCCCTCTCTCAAATCTTCAAAGCAGGGAAAGGATGATTTCTATTTCATCGAGAGAGAGGATCCCACCGAGGTACTGGGGATTATCCTTGAGCTCACCAGAGAGCGCATTCCCAAGAGCTTCGGCTTTGATCCCATCGATGATATCCAGGTGCTCACCCCCATGCACAGGGGTATCGTCGGTGCAGGTAATCTGAACCTGGAACTGCAAAAGGCCCTCAATCCAGGTGAAGACGTGGTGGCTCGAGGCGACCTCCATTTCCGCCTGAATGACAAGGTCATGCAGATAAGAAACAATTATGACAAAGACGTGTTCAACGGTGATATTGGGCGCATCAACTGGGTTGATACGGAGAATCAGGAGCTGATCATAACCTTTGATGATCGGGAAATTATCTACGACAATTCAGACCTTGACGAAATTGTTCTAGCTTACGCAGTTTCAGTGCACAAGTCCCAGGGCTCTGAGTATCCGGCCGTTATTGTCCCTATCCTGACTCAGCATTATGTCCTTTTGCAAAGAAATCTGATCTACACTGCGGTCACCAGAGGGAAGAACCTTGTGGTATTAGTTGGCACCAGGAAGGCTCTGGCAATTGGGGTGAAAAATGACAAGACCCAGAAACGCTATACCTATCTAGAACATAGACTCCAAAGGGTGCACAGGCCAATCCGAAATGAAAAAGCAGGCGAGACTGGCCAGTTTTAGTGTCTATCCTGAAGATCACAGAGAGGCTCCTGGAGAATAGATGTCACCGGTAATTGCAGACCTTATCATCGGTATTGCCCTGCTTGCCATGGGCCGCCGACTTTTCTGGGTTTTTGTAGGCTCAGCGGGATTTATTCTGGGCCTGGCCCTGGCAACACACTTGGTGAATTCCGCCTCGGGAGTCGTGGTGGTGGTCGCAGCCCTGGTCGGTGGAGTGGTGGGACTGGTCCTGGTCACCTTTGCCCAGCAATTGGCCATAGGCCTGGCTGGTTTTGTGCTGGGCGGCTATGCTGTGTCTTTCTTTTGCCTGTCAACGGGACTTGTTGGCAATCAAGGGCTGTGGCTGACCTTTATCGCAGGAGGAATTGTCGGTTTGGTTTTGGTCTTTGCCCTCTTCGACTTTGCCTTGATATTCCTGTCTTCTCTTGGAGGGGCAGCCCTGATTATCCAAAGCCTTGATCTGAGTCGCGGTCTAACCTGGGTGGCCTATGGTGGCCTAATCATTCTTGGTGTTGCCCTACAAACAGGTATGCTCAGGAGAAGAGCACCTCGGCAGAGCAAGGTTAATTTGAAAAGATAAAGGGAGGATGTAAAAGCTCGATCAGCCTTAGTAGTAAGTCATTGTTTGAAATACTGGATTCACCTGATTGAATTGCAACCAAACCAGGGTCAGAATAGAGTTGCTCTATAGGTCTCCTCCCGATGATCCCTTTGGAAAAATCGAGTCTGGAAATTAGAGAAGGAGCTGCTGTTCCCCGGACACTTTAAGGTTTAAACGGACAAGGAGGGTCGGCATGAAAAAAGTCGTCGTGGGCACTCTATTGGCGCTGTTTTTCCCGGTTTTCGCCTCTGCACAGATGGGTGGAGGAATGAGGGGCGGCGGCATGATGGGACCCGGACAGGGTCGAGGATACGAAGGGCAGCCCTTACAAACGCAAGGACAAGGGGCGGAGATATACAGAGCGGAGTGCATCAGGTGCCACGCTCAGGGTGGTAACCTTATTTACCCTAACCTACCCCTGAGAACCGCCCCCCAGATGGCGGATTTCAACACCTTCCTCGCCTTCATTCGCAATCCTAGAATGCCGGACGGTTCCCAAGGCCCTATGCCTGCCTTTTCGCCGGAGAAAATTTCCGATGGCCAGGCAAGGGAGCTCTATCAGTACCTTAGCGCTGCCCTGGAAAATCCTGCTCCGGGAGGGCCAGGTTCTGGCTACAGGATGGGGCCCGGTTACGGCATGGGTCCTGGCTATGGCATGGGCCCAGGGATGATGGGCAGAGGCTATGGTATGGGTCCAGGGATGATGGGCAGAGGCTATGGTGGCTACGGCATGGGACCGGGGTACGGCGGCCGGTACCCTGAGCCGTATCAGCAGCTTTCCAAACCTCTGGATGAGCAGCAGGCCAGGCAGGAGGTTGAAAATTACCTCACATCCACCAGGAATCCCAATCTGAAAGTCGGCAACATTCAGCAAAAAGATAATCAATATGAAGTGGACGTGGAAACCAAAAACGGAGCACTGGTGGACAAGATCTTAATCGACAAGGATACGGGCCGCATGAAATCGGCCTATGGGGCGGGAGAACCATGAGCACGATAGCTGCCAGGCGTGAGCCGCGGAGATCTGGAGAGCCGTGGTCGGATCACCTTATCTACGGATGTGATTACCTGGGACGTGATGCCGGTTTGCCTTCAGCGTTCTTAGCGCCTTTGCCTACTACAATAAATGACAGCGCAGCGTAGTGACCCAATGACGCCGAAGGCATGTGCCTAATTAGCTGTCTGCTGCCAGCTGTCTTTCCCCATGCCCTATGCCTTGTACCTTGCGCCTTGCGCCTTTGATCAATCCGAAATCCGAAATCGACTCATGCTCATAGCCACAATGGTCAATTTCTTCGTCGCTGTTGCCTGCCGACATATTCCGCCACCAAAATACTGATGTCATCGTCGAGTTCAGTATCTTTTCCGAAGTCTTTTACCGCTGAATAAACTGCTTCCACTATCCCTTGTGCAGAGCGATCTCGGTGCTTATGGAGGACCCCATAAAAACGTTCTTTCCCGAATACTTCTCCGGCAGAATTGCTATTTTCTACGCTACCGTCAGTGTAGAGTATCACCTTATCGCCGAGTTGCAGTTTCTCTTCTTCCTGGCCAAATGGCTGATTGGTTCCCAAGCCAATAGCTGAGCCGCGGTGATCGAGAACTTTTAGTTCTCCGTTGGAACGCAGCAAGATAGGAGGTGGATGCCCTGCACAGCTATAAGTGAGACGACCTTTGGAAAAATCTATGGCCATGTAAATAATGGTGAAGTAGGTATCAAAGCGCTCGAAAGGAAAGGCTTGCTCCAAGGAGTTTAGAACTTTTTCCGGTGATACGACTCCGGTTTCATCCTCTGAGAGGCTGCGCTTGCTCTGCAGAAATTGGGATACTGACACTGCTATAAGGGCTGCGGGTACACCGTGTCCGCATACGTCCAACATATAAAGCTCTATATGATTCTTATCCGGGTAATGTAGATTAAAGATATCGCCACCGATCTGACTATAAGGCTCAAATTTCCAGGCAATATTAAGAGCACCTGTCCACGGAGAGTAGGCGGGAAGCAAGCTTTGCTGGATTCCGGCCGCTGCTTTGAGATCTTGATCGATTTGGTGCTGTTTTTTCTGAAGTTCAATCTTCTGTTGTTCGATGTCAGTAACATCATACATTATTATTAAGATCATTTTTTTACCTTGAAAATGAACATGGCGGGTACTAATCTCAAGAAACTTCGTAGTAGGAACTCCGTCAATATAAAACACCCGTTCCAGTTTCACTTTGTCCACAGGGATTTTCTCCACCAGTGTCGTAAGGGCTGAACGACGGAGTATACAGCTCTCGCACCCTGACGTTTCCCCGCAAGCTTTACCTTCCTCGACAGAATATATGCAACCTGTGGCACCACCGAATCTCTTTATTAAGACGCGGTCTTCTGACCTCCTGAACAGCTGGAGGAAGTTATCGTTAAAACGATGGATTTGGAGATTCTCATCGGCAATGAGAACTGCCGAATTCATATTGTCAAGGAGTATGTTCAAGAATTCATTAGATTCTCTGAGATCGTCGAAATAAGTCTCCATAACAGAAGCCTCGAATGGTATTCAGTCACTTTGATACTATTGACCAGATTGCCACCAGCCAGTCGAAACACACTAATCTGCCCTAAGGCGGTCTGCTCTCCCTCCAAAGCGTACAATCTTGTGGGATGGCACCCCCAATGGATGTGGACCCTCACCTTTCTGTTCCCATACTGATCTGTATGATCGTAATGCTGCCAGACTCGTAACTTTATCAAAGACTACAGGAAAGACAACTTTTTTGACAGGATTGAACAATCAAGGGGCCAGTTCTTTCTGCAAACTCAGACCCCAGACAAACAAAAAGGACTTGTCCAATAAAGGATAAGTCCTTGATTTTACATGGAGGGCGACCCGGGGATCGAATGCCCCTGCTTTGTGCCAACCAAGTGGGTTTGCAGGCGCATGGACCCGATTTCATCCGGTTTTACAAACCGGCCTCGTCGAGGATCTTCCGGAGTCTGTTGGTTTTCGCATATTTCGAATCGGGGGGTGGGGGCTCGTAACGCCGATTCGGGGCCCCATATCCCTAAATCTACTAGGGGATTCCTATGGAGAACTTGGTTTCAGATGTAAAAGGGGTTTTTGCGGAACAAAGATTGAAGTATGGGGAAAGGGTTTGTGTGTGGAGATGCCAGGAGGTTCAACAGCTTTATGAATTCATGACTGCAATATATAGTGGCAAGATCTTGAACGATAAGGTTTAAGTTGAGTATGTTATATGAAAACCAAGGAATCTCCTGGGGAATTTACACCTATAACGCTGAAACTTGAATTTGTGTTAGGCCAACGAGTGCAGATATGATGAGAAGATCCTAACTTTTCACGGACGCTCTACACTCAGGATACATAGCAGCTATGTTTATATCCGACCTTCTCGGGACTACTACTATATTTATTTGTTAGCGGACTCTCAAAGGGTTAAGTGGTCATTAAAGTATGAGATGTTGAGTTTCAGGAAGCAAGTGCGGGTTTCAGATAGTGATCATAGTTGTTGACTTTCACCACGAGAAAGAATCAGAAATGAAAAAGGCAGAGTCACAATGGCCCTACCTTTGAAACAGAACAAACAAGGTGATTTATCTTCGTTTATCAAGCGAAAGACAGACGACCCTCAGTTGTTGCCTTGCCCTTGGGGAGTCACGGTAATCGTCCAGGTGTTGTCAAAGCTTGTCCATCCCGTTCGGGCATGCATCCTGGGCAAAAAACGCACGCAGCTCGATCATATGCTCGCCTGGAGTGAGGGGATCACAATGCCAATCCCTTGAACGAAGCTGATTACATCCCAGATGGGAGGGTCAAAATATACTTCCCCAAAGTAGTAGTTCTCAAATTCTACTCGACAGGGAGCACTATTGGATGTCCCCGTCCCACGACAATTTCCTCTTATCCTAGGGCTTTCTTGATAACGTCGAAGTCGAATGACAAGGCCCAGGAAGTGCCGACGCCGTAAAGAGCATTGGGCGTTGTAACGTTCTTCTCCACCTGCACTGCCACGACCTTCTTCTTGAGCTCCATGGCCGTCTTGACTTCCCAGTCCACCCAGCGACTCTTGTGGCTGTACCTGCCAACCAGACAGAGGAAGTGACTGCAATCACTAATCCTCGCAGATATCTCGCGCTTGATAGCGGCGGCATCGCTGGCATCAACCGACACCTCCACAGACATGTCGTAAAAGCTAAAATCGAGATCCTCGTCCTTGTCCCAGGCTAGTACCAGATCTTTGTATTTCCCGTCGTTTGAGTAGTCGTAGCTGATGAAGATGCGTTTGTTGGCCATGTCCATGCTCCTTCCAGCAGGCTTAAAGTCCTGGACCCAGCACATCTGCTCTTTCGAGATCTGGGCCTCGCTTCGTTGGTCAAGTCGTGGGAAACGGGCAATTCTGCTGAACAGTGCTGCACTTGTGAGGTATAGAAGCTTCTCGTGAGGCAAGCGGGAACGCGCTCAAGTGGGTAAGCAACTTGACTTGATCCGACCACCACACTGCCGTGAGTCAATACTTATCGATTCTTTGAGGGGTGTTCCCCGCCCCACTACCTGCTCTTCTAGAACCGTATTTCGGCCTAGGACTTGAACGGAAGTTATTATTATGGACGTGCTGGATTTCATTATTCACATTTTTCTTCTTGTTTCAAGGACTGACTCTCCTCAGGTGACTTGCTAAATTACCTAAGGGCGGCACCTCGACATAGGACGGCCATCTCTAACCGTCCCGCTCAAGATGGACCCACTATTTTTTCTGCCACTCACCACACCATTCATCGCCTTGGGTAGTCGGCCACATTGCAATAGAATAGAGCTTTCTTTCAATAGATTCATCTTCACGAATATCCACCCCAACATAACCGGAGCCCCAAGCTCTAGGGGCATAGCGACGACAATTACCGGCAGCCTTTTCTGCTTGAGCTTGAGGTCTCCTCCAAAACCTACAATTTTCGCACTGCTCTTTCACGGTTCATC
>JARRNM010000008.1:0-28123 GCA_037384945.1 Deltaproteobacteria bacterium
CTCCAGCATATTTCACTGCTCAATGGCAGAGCAGAGATCGGGACAACCCCTCTTGCTTCCTCATCTCTCAAACAAGCCCCGATTTTACTTGCGGATCTTCCTCGTTAATGCCTCAAGCCTTTTCTCCGAATAGCCGAGTATCTCCCAGGCTTCTCTGTAGATCGGTCTTCCGTCAGGGCCAACGGGATCTATAAGGATTTTTCTGTTAAAGAAGGGCGACGGTCTAGTATGACAGTCTGTACAACCCTTTGCTCCCAAGGAAACTTCTCCACTGACGATGTTATGGCTGAGGTCAAAAGGCTCGCAGCACTTGAACCCACCCTCCCCTGCCGGCATGGGGGCCCGGTGAAGCTGACCGTTTTCCAAATAGTAAATCATGCCGCCTTTCACCAGAACCGGGGTGTGACAGACCAAAGGGCATCCAAACTTGTCTTTGGCTTCCGAAAGAGCAAGAAGGTAGATCTTTATCTCTTCCCAGGTGTTTATTGCCTGATCTGAACCCTCTAATACCTTTAGAAGGTTCGCGTTCGTTATGGAGAACCGGTTCTCTGGAGACGCACCCGTCAGTCCTCTTATTCTCCACAAGAAAATGGGAATAACCCGGCGAGAATTCCTGTCCCAGTCGCCCCACCAGATTACCTGCATGGGATCCACAGGCTTGATTTTTCCTTTATATTTTACCAAAGCAGGATACCAGCGAGTTTTGGGAAGATCATTGTAGTGATGGGCAGGATCCAGTGGATCATTGGATAGAAAGTCGTTGGTGCTGTAACGAACGGTATTTCCGGTAGTACCATTGTCCAACGCTATCACCGCCGGATTGTCCTTATAGGGAATATGACACGTCTCACAGGACATTCTTTTAAGATGCAGGGCCGGAAAGTGGTGTTTCGCTTTCGGGGCCCGGGAATCCGCGCCTTCTAAATGGCACTGGGCGCAGCTCTTCATACTGTTATCAAGGTCATCCCTTACGGAGCCAATCAACACGTCACCCTTGGCAATCTCATGATCTTCACCTGCTGGATGACAGTATGTACAAGTGAGCCCCTTGGCTTTGTGAACATCGCTTTCACCGTTCCAAGTTCTTCCTCTTTTCATCCGATCAGGCATGAGGTGACAATTCCAGCAATTTTCATCAGGCACCTCACCGGTTATTGCGGTTGCCAGATTGCCGGGATCTGCGATAACTGTCCTGCTATAATCTATCTGGAAAGAAACAGCCTGAGGCGGCAAGGACGACACAGGTGGTTTGGATGTTTCGAGGTCACGGTACCAACCAGCCCCCACAGTGGCGGCTTCGGCGAAAAATCCTCCTCGCAAAGCCAGCGCCCGGGCTTTCCAGTCGTAACCCTCGAGGTGACAGACGAAACAGTCTGCCTCGCTCACACCACTCTGAGCCCAATTCGATTTGTAATAATCCCCATCAAGGAAGTTATCTCCCCAGGGCTCCAGGTGGTTGCCTGAGTCCTTTGCAAATTCATCGTATCGATTCCCCTTGCGGTCGAACTCCCCAGGACCGCCGCCGGGATGGCAAACACCGCAGATTTTTGTCCAAAAGTAAGATGACTTATCGATACTGGACCGCAATAAATTAACCTTCCTGGCCAACTGGCTGGAGTCCGCCGAAGGAGGTCACCACTTACCATACATACCCCTTGAAATGAGCCAGGGATTCAGGGAGTCTAGGTCATCACGTACCACTGTGTTGCCTTCAATATCAGTCCGGCCCTGCTGAAAATGATAGGCATTAGTTATAGCGTCATAGTCGTGGCACTCTCCACAGGTTTTCTTGGGACTGTAGGGTATGTTACTTTGCAGGGATATCTCCCTTCCCTGGTGATCCATCAGCACAATAGGAGGATGCTCTTCTTCGGCAGCAATAGTTCCTCCGGCACCAACGCAAGCTATCGAAAACACACTGAAAGCCAATATCACACTGAATCTACACCGTGTATTATTCACTTTTTTCCCTTTTCAGTTCGCCTACGGATTTCTTCGCGGCTGTCCCTTATTTCTCAGTTCTGATGGAAATATCTGCTCGGCTTAATTTAGCCCTATTCAGGAAGCACACTTACTGGAACACCTTCATACGGAGTCCTTTTCTTGAATTTCAGGCTCTTCGGGTCTCGCCTTACCTTCAAGATCTCAATGCTGTCCTTTAACCCCCCGTAGAGTCTGGACATCTCTATGGCCATTCCGGCCATTTGGGCCACAGCCTGGACAAAATTTACATCCTCCAGGGTAAACTCCCATGGTTGAGCAGTATAGATGCGCAGGGCCCCGATCACATTTCCATGCACCATAATCGGTGCAGACAGGATAGAGGCAATTCCCTCCCTCTTCGCCTCATCCGGGTACTGAATTCTCGGATCATCCGCTACATCGTAAATCGCTATCGGTCCCTCCTGCAAAGACTCGGCGATGGATCGCAGGGAACTTATAGGGCCCTTGTTCAGATAATCCTCACTCAGACCGTATGAGGCCCCAACCTCCAGTTCATTGGTTTTGCGATTCACCAGAAACAGAACACATCCTTTGACGCCCAAAGCAGTCTTGACGCTCTCCGCTGTCAGCAGCATAACTTCTTCCGGGTCTTTCGACATGGAGATGGCCCTGGCAACCTTAATCATGGTTTCATAATTCATCAACTGTTTGTTCATGGCTCCCTCCTTCTTCTGATAAGAGAACCTCGATGATTCCAGGCCCTCGATCATATTGGTGAGGCAGTAGGCTATGGATCCGGGTTTCCGCAACAAGCCGTCGAGGACTTACGCCACCATATGGTCAGGGTGTGCTCCTCCTCTGAGGTCCGGAAAATTTTCCGGCTCAGGTGAGATGTCATCTACAGCTTTACGCACGGGACTTGGCCCAAGGGTCCTTATCCTCTCCACCATCTCCTCGACTATCTCCGCGAATCTCTTGCCCATAGGACCGGGGACTTCATACATTTCCACTCTCTCCTTCTCAAACCCTATGCTCTCAAGAATTCTCTTGGCATGCCTCACCCGATTTGAGGCCATCTCATTTCCTGTCCTAAAGTAACAATCACCCATCTTGCACCCTATGATCAATACTCCATCGGCCCCTTTTTCAAGGGCCTTCAGGATGTAGAGGATATCCACTTTCCCTGTACACAAGACCCTTACCTCCCTTATGTTAGCCGGAAAGTTCATTCTCCCCTTCCCCGCCACATCCTGAGCCGCCAGGGCACAGTAATGACAAAAAAATCCCACAATCCTGGGCTCGAAAGCCATCACCCACCTCCTTGAGCTGAAAGTATTCCCTCAATCTGAGTGAGCACCTGCTCGTCTCTGAAGTGTTCCAGTTGTATGGCATTGATCGGACATTCAGACGCGCAGATCCCGCAACCCCGACACTCTTCCGCTAATATCTCCACTACCCCTTTTTCCCCTATATGGGGAACCGAGAAGGGACAGACCTTCACACAAGTGAGACAGCCTGCGCACTTTAAGTTATCTATTTTGGCGGCTACGGGGCTTGCCAGGAGGAAGTTTTTTGACAGGATGGTGGCAGCCCTCTGAGCAGCAGCCTTCGCCTGAGCGACAGACTCCTCTATAGTCTTTGGGCCCTCGGCAAGTCCACAGACGAGAATTCCTCTCTTGCTGAGCTCCACAGGCGAGATCGTCGCCACATGGCCTTCGACCTCGAAGAATCCGTCACTATTTAGAGGAACACCGAAGATGAAGGATAGCAGATCATTGTTTTTGCCTTTGACTATCCCTGTGGATAAAATAAGCTGATCGAACTGGCCCTTGTTATTGTCAAATTTTATGGCAAGTTTCCTACTACCTTCGACTTGCACCCCATCTGTGACCTCGACGAAATTCACCCCCTGATCTCTCGCCCTCTGATAGAGGTCAAAAAGAGTTCCAGGGGTGCACATGCCTCTCGTGCCTACGGTAACTGCAACACCCATCTCACTCAGCCTCATGGCATTCTTTATTGCCTGCTGGCAGCAGACCCTCGAGCAGTAGGGGTGCTCTTCATCCCTCGACCCCACGCACTGGAGCATAAAGACCTTGCTCGTCGGTTCTATCTCGCCTTTGCTCAACCTCTCCTCCAGATCAAACTGGGTAAGAACTCTTTGGTCACGGCCGTAACCATACTCTTTGGGCACGTATTGATCCGCACCCGTTGCGATTATCAAAACACCATGTTCCAACTTCATCCTCTTACCGTCCTTCTCTATCTCCGTTTCAAAATTGCCCATATGCCCGCAAAACCCAACTGGTCGAGATCCTTTATGGACCCTTATGAGTTCATTCCCTTCAACTTCCTCAATGAGGGAAGAGAGATATTCGGAGGCAGGTCTTCCTTTAAGATCCTGCCATCCCCTCCTTAGGTGGCCTCCCAGCTCTTCCCTTTTCTCCACCAGATCGGTGAAAAAGCCCTGTCTTGCCAAACCGGAGGCGGCCACCATACCGCTTACACCTCCACCGAGCACTAGGGCTTTCTTTGTCACTTGCCTGGGGAGGGGGGAAAGGGGCTTCAAGGATCTCGCCCTCGCCACCGCTCCGGAAAGCTCCTCCTTTAATCGCTCCATGGCGAGGTTCCTATTCTCCTGGTTCGTCCAAGAGATCGCCTCCCTGGCGTTGACCATAGTCACGAGATATGGGTTCAAACCCACCTCTCTCGCTGCCCCCTGGAAGACAGCCAGGTGACTCCTGAAGCTGCAGGCGACTACCACCATTCTATTGAGATTAAGTTCTTGAATTATCTCTTTTATTAAAGAGATCCCCTCAGGTAAGCAGGCAAAATCGAGAATGAAATTCCCTACAACATCTTTTAACTGCCTCGCAAATATGGAGATCTCCGAGACGTTCAGAACATTGGAGATATTTCCCCCACACTTACAAAGGAAGATCCCTATCCTTGGCTCCTCTCCCTCTACATCTTTCTCCTTTGGAAACTGCGGAACTGTTATCATCGTTCCCCTGGCCTCCCTGAGAAAACAAGAGGCTTCACAGGCAGCTGCCTCTGCGTAGGCGACGGACACGGGGATCTCCCGTGGACCTGTGGCTGTGGCGCCTACGAAAATTCCTTCCCTCTCTGACCCCCCAACCTCAACCTCCTTGACGAATCCCGCCTGGTCAAGGCCAAGGCCAAAGTTCTGGACGATACCCTTTGACCCATCTGATAGCTTCATGGGCAGGGAGAGGGCCACCAGGTCAAAGGAGGCCTCACCACCCTCATACCTCACCTTGACTTCTCCAGGGCCCTGCTCACAGGAAAGGACCTCCGCCTTGACAAAGTCCAGCCTGCCAGACGATTTGACCTCCCTGTACACCCTTTCCCAGAGATAGCCATTGCTGCAGAGCTCATCGTAAAATATTGTCACCTTGGCATCTGCGGACTTCTTTATGATCTCAAAGGCAGCCCGTAAGGCGTGGGGACAACAATAACCGGAGCAGGCTCGATAATCATCGTTTCTTTGATCAACGCAAAGTACAATCCCCACCCTTTCAGCAACATTGCCATCTGAAGGTCGTTTGAGCTCACCTAAAGTTGGGCCGTAAATACTTATAAGGCGCTCTAGCTGATAGTTGGAAATCACGTCCTCTATCTTGCCCAGGCCGAGTCTTTGCGCCTCTTTTCCCCTTTCATATAGGTCCAGTTCTCCGGTAAAGAGTATTGCCCCCACCTTTAGGCTCAATACCCTCTGGGCATCGGACAGGTTCACTGCCTTGGTAGGGCAGAGATCGACACAGGCGGTGCAACTTTTATCCTTGAAGTAAAGGCAGTTATCTCTGTCAATTACGGGAGTGTTTGGCACAGCACCGGCGTAGGCCATATATATAGCCTTTCTCACGCCTAGCCCGTAGTTGAACTCGCTCTTCAGCGTTACAGGACAGTTCGTCCAGCAGAGACCACAAGAGATACACTTTGCTACGTCAACATATCGGGGAGCTTTCTCTATGAGAACATCAAATTGTCCTGGTATCCCGAAAACCTTTTTCACTTTCGCTCCCGGAAGTAGCGTGACATTGGGATTTGCCCTTGCCTCGAGGATCTTCGGAGTGACCATGCAGATGGAACACATATCCTCAAAGGTCCTATAGAGCTGCACCATCTTTCCTCCCAGATACGGTTTCTCGTCCAAAAGAAAGACCTTGAAGCCGGAATTGGCGAGATCAATGGTCGCCTGGATGCCTCCTATGCCACCTCCTATGACAAGAACTGAACCCCATTTCTTACTCATTTTCCTTCCTCCCAAAAAAGTTTCCAGCAATTCGCTTAAGTCTCCCTAACATTTTGAAGCCAAAGATTTTTTAGCAGTTTTTTGGAAAAACCCATGAAATAAAAAAACCTTAGTCTTTAAAAAGACAAAAGCTATGGGCGCCAATCAAATGCATACGCCAATTGTGTTTTTCCTTCTAAAGCTTTGCCATTTTTCTCTTCAGGAAACTGACTTTGCCACAAATCCCAATAAACACCTTGGAGACCCATGAGTTTCGCATGGTCTCCTTTCTCCACCAGTTTTCCTTCTTTTAGTACCAGAATGAGATCCGCATCATGGACGGCGAACAATTGGTGACTGACTATAAAGGTGGTCCGCCCGGCAATCAGCCGATCGAAAGCTTCCATTACCAGGTGTTTACTTTTGGCATCCAACCCTGTCGTCGGTTCGTCCAGAATTACAATAGGGGCATCCCGGAGAATGGCCCGGGCAATGACAATGCGACGTTCCTCGCCCCCCGATAGCAAAGCCTCCCCGGTTCCTAGTTGGGTTTCATACCCCCGGGGTAATTTCATAATGAAGTCATGGGCATTGGCCAACTTGGCGGCATAAATGATCTCGTCCATGCTGGCGGTGAGTCTGCCAATACCGATATTAACCGCGGCCGAAGCCCCGAATAAGATAGATTTTTGCGGTACAATGGCAATCAGGTCACGGAGGGAACGGAGGGTATACATGCGAATGGGCCAGCCATCTACCAGGATGCAACCACGCTGGGGGTCAAAAAAGCGAGGAATCAAATTCACCAGGGCTGATTTACCACTGCCTGACTCACCAACAATGGCAACCTTTTCCCCTTTGGCAGCCATAAAAGAGATGTCTTCGAGAACCCAGCGGTCTTCTTCATAGGCAAACCAGACCGTTTTGAAGCACAACTTTTCCCGAAATGTTCTTAGTTTCTCGGCTTTATCCAGGTCCCATACCCCCAAAAGACAGGGCTCCAAAGCCATGATCTCTTCAATCCGGTCGTTACACGCCAGGGATTTAGCCAGCTTGGAAAAGAATTTGGTAAATTCCCGCAAAGGCTTATAGAGCGCCCGCAGATAAATCATAAAGACCACTAACTCACCCAGGCTGATGGCCCCGGACCAGATGCGGTAGACACCTATCAGAATTAAAATCGCCGTGCCCAGGGCAAGAAGAACATTGGCGGTGGAGGCATACCAACCTTGCCAGGCGCCGGCACTCACGGCTGCTGCCATGGACTCACTGCCTTCCATTGCCAGCCGTTTGACCTCTTTTTCCTGCAAGCCAAGCAGAGATACACATTTGTAGGTGTGTACAGCAGATTCGGCGATGTTGGTTATATCACTCTCTTTTTGACGTTGTCTGCGACTTGCTTGCCGGATGCGATTAGAGAAAAGATGGGTCAACAAGGTTAATACCGGCATTACACTTAGTGCCACCAGGGCAAATCGCCAGTCCACCCAGAACATCACAATGGAGATCCCCAGGATGGTGGGAGCGCTGCGGGCCGCAAGAATGATAGTCGCTTCCACAAGATGCTGGATATTGACCGTGTCGGTACTGAGGCGGGAGATGATTTCACCGGGTTTGATCTTCTGGTAGAAAATCATTGGCAGCTCCAAGAGGTGCGAGAAAAGTCTCAACCGGAGCTTGAGAGTCACCCTTTGGTAGAGAGTGGTGACGGCGTAGTTTTGCACCAACAGAAAAACGCCCTCCAGCAAGGCCATTAGTGCCAGGGCAATAATGACGGTGGTGAGCAGTGTCGTCTTGTCGACCGCCCAAGCCGCGGGAATGAGCCGTTTGGCAAATTTGGATAGTGGTACATCCGGCACTAAGCTATCAAAGATGATCTTCAGCGGCCATGGGGAGACGATTGTTATCAATGCCTGGCTTGTGAGCACCGAAACTATCATGATAACCAGGAACCATTGCTCTCTTAGCGCTTTGGTAAGTTGCCACTGCCAAAAGCCAGTTTGGTGGTCAGGTCGACAAAATGTTATTTCTTGTGGTTCCATCACCTTTACGTGCCCAGCCAGGCACTCTCAATGTCTCGCCCCCGGCGGAGGAACATCCTGAAGAAGTCAGGCTGTTTGTCTACGCCGATCAACTTGTCTCCCCTCTGTGCTAGTATATGAGGAAGATCCTTCAATGTGAGCGGATCGGTGGCTAGCACTTCAAGAATCTGCCCTGGTTTCAAGAGCTTGAGGATGCTCATTGCTTTGAGACAGCACCATGGACAACTACAACCACGCACGTCAAGTATTCTGTCGGTTCTCATTTTTTTCGCTTCACTCCACCGCAGTGTTGGTCAAAAGTCTTGGGGATAGTGCTCTGTAGTTGAGCAAAGAAGATGCCAGGATGAAGAACTTTGGAATCGATTAGATAAATACCTGAAAATACATCTAAATATTACGTGAATTCTTATGGGTTGATCCTTTGCTCAAAATAATATATGTTAAAAATTGTTCATTATCGTTCATGGTTAACGTTAACAGAAAGACCAATGGAGGAGGGTATGGGGGATCATGGGGAGTCCGTACAGTCTTTGAACGGCTACATAGGCCCAAGAGAAAATGCTTGAGAAAGATTACAACCATTACTGGCACACGGTCATAGATTCCCTATCAGACGGCCTGATGATTGTTAACCCTCAAGGAGTCATCGTTGCCGTCAACCGTGCCTTGGAACAAATCAGCGGATATAGCAAATATGAGCTTTTGGGTCAGTCTTGTAGGCTGCTCGAATGTGATGTTTGTCCGAGCGTCCGGGCAGGGGGGGAGGACAAGTATTGCGCCCTCTTCAAGGAAGGACGGATCAAGCGGCACAAGTGCAACTTAAGAAAGAAAGATAGCACCTTGACCCACGTGTATAAAAATGCGGTTCTCCTCAAAGACAGTGCTGGCAGGATCATTGGCGGCATTGGGACCTTCACCGATCTCAGCGAAGTGGTGACACAACAACAGCTCATTTCTCGTTTGCGCCGGGAGCTGAGCGGCGAAGACGGATTCCACGGCATCCTGGGAAAATCGCCGGCCACGCGTAAGGTATTCGACCTTATCTCCAGTGCAGCTCAGTCCGAGGCGCCGGTCATTATTTATGGAGAGAGCGGTACCGGCAAGGAGCTAGTGGCCTCGGTCATCCATAAACTTGGCTCACGGCGGAAGGGCCCCTTTATTACGGTGAACTGTGCTGCGCTCAGTGAGTCCTTGCTGGAAAGCGAATTGTTTGGTCACGTAAAAGGCGCCTTCACCGGTGCGGACCGCACCAGGGTGGGAAGGTTTGAAGCGGCCAATGGTGGTGACATTTTTTTGGATGAAATTGGCGATCTGCCCCTGTCTACCCAGGTCAAACTCTTAAGGGTCTTACAAGAAAAAGAGATCGAAAAGGTAGGGGACCACCACCCCATCACCATTAACGTTCGAATTCTTGCTGCAACCAACAAGGATCTGAATCTACTCATGGAGGAAGGGCGCTTCCGCGATGACCTCTATTATCGTATAGGGGTTATTCCCATCCACTTGCCAGCCTTGAGGGAGCGATGGGAAGATATTCCTTTATTGGTGGAGGCCTTCATTAACCGGATTCGCCTCAAGACTGACAAGCCTATCAGCGCCATGAGCAAAGAGGCGTTGGACTTGCTTATCAACTATGATTGGCCTGGCAATATACGCGAACTGCTAAATATCATTGAATATGCCTTCGTCCTCTGCCAAGAGGGGGAAATTATGCCTCACCATCTCCCCGAGCAACTGAACCTCAAGCCCTCACGTCGGCTCCCTCTCCCCCAGACGGAATGGCAACTCAGCGCCGCCGGCCAGAGGGAGAGAATTATAGAGGCTCTTGCCAAGTCTGGCAGCAACAGAAACAAGGCTGCCTCTATGTTGGGAATTAGCCGCACCACATTATGGAAGAGGATAAAAAAATACTCCATCCAATTAGACTAACCGCAGAATCTGAAACAAAAAACTGCCTGCTTCCTCCAAATCACCCTAATAGACCAGAGTCGAGTTCGCGCTGAGAATCTCTTGAGTCAGAGTGGCTGCCGCGACTGGAATTGCCCCTTCGAACAATTGAGATTCCTTGATTTGCCGTTCTTTGATGCAGGGAGTGCAGACCAGAAGCCTGCCGCCGGCCTCGAGGAAACTGTCCACAAGCGTTCTGAGTGGTGGCAGCCCCGCGGCAAAAACGTGGTCAAGGCAATGATCAGTGGCCAGAAATACCGCAGTTCCTTGCAGAGCCACCACCGCCTCGACGTCCATTACCTGAGCCGCATTCGCCAGTACGAAAGGCAAGCTGGCTCTTTCCGGGTCCTCTCCACCGTGGGTTACGATGTAAACGATCTTTTCATTTTCTGCCATTTCATTCTCCCTTCTTTTGATAGTAATGTAAGTCAATCCTTCATTTTGTAGTTCAAAACCTCTACCACCTTGGGTTTACTGTCTGCGAACTCCAAGGTAAGCGCTAGGCACACCGGGCTATGAGGGTTGACAAATCCTCTACCTCCACACCTCCCTTTGCTAGATTTGCCATGCATATTGGGCACATTGCCACCACGGGAGCACCGGTGGACTGCAGTTCTTCGATCCTTCTGTCAACCAGTTCTCTAGAGAGCTTGGGAGACACGGACTCGGCTGGACCACCGCAGCAATTGGTGAAGGGGCCGGAGTTCCGAACTGCCACGCATTCGATGCCCAGGTTTTCCAAGACTTTCTTGGGAACATCCGACATCTCTAGATATCTTCCATACATGCATGGATCGTGAAGGGTAACCTGTTTAGTACCGTTGCTCCCGTTGTTCAAATTGACTAATTCGAAATAGGTCTTTACGTTGAAAGTTTGACCCGTGTATTTTGGGTAGAGGACCTTCAGAGCATAGGTAGTGTGAGGGTCCACTGTTATAAGTTTTTTGACCCCCTTTTCTTTGAGCTTACTCACCACTGACCTAGCGTGCTTTATAAACCCGTCGAGATCCCCAAGGTCGTAAAGTAAAATGCCGCTATAATTGTCCAATTCTGGTCTATAGTAGAAATCGACCTTCGACTTCTTCAGAACCTCCACAATGCTGTGCAGCATTCCATTGAATTTATTTTTCTCTTCCCTGGAAGCGAGTAAAGCGAATCCCCAGCCCACCAGAAATTTAGGCACAAACCTGCCATACTTCACGTAGTTTATCAGAGCTGTATCTTCGTAACGTTCAAGGTATGTGGTTGTCTTTTCAATAAAAGGTACGGATTGATACATTAGACCAGTAAAGAGCAGCCCGTCACCTTCTCGAGGCAAGGGGATATTTTTCCACCAGCCGTTGATCACCTTACCAGGTGCGCCAAAGGGATTTCCCGTTTTCTTGACGTTGTCAGCGATCAGTTCAATAATATCCTTAGGTTTATACATGAGCAGTCCCCCTCCAGTTGGCGATAACGTATCGCCTTAGTCCCAGAATAAGTTCACCGGGATTAGCCTCTCTCGGACAGGTGTAAGTGCAAAGACCACAATGAAGGCAACGCCACAGTTCATCCGCCTCCCGGAGTATCACATCCTTGGCGCCCAACTGAGCGTATCGGATGATCTTTCTCGGGAAATGTTCATATATAAGCGGACAGATCGCCGCACAGGTTCCACAATTAAAGCATTCTGAGGCAGTATCTACTCCAAAGTGCTCCAACTGCTCGGCAAATTCCAAGTCTACTCTTGCCATTGTCGATTCTCCTTTAGAGAAATAAATCTATCACTCTGGCGTAATCCCTTCTGAAGTCTTCTCCGCCAGTCTAAATTTAAAGTAGCTGCCGTCCTTTTCACCTTCAATGATCTGGCCGTATTTCTTCAGGGCCGCAATAAACCAAAGGACATGAGAAGGTTCAATTTCAGTGGCCGCGGCAATCTCTGGCACCGTCAGTGGGCTGTCCTTGAGCTGCTCTTTGATGGCCTTGATTTTTTTCCGTTGCTCCTTCATTCGAGTTTTGGCCACCTCGATTTTTGCTTTTCTGTGCTCACGGAGTTTTTTCATCTTCTCTTTCCTGGCGCTATTTTCTTCGCTTACTTCAGCCATTGATCTTCCCCCTACGGCAGCCGCCAAACCCTGCTTTAGAGACGCTGCCCAAAACATCATCCAACCGCGATGTCATCCGCAACAACCATATCCACCATGGCCTCATACTGCCTGAGCGTCCACCCTTTGACATTGATGGCGTTTTCCGGACAAACCGCCACACAGGCGCCACAGCCGTTGCACAGGGCCGGGTTTACCTCTGCCCGCTGGACTTTTTCACCGTCCAACTCCATCTCCACCAGGGTAAGGGGTTCTTCTCTCAGACATGCCTCCACGCAGGCTCCGGTTCCCGTACATTTTTCCAGATCCACCTCCGCCACAAAGGGATCCAGTTCCACATAGCCGCGGCCTAGCAGAGAAGAAGCCTTAACTGCAGCGCTGGAAGCACCATTGCAAGCTTCACCTGTGTCCATAGGTGACTGGCATGTCCCTGCCAGTAAAATGCCCGCCACTGACACTTCAACCGGACGCAGCTTCGGATGGACTTCCAGGAGAAACCGATCGGCACCCACTGGCAGTTTCATCATTTCCACCAGATTAGAAACGTTGTTCGGTTCCATTCCCACTGCCAGAACCACCAGATCCACAGGTACCTCTACTTCCTCGCCAAAGGTCAGGGTGTCATTTACTTTGACCGAGAGGGGATAACCATTGGAACCATTGTTTCTCTGCACAACTGGAGCTGCCACCGGTTCATAACGGAGGAACAGAACCCTGTTTTTGGAAGCCCGCTCATACAACTCCTCTTGGCCTCGGCCGTAAGTCCTCATGTCGCGATAAAAGTCAAAAACCCGCGTTCCCGGATAAGCATCTCGCACAGTATTGGCGGCTTGCAATGTGGCAGAACAGCAGGTCCGAGAACAGTATTCGTTAAGGTGGCCTGTTTCATCCTCCTCATGAACACCTGGAATCTGCCTACTGCCGACACAATGAATCATGGCAACACTCTTGATTTCCTTGCCGTTGATTTCTAGTACCCCGCCGTTTCTCCGGCTTTTCGCCATGAGTTTTATAAATTCTGGAAGTGTTACCACTTCCTTGAATTCCCCGAAGCCGTATTCGCCTTTCCGGGGACTATAAGGCTTGAAACCCGTTGCCAGCAAAATTACCCCGGCTTCGATGGTATATTCCTCAATTTTTTCAACCACTTCCACCGGACAGATTCCTACAAGCGGAATAAACTCTCCAAATTCTGTACCTGATTCAACCATTTCTTTAATCTTATCGAGATCTTCTGCTGAATCTGGAGGCCGCCTTTGGAACTGCAACCTGAAATTCCCCACGTAACCCTCAGAATTCGTCACCTCCGCATTGGTGTAAACCGCGATCGCCGGATGATTCAAAACCTCCCCGGTAAGCTCCGTAATGAGATCAGAGGCTTTCTCCCCGGTTGGCGCTAAACGATCCAGCTGAGCCGCCCTGCCACCGAGAAAAGGCGATTTCTCCAGCAAGGTTATTCTGATCCCGCGCTCCGCTAGATCCTTCGCGGCCCTCATACCCGAAATGCCACCCCCGATTACCACCGCATGCTGTTTGGCCTCTACCCGAATTGGGTCAAGGGGCTGGATATGCTTTGCTTTGGCAGTGGCCGCTGCCACCAGCCGGCTTGCCTTCTCAGTTGCTCCATCACCATGATGCACCCAGCTCACCTGTTCGCGAATATTGGCATGTTCGTACATATAGGGATTTTTCCCCGCTCGAGACACGGCGTTGCGAAAGGTCAACTCGTGGAGGTCTGGGGCACAAGATGCCACTACAACCCGGTCAACCGTCCCGCTCTTGAGATCTTCGATAATAAGATCTTGGCCCGGGTCGGAGCACATGAACATGTTCTCCCGAGCCACCACCACGCCGGGGATCTTGCTCGCCCGTTCGCATACTTTCTCTACATCAACATGGTCTGAAATGTTGCCGCCGCATTGGCAAACGTAAACCCCTATCTTAGGTTCCCCTTCCATCTCGATCTCTTTTCTTGTATTTGCCATCGGTGAATCTCCGAAATCGTCAAGTTATTGACTCTAGGCCACGGCCTTCCTGGCGGAGCTCTTAGCCGTCAGGTACTTGGTAGCCTCCATAGCCGCAGCCCCAGCTTCAGCGATGGTGTCCACAATATCTTTCGGACCAGCAGCAGCTCCGGCCACAAACACTCCTTCCATGTCGGTCTGGCTTGGGGAAGATTTGGGCTTGATTGTCTTGATAAAACCATCAGATGCAGTTGTCACAGCACATCGACCCTCGGGATTCCAGCCGGCGACCATACCCAAAGACAATACCACCAAGTCATGCTCTGCCGCGGTAACACCGGTCCCATTTTCTTGGGACTCGTATTGGACTTTTACTCCCCCATTGTCTCCTTCGCTTATATTGGCCACCTTTCCCTTAACAAACTCTATTCCCATTGCTACAGCGTTTTGATAGAACTCCTCATAGCCTTTGCCGAAGGCCCGTATGTCCATGTAATAAATGGTTATGTCTGCCAGCGGCAGGGCACCTGATAGGAGCATGGCCTGTTTGATAGCGTACATGCAACAGACCCGCGAACAATAAGAGATTCCCATGCTCTTGTCCCGCGAGCCAGCACATTGAATATAGGCAATGGAATCTGGCTCCATGCCGTCAGACGGGCGCAGAACCCGGTTATATGGGCCATGCGGTGCTAACAGCCTTTCCATCTGCAAAGCGGTTATCACGTTGGGGATCTTACCCTCACCATACTGGTGCTTGTTCTCGGCGGGAGTTATCTCGAAACCTGTAGCCAGGATAGCGGTCTTAGCCTCGACGCTGAACTCCTCCGGCTTCTGAAAATAATCCACCGCTTTGGTGGGACACACCTTTTCACATTTGCCACAGAGGGTGCAGTTTTCCTCATCCAGCAAGGCAATCTGTGGAATGGCGTTCGAGAAAGGAATGTAGATCGCTTTCCGGGCCGAGAAACCTCCCTGGTCCGCATCGGGCACGTAGATAGGACAGTCATATTCACACTGTCTGCAGCCTATGCATTTTGTCTCATCCACAAACCGAGGTTTCTGCCTCACTCTTGCGGCCATACTATTCCCGTTTTTCTCAAGAGATTGCAGCTCACAGTAAGTGAAGATGGTAATGTTTTCATGGTGAGCGGCTGCAGCCATCTTGGGTGTGGTAATACAGCTTGAGCAATCGAGGGTAGGAAATACCTTGGATAGTCGGATCATTTTACCACCAATGGAAGCATCCTTTTCCACTATGGCCACTTTGAAGTCCTGATCAGCCAGGTCCAAGGCAGCCTGCAGCCCGGCTATACCTCCGCCAATCACTAGAGAATCGAATTCTAATATTTTTGACATTTTAGTTTCCCTACCAATATGAACCGCAGAATATCGAACAAGGAATTTCGAATGTCGAAGTAATTACTTCATCACTCTGCGGTTCCTTGTTCTGCTGTTCGATATTCAGTATTTTAAAAAATCCGTCATCTGTCCTCTGGTCTTGCGTTATTCGTTATCAGTTATTTGTTATACGACTTCTACGATTTCTACGGTTTCAACGGTTTATCACCGCCTCTCCACGTCACCCCCTCGCCGCGTCGTCATGCTGTCCTCTGTCTCTACGCTCCTTGCTCTGTGCCTTTTCCTCCAACGGACTACGGACCACTGACTACTGACATTATCCCTCAGGCCGCCTGTTCGGAACCGGGAGGGCCCAATTCAGCAAGGATTTGGTTCATGTCCTTGACTTCTTTCACGAATGCCCGGGTGCACACGGTGCAAATGGCGGTGAGTCGAAGTCTCCTTAGGTCGAGCTCTTTCTCTTTCATCATCTTATAGACCCTGTCGATCCTGGCCGCCAAGGCGTGATAAGCACCCTCATAGGGGCACTCCTCTCCACATGACATGATGATGATGCCGCCTATACCCTTGGCGAAACAGTCAAGGTAAAACTGTTCGGGAAAGAGCACTGGTGAGCGCACCCTGAGAATGTACGTATTGGTGGGGTAGGTCATGTGAGCCTGCCCCACCGCGTTTGCACCCGGATAGGCACAGGTTTCTGTGGCCAGGATCAGTATTTTTTGCTGATTACTTTGCTCCACCATTCTCTCCTCACTCCAGTACTCCACTACTCCATTACTCCAGGAGACCTTCCTCAGAGAAATAACCATACACAACAGCACCGAGGGATCGAGAACTCACCCCCCAGGGTTATGGATGGTTATTTATTTCGCCTGACAAAGATACGATCGTAGCCGTCTGCTTCCAGATGACCAAGAGGTTCATGCCCTACCTTATTGGCCCAGACCGGAATGTCATTCTTGGTGGCGCTATCGTTGGAGAGTATTTCAAGAATCTCTCCCACCTTGACCTTTCCTATGCCTTTCTTGGCCTCCAGCAGAGGACCGGGGCAGGCGCTCCCACGGGCATCCACTACACTTGCTGCCTCTATTGCACTGAGATCCATTTCTGTCATGACTTACCTCCTTAGACATGTGTTTAAAGGTTTCACCTTATTTCTTGCGCCCTTGACCTCTTGCTCGCCCCGGCGCACATAGAGCCGATAGCCTTTTCTGTCCTTATCCACCCGTATAATTAGATCATCTCTTTGCTTCAAAACACTGGGAAGATCTTTAATGATCTGCGGATCGCTGGCGAGCACCTCGAGCAACTTTCCCGGCTCCATTTGACTGAGTATACTTTTTGTTTTGAGTATGCACCAAGGGCAGCTAAAACCGCGAACATCCAAGACCTTATCAATTTGGGCTTTTTTCTCCACCATGTACTCCGGTTCGATACCCACTTACGTGAGCCTCTCCTTTTCCTGCGCAAGATAGATGCCAACCGTCTCAGGTCTCTTCTGCTTTTATATATATTTGATATCACATAAAAAAATTTATCTTCCAGAATCTGTTGATTGTTAACTGTAAATGATTTAGACTTAACATCTGTTAATATTATGTTAAGAATTAACAGCCGTGGTGAAGAGATAAGGGGACGACGGAAGAGGCCTAGTATGCTAGATGAGGAGTACAGCAACTACTTGGAGACAGTGATCGACACCATGATGGATGGTTTGATGGTGGTGGATCCTGAAGGGGTGATTATCTCCATCAACAAAGCCATGGAGACGATTACCGGCTATAGCAAGGATGAGCTTGTTGGTCAGCCTTGCGCCATACTGGACTGTGACGCCTGCTTTGGAACCAGGGCTGAGGGGCATGACAAATACTGCGCCCTGTTCAAGGAGGGCCATGTAAGTCGCCGCAAGTGCATGCTGCGGAAAAAGGACGGAAAGCCCCTTTTTGTACACAAGAATGCAGCTGTTTTGAAAGATAGCGATGGTAGGGTGATTGGAGGAGTGGAGACCCTGACCGACCTAACTGAAGTGGTAACTCAAGAACAGGTAATTTCCCGGTTACGACGCGAATTGAGCGGCGATGACGGCTTCCACGGTATTCTCGGAAAATCTCCAGCCATGCGCCAGGTCTTTGATTTAATCTCTAGTGCATCCCAATCCGAGGCCCCCGTTATTATTTATGGAGACAGCGGCACAGGCAAGGAACTGGTGTCCTCGGCTATTCATAAACTGGGAATTAGGCGAAGGGGTCCTTATATTAAGGTAAACTGTGCAGCTCTAAGTGAGTCTCTTCTTGAAAGCGAACTCTTCGGTCATGTAAAGGGAGCTTTTACCGGAGCAGATCGCACCCGGATGGGAAGATTTGAGGCAGCCAACGGCGGCGACATCTTTTTAGATGAAATCGGTGACTTACCCCTTTCTACCCAGGTCAAGCTTTTGAGAGTGCTCCAGGAAAAGGAAATCGAAAAGGTTGGCGACCACCGCCCCCTTAAAATAGATGTCCGCATCTTAGCCGCCACCAACAAAGATCTGAATAGACTCATGGAACAGGGCCGTTTTCGCCAGGACCTCTATTACCGCATTGGGGTGATTCCCATTATTCTCCCACCTCTGCAGGAGCGACGGGAGGACATTCCCTTGTTGGTGGAAACCTTCATCAACAGAATCCGGTTGAAGACCGATAAGCCCATTACCGGGATGAGCAAAGAGGCGTTAGACCTGCTGTTTGACTACGACTGGCCCGGTAATGTCCGCGAACTAATAAATGTCATCGAATACTCCTTTGTTCTCTGCCACCAAGGCGAGATCATGCCAAACCATCTTCCCGCCAGGGTAACCGGGGAGCAGTCCCGGGTGACACCAAAGCGAAGGGTGGCGCAGAGACCAAGGGGAGATGAGGAGAAAAAGCGGATTCTGGAGGCCCTAGAAGCCACCGGCGGGAACCAATCCAAGGCGGCGGAAATCCTCGGAATCAGCAGGGTTACCCTGTGGAAACGACTCAAGGCTCTTGATATACAGGTGAATAGGAAAGTTCAGGGTTAGCCCGAAATTTCAGTCCTTTTTTCATGGCAAAGGATTTCTGCGGAGTCCAGAGGGTTGAGACGTCTGCGGAATGATGGAATAGTGGAATAATGGGCATGAGAAGCGAAAACGATCATATTCAACGAACTAGTTTGCTTTCCCCAAAGCCAATATTCGAATATACTCCTATTGACTTTGCTCCGCATTATGAACGCCTGAGGAGGCCTGATCGAAGATTCACCACAGAGTCACAGAGGACACAGAGGACGCTATTCTTTCTCCGGCCGAGAGACGACGGCCGTAGAAAGGAGCCTCCGCCTGCGGCGAAAGCTCTTTAGCCTGGCTCAAACCGTTGACACGAAGCCACTGGGTTACTAGATCGTGCCCGCAGGGCTGCGATCTTTAGCCCGATCGCCGTCTCCCGATCGGGCTAAAAATATAGTTCTCTCGGTGCTCTCCGTGTCTCTGTGGTTAGTCAGTATTAGTATATACCCCAATCTAGCATCTAAAGCCTGCGGAGTTAACCTGATAGGCGTTGGAGAAATTCGAAATCCGAAATAATCTTACTCCATGCCCTATGCCCCACGGTCCATGCTCTTTACCACTGCCCGCTGTCTGCTTGACCCTACCATCTCTCATATCTTACCAGTTCCGACAGCGGCTTTCTCTTCTTGGCGGGGGCTTTATCGGCTGCATAGCCCAGGGGAGTGAAGGCGATCGGTTCGACCCCTGCAGGTAAGCTCAAAAGCTCCTTTGCCGCCACAGGATTAAAGGCCCCGATCCAGCACGTTCCAAGACCTTCAGCGGTAGCAGCCAGGATCAAATGATCCATGACAATGGCCACATCAACGTAGTTGTAATTCTTCCCGTCATTCCTCACCCAACTTTTGCCGGGAATACCGCAAGCGCAGATGACCATTGGGGACTGCACAAACCATTTTTTATTATAAATCTGCAACAACTCCCTTTCCCGACCCGCCGTGTGAATAACCAGCAATTGGAAAGGCTGGATATTTACCGCTGTTGGCGCCATCCGCGCAGCTTCGAGAATTCGCTCCAGCTTTCTTTTTTCCACTGGATTATTTTTGTAAGATCGTACGCTGTACCTTTTTCTTGCCAACTCTAGAAAGTCCATGACTAACCCTCCTCATCTACCCCTATATCACCCACTCGGGTAAGGTCTGACAACTGAAGTTTTTACCACAAAGGCAACAAAGACCACAAAACCTTTCATTGATAAGGGTGACTTGCGTGTCTGCTTGGTGATCTTCGCCCTCTAGTCACGGTCCAAAAGATTTTTTTAGGATAAGAGTCAGAAATGTTGCCTTTCAGTTTGTTTCCGATTAAAATTGTAGGCAATAAAAATCCAGGAGAGTAACCTCGTTGCTGCGCCAATCATTAGGGAAGATAATAACACTGGTAATCGCAATCTCCATGCTCACCGGAGGTCTTGCACCTGCCAATCCCAGGTGCACTGCTGATTGCTGCCTACAACCAGGGTCTCAGAGCAAAGTCAAGGTTCGACCTGCCGATCTCGTTGCTGATTGTTGCTCTGAGCTCCAAGCAGTTCCTTGCCCCCGTAAGCTCGAATCGACCTCAGATGTGAAAGACCATGCTCCTGCCGCTGTGGTCCCCGAGGTAAGACCTGCCACCCTGAAGATTGCTGCATCTTCAAACGACAAGCTCATCCTGTCTCAATCCGCTCTCCTTTTGGCCGCCAGAAGGAGTTTCCAAATAAAGGCGCCAGGAGTGCCTCTCTATCTTCTCACCGAAACTTTGTTGGTTTGATCCTGACCTTTCACTCCCACCGATTCATTTCTATTGGCGCTGACCGTTGACCGGTCGTGGCTCAAAACCGCTGCTGACTGGTCAGGCGTCAGCCAAGCAAATTCATAAAGAACCCAAAAGGGCTAATTCAGTGCAGGCGTCATCGTTGTGATCTCCCTGCTTTGGTTAAAAAGGCTAAAACATTTTTTTGATCTCAAAATACCATTTTCAAGGAGTCTGTTATGAGTAAGAACAAGGAGAAAAAAGATGTGGCGCAAAGGAGTGCTGCCAAAAAGGAAGCCATCCTCAAGACGGAAAAAAAGAGCCAATCACCCCTGCGAACCTTAGCCGTTGTGGCGGTGGTGGTAATAGGAGGGCTGGCCTTTTACCTGTCTCAGACCGGCTTTAACCGCAAATCCCAGGCTCGGACACCTTCCATTCAACCTGAGGTCACGGCCAGCGAAGTCTCCTTCCCGGTGCAAGCTTTCGCTGATGGCAACGCCCAATATTTTCAATATCCCATCGGCAACGGCGTCACTGTCCGTTTTTTCATCCTCAGGAGCTCGGACGGGATAGTCAGGGCGGCCTATGACGCTTGCGACGTATGCTGGCGCGAAGGCAAGGGGTATTACCAGGATGGTGACTTCATGGTATGTCGCAACTGCGGCCAGCGATTCGCCTCCGTTAAGGTCAATGAGATAAAAGGTGGCTGCAACCCGGCACCTCTGAAGCGGACGATTGTCGGCGACAAGCTAGTTATAAAGATTGCCGACATAGTCCAGGGGAGCCAGTACTTTGACCTTGCCAGGAGGAGCTGAGCATGACACTCAAAGACATTGCTCTGCGCAACATCAGGCGTCGTAAAGCCAAGGCTGGTTTCGTTCTCGCCGGGCTAATCATAGCCGTTTCTACGGCGGTTGCCCTTCTGGGCCTGATTGAAGCGATGAACCGGGACATCCAGAAGAAGCTTGAGGAGTACGGCGCCAACATTCTCATACTGCCGAGAACGGAAAATCTCCCCCTCACTTACGGGGGGCTTTCCTTGGGAGGCGTCTCTTTTGAAATGCAGGAAATTCACCAGGGTGATCTCTACAGGATCAAAGCCATCAAGAACGCCGCCAATGTGGCAGCAATGGGCCCCACGGTTCTTGGTGCTATTGAGGTGCAAAACCGCAAGGTGCTCCTTGCCGGGGTCGACTTTCAGGCCACAAAGATCTTGAAGCCCTGGTGGCAAGTAACAGGCACCGTTCCAAGCGATCGTGATGTCCTCCTGGGATCCGAAGCAGCTACCGTTTTAGGGCTGAAATCTGGAGATCACTTCAAGGTTGACGGCAGTGACCTCCAGGTATCCGGCTTACTGGCACCCACCGGTTCTCAAGATGACCACCTTGTCTTCGCCCCCCTTAATACGGCTCAGGCTCTTCTCCATAAGGAAGGGCGGGTCTCCATGGTAGAAGTGGCAGCCCTTTGCACTGCCTGTCCCATTGAAGCAATGGTCAGTCAGATATCCACGGCCCTTCCTGACACCAAAGTTATGGCAATTCAACAGGTGGTAAAGGGCCGCATGGAAACTCTGGACCATTTCAGAAAATTCTCCTATGGGGTCGCGGCTGTGTTGGTGTTGGTGGGCAGTCTTGTGGTGCTGGTGACCATGATGGGAAGCGTGCGAGAGCGGACCGCCGAGATCGGCATTTTCCGGGCAATGGGGTTTCGCAGGAGCCACGTGATCCGGATAGTCCTCCTGGAAGCGGCGATAATCTCCGCCGCGGCTGGTGTTCTAGGATACCTTTTGGGTTTCGGTTCCACCAAGATCGCCCTTCCCCTTTTCACTGGAGGCAACGGTATAGCGGTGCTTTTCGACCCGCTCCTGGCAGGTGGGGCATTTGCTGCGGCCGTAATCATGGGTCTGCTCTCAAGTGCGTACCCGGCTCTGCTGGCGGCCCGGATCGACCCCTCTGACGCACTGCGGACTTTGTAGCTCGGATGTTTCGCGAATTGACGTCGCGAGACCGTGGAGAAGGGTGTGCCACCGGGCAATCGCAGGGGGTTGGATCCGAGGCGTACTTGAAAAGTACGTCGCAGGGTCCAACACCCGAGGACGACCGGAAGGACAGCCTGATCCACGGTCGCAGCAGCCCATTCGTGATTCATTCGGGCTACGTGGAAGGAAGGCTATGAGTTACATTCAAGCGGAAAATCTAATTAAGCAATACGGCACTGGTGATGCCGCGGTTACGGCCGTGGGAGGCATGAGCTTCCACATTCAAATGGGTGAGTTTGTAGCGGTGATGGGGGAGTCGGGATCGGGGAAATCCACCCTTTTATCCATGATGGGAGCCCTGAACACCCCCACCTCGGGCCAATACTCGGTGGATGGACTCGAGGTCTACGAGCTGGGACAGGATCAAAGAGCCGATTTTCGCCGGGAATTCTTGGGCTTTGTCTTCCAGAGTTTCCACCTTATCTCCTACCTCACCCTCCTGGAGAATGTCATGCTTCCCCTGGTAACGGTCAAGACCAATGGCAGAACCAAGCGGTCCATGGCGGAGGATGCTCTGTCGAGGGTAGGCCTTGATCGCAAGGCTCACCGCCTACCTAGCCAAGTATCTGGTGGGGAACAGGAACGCGTTGCCATTGCCCGGGCCATTGTCAATGAACCACCAATTCTCCTGGCAGACGAACCATCGGGAAACCTCGACAGCAAAACTACTCGAGAGGTAATGGATCTTTTCCGTAGCCTCAACCAAGACGGAATGACCATCGTCATGGTGACCCACAGCCCTGAGTGTGCCGGTTACGCACGAAGATTGTTGCGGATCTCTGACGGTCTCTTGGTGGAAGATATTTTGCTCAACGGAGCAGAAGAAAATCTGGCGTGTCGAAGCATTGGTCTAACGGCGTGATGGAAAATGCAGGGCGGGCATCGCCCACCTGGCAATATTCTTTACTCAAGATTGGAGTGAAAAAAATGGCAAAAAAGAAAAAAAGACGACCACAACAGATAAAGCATCAACCTGTTCAGCAAAAAACGACTAATATCTGGATGATCACCACTATCGTTGCCGTGGTTTTACTGATTGGCGTGTCGGCGAAAACCATGTTTTCGCACCGTGAGAACTCAAGAGCAATCACACCAATCCAGTCGGCACCGGGCCAGCCAATCACCATCCAGCCTAAGACTGTGGTACCCACAGCTACCACGCTACCTACAAATTCTGCCGAGGACCAGGTCCTTCAGGTGGCAGTGAATTTTAAATGCGCCTGTGGGGGTTGTGGCGAGTTGCCTCTGGCAGAGTGCCAATGCGAGATGCCCAAGGGAGCGCTGGAGGAAAAAAATTTCATTCGCACCAAACTTGCTGAGGGTCATACCGTACCCGAGGTCATCGAGCTGTTGGACCAAGAGTACGGCCACCGCGTCTGAGAGGTCGCCAAAAAACTATCCCTCTCCTCTTTTCAAGGAGAGGGATAGTTTGTGCGGTTATTATTGGATCGCTGCAGTTTATTGCCAGCAGGGGCCGTAGCCCTGACCGTATTGCGGCCCACGGTGGCCGTAGGGTCCGTAATGCTGGCCCATACCGTAGCCCATGCCGTAGCCTCTGCCGTAGCCTCGACCAACCCGCGCATTGGGCGCTATCTTCCGGGCTTGGAGCTCAAATTCTACCCGCTTATCGGCCATTTTCGCCTGAAGATCGCTGATCTCCTTTTGCAGGGTCTTGACCCTGTTGGCATCCGGGGTCTCTGAATTCAAGACACTGTCGAGTTCAGAAGACTTGTTCCAGATTTGCTCTCTCAGCTTGGCCGTGTCATTGACGAAGTTCTCCTGCAACTTGTTCATCTCTGCCTGCTGACTGTCGGTCAAATTCCCCCCTCCCAGCCAGCGAGGTCCGTTGCCGGGACCGCCGTAAGCTCCATATCCGCCCATACCCCAACGGTGAGCGAAAACGGGAGCAGCTAGAATGCCGACCATGAACAGAATACCCAGTGTGATCAAAAGCTTCCTCATTATCTTACCTCCTTTGCTTGGTTACGATTTTTTTGCTTTTGGCTTATGCTTATGGCAAGGTGCGTGCCAGAAAATCTTCATAAAAATAACCTATTGAATTTACAAATATTTTATGCCAATAAACCAGATGAAGGGGTCTCCCGTCTTGACGGCGAGCCTCAAAGTGGATACTTTTTACCCATGTCTGTTGCCAGAGAGTATGCAGGTGGATAAAAAGTATCCATCGGCCATGGCCTTGGGTGTATTCCTCTTTTAAACACCCTTGAATCTACCGGGGGCAACAAGAATGAAGCTGCCAGCCGACTGGGAATTAATTACCAAACTCACCCTTCACAAAAAGCGCAAAGAATATGGAGTAATGTGACCTCCACTCCAGCCTTGAAAAACTTCCATACCTTGTACCCAGGTAGATTCCAGCTGAGGGTAAATTAAGGTAATTCCCATTTGGCTGTTATTCCTTTTAAGAAAACAATATGAAGCCAAACCCTCCACATGTTCCCGTTCATCACTGTTGACCTGCAGGACTCTTTTTTCTTATACTCGGCGCCGTAGAAAGGGAGTCATTACCAGTCAAACTGAGTGCTCCTCCGATGCTATTGAAGAATCATTGTGTGTGGTGCCTCTGTGTTTTTTCGATTTGGGCACTGCCGATCCTCTGCCTAGCGCAGGACCTGGAGCCCCGGCGATGGAGCCACCTTCCGATGGGGGCGAATTTTGCCGGCGTAGGCTATGCTTATACCAAAGCGGATATATCCTTCGATCCTGTTCTCCGGATAGAGAATGGTAAAATGGAGCTGCATACTTGGGCGGCTAAGTATATACGCACCTTTGAACTGTTTGAAAAATCCGCTCGAATCGATCTTGTTCAAGCCTACCAAAGGGGACGTTGGCACGGATTGGTCAATGACGTTCCCAAGTCCGTCAGGCGAGGCGGTTTGTCAGACTCGCTTCTGCGATTCGCAATAAACGTGTATGGAGCGCCACCTTTAAAGGGAAAGGAATTTGCGGCCTACCGTGCGAAGGTCGATGTTGAAACCATCGTCGGAACGGCGTTGGTGGTGCAACTTCCGACCGGTGAATACAAGGATGGTAAACTCATCAATCTCGGCACGAACCGATATACCTTCCGGCCTCAGCTCGGGGTGGTGCATAACCGCGGCAAGTGGTCGATGGAATTAACCGGCGAAGTTTATATTTACACGGACAACAATGATTTTTACAATGGAAACAAGCTGGAAAACGATCCATTCTACACCCTACAAACTCACCTCGTTTATACTTTTCGCCCGGGGTTATGGGCAGCAGCGGGTGCGGGCTTTGGCTATGGCGGACAATCTACCGTGAATGGGGAAAAAAAGAACGACCGTAGGGAAAACCTGGGTTGGACCTTTAGTTTTGGCTATCCGATCACTCCCCAGTTGGGTGTCAAGGTCGGTTATCTGGGGATCCGCAGCCAAAAATCGATTGGTCAGGATTCTGACAGTGTCGCTGTGGCCTTCTCCTTCTATTGGTGACATTGCCGAGATAACTCGAGAGATGATGATTCAGGAGATAGTTTCGATCATTACCGAAGTTTGCATTACATACTTTTAATGCACAGTCACGCCAATTTTTGACCACCCCGACATGTAGTATTATGTTCGCCAAAGGCGAAAATGGCGATTATGGGATGTTATGTAAGTTTTTGCTCTGATACAGGCGCGTTTGCATTACAGGTGTCTTATTCAATTCAACCCATCTTTATTGTCTACTCGCTTTGAGAAAATTCTTCGATAAACCTGTAACTTTTTCATTTCTCGGTCGACTATAATAAGCAAAAGAGGATCAAAGTGAGAAACATCTCCAAGATTATGGTATCCGCTTATGGTGAAATGGGAGCAAATCATAGGCTTCTACCGTATAGCTAAACACGGGAGTAACGGTCAGTGGTCGGACCATGCCAACTGAGAAAATAAGCAAACAGGGAGTCGTTGCAATCGTCAATGGTAAGTGGTAAAAGGTGAACTCATGAGGAACCGGACCTACCTTAAACAACTCGGGAACATCGCGGCACGGGGAAGCATAATCGTCTTTTTTATCATGGCCTTTGAAGTCATGATCATGATCAGCCCTTTTGCCTTCTTTTTTTACTCAGTCTTCAACCCGGTGCTTCACTGGCTGGGAAAGTATTCGGCCACAGCGTGGCTCACCAGTTTCTTCCTGCCCCACATGATCCTGCCGCCGACCATTTTTCTCAAGGCTATCCGTATCTTGGGCTCGGTCCTTTTCGTTGTCGGCGCAGTGACTTTCACGATTTGCGCCCTTCAGGTCTATCTTGGCAAGATATTCAAGTGGGGTATCGCCGATAAGGGATTGTACAAGATCATTCGGCACCCGCAGTATCTCGCCTTAGGACTCTGGGGGATCGGGATGAGCATCCTCTGGTCTAGATTTCTGGTCCTCGCCTCTCTTTCCCTCATGTTCATCCTTTACTACTTCCTGGCCAAAGACGAAGAAAGGCGGATGCTCAACCAGTTCGGAGAGGGATACCGGCGCTATATGGAACGCACCGGCATGTTTGTGCCCCGCCGGGTTGAAGCCCTGCTGTCGGCGCCTTTGGGATGGGCTCCGAACACCGCTCTGAAATACGTCGCCATAACCATTGGTATTCCTGTTGTGGTCATTGGCTCGGGATTTCTCCTAAGGCTAATCACCCTGAACTCACTCCTGATCGAGACCAGGCGGAATGTGACGCTCGTTTCAATTCTTCCGGAAGATGATCCCTTAAGCCAAAAAGCGCTTGCTGAGCTCCTTCCCGGCTCCGAAGCGCAGCCCAATGTCTCTTTTCTCGAAGCCGACAAGGATTACCTCGGGTATGTGATGCCACCGGACTACGTGATGCAGGGGATGATTGCCGATACGGGTGGTGAGTTCCACTTGCACCAGCACCATAACACCTTTGCCCTCATAGCCGACTGGGTGTTGAATCCCTTTGTGCATCTCAGGCGTTCGCCCTCCGCCCAAATGGCAGCAATGAACAAGGTCGACCCGGCCATGGCAAGAAGGCATCACTGTCCCCTTGCTATAAACGACCCGGCGCTCCAGTGCGAAGCCTGCCCTTTCAGGCGGATCGTCTTTGTCGAAATAGATCATGGTGATCAAGGACATCTCTCAGGAGAAAAGTTGTTTTCCTTTGATGCCGCAAGAGTACCGGTCTGCTTTATCGACCTAAATGTCAAGACCGGTGAAGTTGTACATATGAAGCGGGTTGTGAAGGCAACCGCGTGGAGAGATGTTCCGACTCCTACCATTTGAGAGACTGGTCCTATTAACTCTTTTTCATTGGGAGACTTGTAGGTGAAAGGTGCGGAGTCCAAGAGCAAGTATAGGTAAGTCCTTATTCTTGCTTAACAGCTCTTGCCATTGCCTTAAGACAGAGAAGATTGGAATTTCTGCCGCCGGAGGCAGGGGTCCGCGCCGGGGATTTAACCTCGAGCATAATAATGGAACCTCGCCTACCATTCCAGTGGGACTTCATCTCGCCTGCTTTAATTTTCACTTTCCTTCCTCCTGATCTGCCCCAAGATCTGGTACTGTGCTTTTTGGAGCTAAGAGCGGCGTTTAAGGGATGGAATGCACAGTTCGTCCCTATCCTCCATGCTCCCCACCTCACTTTCTCCATTGTTGCCCTAGCAGTCCGTGTATGGTGCTTGCCGGATCACCTTGCCTTTCCTATTGAAATTTTGGAGAGGAAAGA